>JBJEOB010000032.1:0-18713 GCA_051880495.1 Lachnospiraceae bacterium
TGTGCCATTGGGTTTACATCTCCTTTTTAAACATGAATTCATACTGCGAATCACTAAGGTCATAAAGCTTCATTATGTTTTCCCTCTTCATGACCTCCTGCGGCTTTCCTGCCATAAATATCCTGTCACCTTTGACACACACCACCGTGTCTGCCACCTTTGATACACAATCAAGTTCATGCATTGATAAAATTATTGATACTTTCTTTTCTTTGGCAAGCTTTTTTAATATTCCAAACAGCTCTGCCTTGTATCTTATATCAAGAAATGAGGTTGGTTCATCCAGTATCATTATATCCGGTTCCTGCGCAATTGCACGAGCAAGTAATACCCTTTGTTTTTGTCCGTCACTTAACGTATCAAAATCACGGTCCTTAAGCTCTTTTATTTCAACAAGTTCCATTGCCGCATCCACAATTTTGTGGTCATTTTCCGATAATATGCCAAACTTACCTGTGTACGGATACCGCCCCATTTCAACTATTTCTTCACAGCTTGTAAGCTCCGTATGAACCCTGCCTGTCCACACTACGGATATTTTTTTTGCAAGTTCATTGGCACCGTATGAAGACATTTCCTTATCATCAACATATACCCTTCCCCCGCAGGATACCAGATTATTGGTTATTGTCTTAAGTATGGTTGATTTACCCGAACCGTTAGGTCCTATAAGCATCACGATTTCACCCGGACACACGTTAATGCAAATGTCATTTATAAGGATTTCGTTATTGTAACCTACTGAGAGATTATCCGTGGAAAGTCTTGATTCATTCATCTGCGTCCACCTCTTTTTCTAAGCATCACCGCTATTACAACAGGTGCCCCAAACACCGCCGTTACGGAGCTTATGTTTAGTTCTACCGGTGCAAATAATGTTCTGCTTATTAAATCACATCCAAGACAGAATGCCGAACCGCCAAGGAAACATGCCGGAATTACAACAATCGGCTTTGACGTGTTAAGGCTCCTTTTTATAAGATGAGGAACTGCTATTCCGACAAACGATATAGGACCTGCAAATGCCGTGACACATGCAGCCAGTATACTTGATAGTATTATAAGCATTATTCTGAAGCTTTTGACATTTACGCCAACACTTCTTGCGTATTCTTCGCCCAGAAGATATGCTCCTATGGCTTTTGACATGCCAAATACAATTACTGACACGACAAGCACAATCACTGTCATGCAGAAAACGTCCCGCCATGCCATTCCGGAGAAGCTTCCGAGTGACCAGTTATGAAGATTGACAATATCTGATTCATCTGCAAATGTCACCATAAAATCCGTAACTGCGGAACAGATATACCCTATCATTACGCCTCCGACAATAAGCGTCGCTGCATTCTTTATCTTATCTGCCAGAATGATAATAAATCCGACAGACATCATTGCTCCGGCAAAAGCTGCCAGCACAAGTACTACCGAACCTGCCACATGTCCGTTTCCAATAAGTATTATCATGGCAAGCGCTACGGTAAGCTTGGCTCCCGAGGATATACCAAGTATATAAGGTCCTGCGATTGGGTTATTAAAATATGTCTGAAGCAGGAAACCGGCAAGTGCCAGTGCACCGCCAAGCACAAAAGCAGCCACTGTCCTTGGCAGACGTATCTTCCATATGACGTTATACTGTGTACTGTCACATACATTTCCCATTAGAATTTTTATAACGTTTTTAACCGGAACTGACACACTTCCAATATGTATATTGAGCACAACAAGCACAATTACCATAATTACCAGGGTGCCATAAGTAATCGCAATTCTCTTATTCTTCATATTTTTCCTATCTTAGTCTGTTAAAAAAATGTAATTGGTTATCATCACCAGCATTAAGTATCAGATTAATATCTTTAATCATGCGTCCAAGCTGCAATGTTTCCTGATACAGATTCTTGCCCGTACACCACACATTGCCGTCCTTCACAGCCTTAAAGTCGTTTAACAGCGGATTTTTAGCGACAAGCTCACTAAGACTTGTGACTTCATCCGTAATGGTGTTATTGTATATTATAACATCTGCCGTCCTTGCCTGCTCATAAAATTTTTCCATTTCAAGAGTCATTGATGAAGTGGCAGCATCATCTTCTTTTTCACTTCCGAAAAGATATTTTCCCCCCGCAAGCTCTATCATTTTGGCAATGTAGTCTCCGGATTTACGCGTAACTACCGAACCCTGTGAGCTTATGTAAAAATACGCAACAGTCTTTTTGTTTTCATTATTTTCAGAAAAATCCTTTAAATAAGCCGACTGTTTTTCAAACTCAGAAACTGCAAGGTCAAGTTTTCCCGTAAGTACGCCATACAGCTTAATCCACTCACTTCTTCCAAGCGGGTGGCTTTCATAACTTGACCAGTCCACAAGTACAGGGATGCCAAGTTCCAGAAACTTCTCCTTCACTTCAGGTGCATGCGAAATCATCGTCGATTCTATTACAAGACCGCATCCTTTTGATAGTATAAGCTCATAGTCAGGCTTATTGTATTTTCCGGCATAAATGATTTTCCCTGATTCCATTGCTGCTTTTGCATTTTCTATATACCAGCCGTCGGCATCAGTTCCCGAAAGAGCTATTTTATCCAGACTGTCCAATGCGTCAAACAGATTCATCGCTGATGTTGCCGCAAGATAAATATTTTTAACCGGCTGTGCAAGCACCGTTATGCCGGAAGGTACATTACAAGGTACTGGTGCGCCTTCCTTACAGACAAGGAAATGTGACCCGTCGCATATATTTATCATTGTATAATCATCGCCATAAAAATCCACGCCAAATTCCGTTGCATATTCTAACGACAATGAATCCGTAACCTCTAATGAAGTCCAGTCAGGCAGGTTTTCACTTACATTTTCCGTATCCTTTGTATTGTCAGTTTTTTTAGTATTATTAAGTGCTATGGCTACAGTAAAAAGCGCTAGTATGCAAATTAAGCACAACAACAAAATCTTTTTTTTCATATTACCTCTCCATGTCTGATACTGATATTTTAGACTATCACAGACGACCTTTTTTGTCCACAAATATTTGACATTTACTTATTTGCACACTTGCCCTGTTTCGTGATATAATACAACTAGTTTTTTGTACACTACATTCGGAGGTTTACATATGACATCATTACAGCTTAACCGTAAGCATTTAAAGATAATTGCAATCATTGCAATGGTCATTGATCATACAGCGTGGGGATTTGTTGATTTCTACTCACCACTTGGACAATTCTTACATATCATCGGCAGGCTTACCATACCAATCATGTGCTTTTTTATCGCCGAGGGTTACAAAAAGACAACCGGCTTAAGAAAATACATTGGAAGGATGGTTTTTTTCTGGCTTATAACAATAGTACCATTCTACCTCTTCTTCCATGAAGAATATGGTTTCCGCCAGAATATTATTTTTGACCTGCTTCTGGGGCTTTTGGTTCTCACCGTAACGGACAGCAGAAAGCTTTCACGCGCAAATAAAGCTCTCCTTGTCGTTGCGATTTTCACTGTTTCAATGATAATCGGGGGATGGCCTGTACTCCCTCTTGTATACATACTCATTTTCTATTATGGAAAAGATTTTAAACAGCAGGCCAAATGGTTCTGCACTTTTACTGTTTCATTCGTAATTATGCTTTCAGGTCTCATTTACCTGAATCAGTTATATCATTTTTCCCATTATGAATGGCTCTGGTATGAAAAGGCATATTTCCTCGGTTTTATGCTGGCTCTGCCTCTGCTTAAATGTTACAACGGTCAGAAGGGTGATTATCCGTTTGGAAGATATTTCTTTTACATCTTCTACCCGGCTCATTTTACAATTTTATACTTAATTAAAGTTTCTTATGCTTCTTTTGGCATTTACGGTGTTTATGTATTTATGCATATTTTCTGCATTGTGGCGACTCTTGTGCTTTTAGCATACATTCTTCATGTCAAGCCAAGTAAAGCACAGGTTTCAATTGTTTTCTTCATATCATTTGCAATAATGTATATGATTGGTTTCCTTATTGAAATCACATCTTCTGATATAAATGTACTCATTGCTGCCATTAAGGTCGAATATTTTGGTGAAGCGCTCGTTTTCATTGGAATAACATGGTTTGTTTCTGCATTTATGAGAATTACGCTGCCAAAGATTATTTATGCAGTTGAGGTTATTATTACAATCATTACTCTGTTAATGGTATTTACAATTGAATATAACACTTATTTTTACAAGGATATCGCGCTCAATACAGACGGACCGTTTCCGCGCCTTGAGCTCACATACAGCTTTGGTTTCTATATGTTTATGGTTTATGCCGCCATACTTTGTCTGCTTTTTGCTGCTTTAGGTATCAAGACTTTAAAACGAAGTGTCGGAATTGAAAGAAAACGTATCTTATGGCTTTTCCCGGGTATTGCCCTTCCATGGCTGGTATCAGGGATACGTGCTCTCAATCTCACCGGAGGATATGAAATTACCTCTCTCGGAATTATTGGTATTGTTTTCTGTTTTGCAATAATTCTCATCAGGTTTGGGTACTTTGATTCTGTTCAGGTTGCATATGAAAATGCCCTTAACCGAAGAAGTGAAGCTGTAATGGTTATAAAGCTGAATCATTATATTACCTACATTAACGATTTCATGAAAAAATTATTCCCTGAACTTAGGGAAGGAATGGATGTCTGCACCAACGAATTTTTCAGAAAATTATTGTACGATAACGAAAAATACTACACTGCTGACAACAAAATATATGAAATGAAATTAGAACCGCTGATTGAGTCAGGTTATACGCAAGGGTATGTTATCTGGTCTGTTGACGTAACCGAACATATCAATAATCTTAAACATATTAAGAGTATTGCACAGACGGATTCCCTTACCTCACTCTACAACCGTAAGTACTACGAAAGTACAATAAGGGAATATTTAAGCAGCCGGCAGACCGGTGCAATGTTCATGATAGACGTCGATAATTTCAAGTCTGTTAACGACACATACGGACATACCGTGGGCGACCATGTTCTTGAAGCAATGGGATATGTTCTTAAATCCATTTCCAACTACAATGTCATTCCGTGCAGAATCGGCGGAGATGAATTTAACATTTTTGTAAATGATATTACTGATACTACCAATTTATCAAGACTTGCGGACAGCATTATTGATAGTTTCAGGCGCACATTAACCGAACGTAAGCTTCCAAATGAAATTACCATGTCAATCGGTATCGCTACTACAGTAAAGCAGGATTCCAACGACATGGTAACATTTGAAGAATTATATTCTAATTCAGACAAGGCATTATACCTTTCTAAAAACAGTGGTAAGAATCAGTATCATTTCTACTAGGATACTAAAGGAACTTTCTCATTGCAGCTTCTACCACATGACTGACAAGCACTGATGTTGTCACGCTTCCTGCCCCTCCCGGCACAGGTGTGATGGCATCAACTATGCGGTCTGCCTCTTCAAAATTGACATCCCCACACAGCTTTCCTTCTTCATTGACATTAATTCCTACATCAATTACAGTTTGTCCTGCGCGAAGGTATGAACCGTCTACAACTCCTGCTCTTCCTGCTGCCACAATAACAATATCCGCTTCCCTGACAACCGATGGCATGTCCTTGGTCTTAGTATGACAGACTGTAACTGTTGCATTCTTCTTAATAAGCATCATTGCCGCAGGTTTGCCTACAACAAGGCTTCTTCCGACAACCACAGCCTTCTTTCCCGTGCAGTCGATTCCGTAATAATCAAGAATCTCCATACATCCTGAAGGTGTACATGGCGGAAATCCCTGTTGCTTTCCCGCAAATACGCCCGCCATGGATCCGTCTGTAATTCCATCCACATCTTTTTCTATATCAAGGGCGTTAATTATCTTCTCCTCATTAAGATGCTTTGGGAGAGGTCTGAAAAGCAGTACTCCATGGATATTATCATCCTTGTTCACCTTATCGATAACAGAAAGTAGTTCTTCTTCGCTTACATCTGCCGGTAAGATAAACTTCTCACATGCAACACCAAGCGTCTCACAACGCTTTGTTGCTCCTCTTTCATATGATATATCATCTTCTCTCTCACCCACGCGGATAATTCCAAGAGTTGGTGTAATTCCTTTTTCTACAAGCTTTGCTACATTGGCCTTGATTTTTTCATTCATGGCAGCCGTAACTTCTTTTCCTAATAACTGTTTTGCCATCTTCTCTCTCCTTTAACACTATCTGAGTCTTGCGTTTACGCTTTCAAATACTTTGTCTGCCTTAACCGAATACTCTGCTATCATGTCGTCTGCCTCTTTGTTGAGACTTTCTGCATACTCCCTGTCTTCCATTGATTTGGTATTAATAAATACATTAAGTGAAGCACCCAGAAGTGCCGCCTTACAAAACGCCGCGCCTACTCCGGCATCACTCAACGCAATTACGCTTCCCTTATTCGCAAATTCTTCGATTAAGTCTATGGCTTCACAGCATTTTCTCATAATTTCCATCGGAACCAGACATGCATCCTTTAAAACAATGGCCATTACACGTGCTTTTTCTGCCTTCTCTTCTTCTGTTTCTTTCGGCATTCCATATGCCTTAGACAGTGGTTCAAATACCCTGGCATCCTCCTCCACAAGTTCAAGAAGCTCCTTCTGAAGCACATCTGCTTTCTCCTTAAGCTGTATAATGTCAGCCTCGACATCTGCATACTTCTTCTTACCGACCGTAAGACTTCCTACCATATTGCCAAGTGCACAGCCTAACGCACCGACAAGTGCCGAGGCTCCGCCGCCACCCGGAACGGGTGCCTTGGTAGATAAAATATCAACAAAATCCTCACATGAATATGATGTAAATCCCATGTTTACCCTCCGCATACGAAAATAATATACCCTAGTATACTATTATGATGGGAAATATTCAAGCTGTGATATTTTATCCGGCAATGCTGTTACCTGTATAAAGCTGGTAATATCTGCCCTTTTCCTCTATTAATTCGTCATGCGGTCCCCTCTCGATTATGCGTCCGTTCTCGAGTACCATGATACAGTCACTGTTCTTTACCGTAGAGAGACGATGTGCAATAACAAATGTCGTTCTTCCCTTCATAAGTTTATCCATACCGCTCTGGACAATTTTCTCTGTTCTTGTATCAATAGAGCTTGTAGCCTCATCCAGTATGAGTACAGGAGGGTCCGCAATGGCCGCTCTTGCAATTGCAAGAAGCTGTCGCTGGCCCTGGCTTAAGTTTGCTCCGTCGCCTGTTAATACAGTGTTGTAGCCGTCCGGAAGCCTTCTTATAAATCCATCGGCATTTGCAAGCTTTGCTGCCGCAATCACCTCTTCATCCGTTGCATCAAGTCTTCCGTAGCGGATATTATCCATAACCGTTGCCGTGAAAAGATGTGTATCCTGAAGCACAATTCCAAGCGAACGGCGCAGGTCCGCTTTCTTTATGTGATTGATATTAATACCGTCATATCGTATCTTACCATCCTGAATATCGTAAAAACGGTTTATCAGGTTGGTAATAGTCGTCTTTCCGGCACCTGTCGAGCCTACAAATGCAATCTTCTGTCCCGGAGTTGCAAACATCTTGATATTATGAAGAACTATTTTATCCTCATTATAGCCAAAATCCACATCATCAAAGGTAACATCGCCCTTTAATTCAGTGTAAAAACAGTCGTTTCCGCTCTTACCCGGATTTTTCCATGCCCACATGCCTGTACGTTCAGTTGTTTCAACAATCTGACCATCTAAAAGCCTTGCATTTACAAGTGTCACATTTCCCTCATCCGTCTCAGGCTGTTCATCAAGCAGCTTAAATATCCTGTCCGCACCTGCAAGTGCCATTACAATGCTGTTAAACTGCGTGCTGACCTGATTTATAGGCATATTAAAGCTCTTATTAAATGTCAGGAAGCTTGCAAGTCCTCCGACGGTAAAACCGCCTATTCCCTTTAATGCAAGAACACCTCCGACAACCGCGGCAATAACGTAGCTTACATTGCCAAGCTGGGCATTTATCGGTCCGATTATATTAGCAAACTGATTTGCATTAAATGCACTCTTACACAGATTATCATTTAACTCGTTAAACTTCTGAACACTTTTTTCCTCGTGACAGAACACCTTGACTACCTTCTGACCTTCCATCATTTCCTCAATGAATCCGTTAATGGCACCGAGATTTTTCTGCTGCTCCATAAAATATTTACCTGAAAGTCCTGCTACCTTCTTCGTGGTAAAAAGCATAACAAAAACAACGGAAAGTGTAACAATTGTCAGCGGAACGTTCAAAATAAGCATGCTGACAAGAACACTTACTATAGTTATCGCACTTGAAAGAAGCTGTGGCATACTCTGACTGATCATCTGACGAAGTGTATCAATATCGTTGGTATATACCGACATGATGTCACCGTGTGCATGTGTGTCAAAATAGCTGATTGGAAGGCTCTCCATGTGATTAAACAAATCTTTCCTGATATTGCAGAGAGTTCCCTGCGACACATAAATCATCAGCCTGTTATAAATGTATGTTGCAAACGCACCCAGTAAATAGAATACGGCAACACGCAGAATTGCATAAAGCAACGGTGTAAAGTCGGTTGATTTATTTAAAAGCATCGGTGTAATATACCCGTCTATCAGCGTCTTTGTAAACATTGTTCCCTGTACATTTGCAAGAACGCTTACAAAGATACATATTACAACTATAACCAGATGGATTTTATAATCCTTAAGTATATAGCCCATCATTCGCTTAAGTAATTTTCCCGGATTATCGATTTTTGCCCTCGGTCCGTGATTTCTCGCTCCCGGTCCCATCTTAACTACTTTAGATTCTGCCATTACATTTCACCTGCCTTTTCATCAAAATCACCGCCGCCCGACGTCTGCGATTCATAAACTTCACAATATATTTCATTTGTCTCCATTAATTCGTCATGTGTGCCCACTCCGCTAATCATACCGTCATCCATTACAATTATGCGGTCAGCGTTTCTGACACTTGACACACGCTGTGCAATAATAATTTTGGTTGTATCCGGTATTTCCTTGGCAAATGCGCTTCTTATCTTAGCATCTGTAGCTGTATCGACTGCGCTTGTCGAATCATCCAGAATAAGGATTTTAGGCTTCTTTAAAAGTGCCCTCGCTATACACAGCCTTTGTTTCTGTCCACCTGAAACGTTGCTTCCGCCCTGCTCAATAAACGTATTGTATTTTTCAGGCATTTTCTGAATAAATTCATCTGCACAGGCAAGTTTACATGCACGTACACAGTCCTCTAAAGATGCATTTTCATCGCCCCAGCGGAGATTCTCAAGAATTGTTCCCGAGAACAGTACATTTTTCTGCAGAACAACGGATACCTGATTACGCAAAACTTCAAGGTCATACTCATTGACATTGTGTCCTCCTACGATAAGCTCACCATCCGTCACGTCATACAGACGGCTTATCAGATTGACAAGACTGGTCTTCGAGCTTCCGGTTCCGCCGATAATGCCGATTGTCTCACCTGCTTTAATTGAAAGATTAATATTACTAAGTACCGGTTTATCACTGTTTTTATTGTAACTGAAGGTAACATTCCTGAATTCAACGCTTCCGTCACTAACTTCCATTCTTGGATTTTGCGGGTTAACTATATCAGCCTGCTCGTCAATTACCTCACCTATACGCTTAAGGCTTGCTGAACTCATTGTGAGCATTACAAATATCATTGACAGCATCATAAGACTCATCAGTATGTTCATGCAGTATGTCAGAAGGTTCATAAGCTGTCCCGTCGTCAGTCCGTCCACAACAATCATTCTGGCTCCAAGCCAGCTAATCAGCAGAATACATGTATATACGGTAAACTGCATTACAGGCATGTTAAGCACAATCAGCTTTTCTGTTTTAACAAACATGTTGTAAATATTTTTGTTGGCTTTACCAAACTTCTCTTTTTCATAATCTTCACGTACAAATGCTTTTACAATGCGGATTGAAGAGACATTTTCCTGAATACTGGCATTTAAATCATCATATTTTGCAAATACTTCCGAAAAATATTTAGTTGCCTTGGAAATAATAACTGCCAGAAAGCATGCCAGAAACAGTACGGCAACCAGATATACCGATGCAAGACGCGCATTTATTGTAAATGCCATAATCATTGCAAAAATCATACTGAAAGGTGCACGCGTACCCATTCTTAAAACCATCTGGAACGCATTCTGAACATTTGTCACATCAGTCGTAAGTCTTGTAATAAGACCCGCCGTACTGAATTTATCAATATTTGAAAACGAAAATGTCTGAATGTTATTGTACATCTTCTCTCTTAAGTTTTTTGCAAGACCAGTTGATGCCATTGCACCATACCGTCCTCCGAGAATACCAACCGTCAGGCTCACGAATGCAGCTACTATCATAAATGCGCCCATTCTGTAAATATGATTAATATCCCCTTTATCCACTCCATTATCAACAATAGACGCCATCATGAGTGGAATTATCATTTCCATTATTACTTCAAGAATCATGAAAATTGGTGTAAGTATTGCTGATCTTTTGTACTCGTGTAAATTGTCTGCTACCGTTTTAATCATCATAAACTCCTTTAACTCACTCAGTTGTAATATTAGAAATCATTTTCTTAATGATTCGTATAAATATTTGATACTCCTCTTCGGAAATACCTTCTCTCATCTTATTTTCTACATTCTGAATATTCTTCATAATCTGTGAATCAATTTCCTTGGACTTTTCCGTCATCACAATTTTTTTATAACGTCCGTCATTCTCATCTGCAACTCTTTTTACCAGGTCATTTTTCTCCATAAGATGCAAAACTTCCGTCAGTGTGGATTTACCAATATTAAGCTCTGTCTCAAGCTCGCGCTGATATATATCGTGATCCGTATGATTAGCTATATATCCAATAATCCAGCCCTGCATCATTGTCAGCTTTCTTCCGCCACAATGATGATCATCGTATTCACGGGTTTTCTTCTTCATTGCATTACTCAGTTCCCTGACAAGAAAACCTGCATAATTTTCCCGATTATCCATGTTCTCCCTCTTTTCTCTTAAAATTAGTTCGTACACGAATTATATTATACTATAACGTATATAATGTCAATTAACAATATGTGTTTTTTCTGTGATTTTTTATTTGTAAGGATTTGTATCTACCTTGACAATTGTTTTAAAAGAAACTATAATTTTTTTTGAAAAATTTTACTTTTAGGAGGAATCATTTTATGCTAGCAGCTATCGTAAAATCCGTTTTGACAGTTGTTGTTGCAATTGCAGCGGTAGTATGTCTTTACATCTTTGTTTTACCAAAGGAAAAAGACGGAAACTTGGGAAATCCTGTTTTACAGGCATTACATGATTTATTCACATTCAAGAAATTATATATCGAAAGCATTACCCGCTTCTTATATGTTCTTGCTACTGTATTCGTTGTAGTGTCAGGCTTCTTTATGTTATTCGGCAGAACTTTTGTTACAGGTCTTTTAATGATGATTATTGGACCGGTTATTGTAAGAATTTCTTTTGAATTCTGCATGCTTACCATTCTTCTTGTTAAGAATGTAATTGAAATCAACAATAAGTTAAAGTAATATACATAAACAAAAAAAGAACATATGCCTGTGATATAAGTCACAGTGGCATATGTTCTTTTTTTATTCTATTCACCAAGCTTATATGCAGCAAATGTACCTGCGGCAAGTGCAATAATTCCTACAACAATTGTCAGTATCATGCTTCCTGCGCCCATCGTAAATACTCCGGCAAATTCAGCACCATTCATTATAACTATGGCAAACGGAGATGCAGCAATAAGACCTATAATTCCCCAATAAGCAACGCCCGGATACTTGGCAAGCACAATTTCAATCAGCTTTGCAATTGCAAAAACACCGACTATAACACCGATACCAAATGGAAGTAACACTCCTACTCCGCGAAGAATTCCATTAATGTCAAATGCTATAAGTGACTCGACAAGGCCTGTGATTGTTGCAATTATCGAACCGTAGAAGCCAAGAAGCATAAGTACCATCGAACCGCTGACACCCGGAATAACCATTGTCGCAGCAGCAATTATACCGATTATAAATAAAATAATCACATTAATTAAACTTGGCTGTAAAATATCACCTGCAGCTTTATCACCTTCACCTAAAAGTGACATTCCTACAACGAGTACGAAGAAAAATAAAAATGCCGCAATCTGTGGGAGCTTAATTGTATATCCCTTAACCTTTGCATATATTGCAGGAAGTCCTCCAACAATCAGACCTATGAACAGCAGATTAGTCGGTACCGGAAATTCCTCAAACAAATACTCAATCACAAAAGAAAGACCTACTATTCCAAGCAGCATTCCAACCGCAATAGGGAATAAAAACTTAACATTTTTCTTAAACTCTGAAAACAAATGCGTAATGCAGTGAATCAGGTCATCATAGATTCCCATTGATACCATCATAGTTCCACCACTTACACCTGGAATAATATTGGCAACACCAATTACAATTCCTCTCAAAATACTTTTAATAAGACCCAGCATAATTCCTCCCAATTTTTATATTATTTATACAGGTATTTGCGGAAACACTTCTGTAATTATGATATTAAACAAAGTTTGTGTGTACAATCAAGTGGCACGTTTGCACTAATGCTCGCTCGCAGCGGTACATAAGGTGCCAAAATACGGCACCCAAGTACCGGCGGCTCACAATTGCCACTTGATTTGTACACACAAACATGTATATTGTATAATTTAAGTGTTTTAGCAAACGTCTGTATATAATTTATAACTAATATCTAATATTATTATGATTATATGATGTCGTCAAGAAGCTTTTTCCATTTATAGAATATTTTATTCCATAAAAAGTTAAAATATTCCAAAATGTTCCAAAATTATCTTTAGACCAATCAGTATGAGCACTACTCCGCCGGCAAATTCTGCCTTGTTCTTATACTTTGTTCCAAAAATGTTGCCAACCTTTACACCTGCCATAGAAAGCACGCATGTCGTACATGCAATAATAACACATGCAATAAATGTATTAATGAGCGCACCTGCATTTAAAATCGTAACAGGCACACAGGCAAATGTAATACCAACCGCCAGCGCGTCTATACTTGTGGCAATTGCGAGAAGAAGCATTTCCTTAAATTTTAATGAATCATTTTCCTCTTCCTCACTTTTTGAGAACGATTCTTTTACCATGTTAGAACCTATTATTGCAAGCAGAATAAATGCAATCCACGCTGAAACTGACTCAATGACTCCTGCAAAACTGCTGCCAAGCAAAAATCCGATAAAAGGCATCAGACCCTGAAAACCTCCAAACCACATGCCTACAATAAGACATTTGCCTATTGTAATCTTTTTCATTGCCAGGCCTTTACATATCGACACTGCAAATGCATCCATTGATAACGCCACGGCAAGTACCAGCACAGTACCTAAATCCATAAAAAATCCTCCTTAAAACTGAATCCAATACAAGATAGAGAAATTTCAACGAAATTTCCTATTATACAAAAAAAGCAGGTATTGCTACCTGCCGGATTCCTATAAAAAGGCGCACACATAGCAATAACAATACGCTATGCATGAGTCTCATCTATTAAGGTAAGCCAGACTTCATCAGTCAGTATGTTGACTTACCACACAGGAAGTGTTGATTACTCCCTCACGCTTTCGTTCAATAATAGTACATCAGATTAGAAATGTCAACACCTATTCTGCCAGTTTTTTCAAAAACTGTCTCGTACGCTCCTCCTTAGGATTATCAAATACCTCAGAAGGCGTACCCTGCTCAAGAATAATGCCATCATTCATAAATAATACATGGTCAGATACCTCGCGTGCAAAATCCATTTCATGGGTTACTATTACCATTGTCATTTTGGTATCAGCCAGTGACTTGATAACTTTAAGGACTTCGCCCGTAAGTTCAGGGTCAAGTGCCGATGTCGGTTCGTCAAAGCAGAGGATATCCGGCTTTAATGCCAGTGCCCTTGCAATTGCGACTCTCTGCTGCTGTCCGCCTGAAAGCTGATGCGGATAATTGTTCATTCTGTCTTTAAGTCCTACTCTTATAAGCAGTTCTTCTGCCTGTGCATCAATTTCTGCAAGTATCTGCTTCTTATTGGCCTTGTAATCCTCTCTTTCCTTTGCAAGAAGCTCACATGCCAGCATGACATTCTGCTTTGCCGTATACTGAGGGAAAAGATTAAATGACTGAAATACGAGGCCAAAATGCAGCCTGTTCTTACGAATTTCAGAGTCCCTCTTGCTTGCCTTATCACTGCCGTCAAAAATACACTTATCTTCTACATAAATTTTTCCTTCATCAGGCGTTTCAAGGAAATTAAGGCACCTAAGCAGTGTCGTCTTACCGCTTCCTGAAGAGCCTATTATAGATACAACATCGCCCTTTTCCATGGAAAAGCTGATTCCGTTAAGGACCTGTGTGTTACCAAAACTTTTACTAATGTTTTTAACCTCTAATGCAGGCATATTTTCTTCCTCCTATACCCTGAAATAATCCAGCTTTTTCTCGATGAAATGAAAAATAATTGTAAGCAGTCCGCAGAATACCAGATAAAATACTCCTGAATAGAACAATGGCCAAATTACACCCTTGCTCGCTATGTAATCCTGTGATACCCAGATAATTTCCTGAATTGCAATTATTCTTGCAAGTGAAGTATCCTTAACCAGTGTAATGATTTCATTACTCATAGGCGGAACAATTCTCTTTATAACCTGAAGAAGCACTACCTTAAAAAATATCTGGTTCTTCGTCATTCCAAGCACCTGTCCGGCTTCATACTGCCCCCTCGGAATTGCTTCGATTCCGCCTCGGAAAATCTCACAAAAATATGCGGAATAGTTGATGATAAATGCTATAAATGCCGCATGCATTCTCTGCATTGCGCTCATTCCAAACATTAGTCCCGGCCCGTAAAATACAATGATAAGCTGAAGCATAAGAGGTGTTCCTCTTATAATCCATACATAAGTACGGACCAGCCATCTTAATGGTCTGAATCTGCTCATTGAGCCAAACGAAATTAAGAGTCCCAGCGGAAGCGCAAAAAGCAGCGTTCCGACAAACAACTGGAAGTTTATTGAAAATCCCTCAAACAAACGTTGTGTAACACTAAATAAACTCATATGTACTCCTTTTTACTGTCATTTACCTGACAAAACATTTTCCCAAAAAAGACCGCCCGAAGGCGGTCAAAAAGCTCAAACAATTATGATACCTTTTCAAAACTGAATTTATTTTTTTCTGAACTATAAGCTGCAATCGGAGCACCAATTCCACCGACACATCCCATAAGCATCATCAGGAAAAGGTTGTGGTAATATGTACCTGTCTCCCCAATTGACACGAAAAACGACTTTGACTCCACAAAACATGTCATAAAGGAAACGCCGTGATAAATCGAATCCTTTAGTGCCGAATACAGGTCAATGGCAATATCGAGCCTGAATGCAATATAAGTCATCACAATAGAAATTACACAGCAGATAATAACACTTATCCTGCTAAATTTCTTTGCAAATTTAAGATACATAAATGACACGGCAAGACCCATTACAATACCGCTTATCGCAGAAATTCTTCCAAGTCTTGCAATAAGGAGTATTAACAGCACGCCGGCAAGTGAACCGACAAGTGCTCCAATGGTTCCCAGAATATAATTTTCCGTCTTTTCTGCTTCCACACCCTTATCAATTGACAGCCTTGCACGAAGCTCATCTGCAGACTCGGCAGTGAGAAATACATATTCACCCTTTACTGAATAAATATCCGTCTCACCCTTCTTTCCCGTTATATCACAGTTAACTGCATTATTTTCAGCAAGCATTCTAAGAAGTGCCTGTGCTGCTGATACTGCAGTATCCGTATTAGTCTGCAGCTTCATTGCAGGCGTGAATATAATGTCTATTGCATTCTTATTTGCACTTATCTTAACTGACTTAGGCAGTGTAACTGAATCAAGCAATGCCTTGTCTGCCGCAGAGCCGTTAATATCAACGCATACTCCGATATGTACAAATTGTGAGCCGTTCATTCTGATATCAACAAGCATCTTATAACCCTGCTTCTCGCCGTAAGCAATATTACGTTTGCTGTCGTATTTAAAACCGAATACATCTGAAATTTCTTTAATTACTTTTTTTATATTAGCCATTTTCTTCTCCCGTATTTTATTGTACTATATGAACATTATTAAAAGAATCCGAAGGAGTAAATTTCTTCGAAATATTCTTGGTAATGTACACTTCTCTGTCCGATGTAACAATTATAAAATCAAAATCATCTTTATTATGCCAATATTTTATGGAATTGTCAATTCCCATAACATAACAGGCCGTAGACAATGCATCAGCAAGTATTCCGCTGCTGCTTACTATCGTAACGGAGGCAATACCTTTATCGGCAGGATATCCTGTAGACGGATCTATGATATGATGATATGTTTTACCCGATGCTTCATCAACAAAAAATCTTTCATAAGCTCCTGAAGTTACAACGGCAAGATTGCTCACCCTCAATGAACCGACGTATTCTTCCGCATCGTCAAAAGGATTTCTTATCGCAACATTCCACTCTGAGCCGTCAGGCTTTGTATGATATGTCTGTATATTTCCTCCAAGTGTAACAATTGCCGAATCAATATCATATGCTTCAAATATTTCCATGAGCCTGTCTGATGCATATCCCTTGGCAATACCGCCAAAGTCAATTCCCTGACCGTCTGACAAAACGATTTCCCCCGAATCCCTGTCAAAACGTATGTTATCGCTGTTGCAGTAATTTAGAACTTCATTTAGTTCGGACTTTGTCGGTACGTTTAATTTACCCTCCGTAAATCCCCACAGTTTCATTACGGGATAAACCGTAACATCAAATGCTCCATCAGTTTTACTGAAAATATCAAGAGAAAAATCCATAAGCTTCCTGCCGTCCTCCGACAGCACCCCGCTGCCGGCTGAATTTATTAACGACACCTCGCTGTTTTCACTCTCAGCCGACAAAAGATTATCAAGCCTTAATATTTCTTCCTTTGCCGCACTTACTGCGTCAGCAGATTCTTTACCGTAACAGGTAATGCTCATTATCGTATCCATTGCAATAAACGATGCTTCTGCCTCCCGGCTTTTTAACGCCGGACTGCTGCATGAAATACATATAAATGAAGCTGATGCTGCCGTAAATAATATTATTTTTCTTACAATTTTCCCAAACATTTTTACTATCCTTTAAGACGTATGTCCTCTATTATTTTAAATGTCTCATCATCAAGATAATCAAACAGATAATTTCTTTCCTTAAGAGGACGATTGCGCACCTTTTTGTCTATCGTTTCATGAATTTCTCCTGCGAGCCGTTTTACATCATCCCAGAAATCCCTCGACGACATCAGGTTACAGCCTGCTCCTCTTATAATAACCTGCTCAACGCCATCCGATGTCACGACAGTTACATTATATTTATGAGCTATTTCATGTGCCGTTCTCTCAATATACCTGTCAGCCGTTTCTGCCTCTTTGGTGTAGACAACCGAAATATTGTGATACTTTATCACATCGCCCGGATTACCTTTGACACGGTATGCATCAAATACAAGTATTACCTCATAGTCACGATACCCCTGGTAATTGCACAGCACATCCATAAGCACGCTTCTCGATGCCTCAAGGTTATCCTTTAGAAGCGTTTCCAGTTCAGGATTGGCATGAATGACATTGTATCCGTCGACCAGCAGATATTCTTTAAGTTTTTCCTTTTTTTCATACGTAACGCTTCTTTGCGTTTCTTTCCCGTAAACAACTGCTTCCTTCGTCTTCCTCTTTGCCTCACCGTAAGTTCTTCTGAATATTTCCTGAAGCTCCCTGTCATCGCTGTATGATATTTTCTGATACTTTTCGTGAATATCCGATTCAAATGACCTGCTTTGCGGCATGGTCTCCATCATAAATGGTGCTTCGCTATTATCATCGTCTGAAATGTTTGGCAGATGCATGTAATCCTCCACCATTGTCCAGTCAACCACAAATCCGGCACCATGTGCGCAAAAGACCGACGAGCACGGATTATCAGTATCAAGTTCAGGATTATAGCCGATTTCACTGATTACCTCCTCAGTGTTGTGACATGGCAGATATCCGTAAAATTCAAGCGAAATACTGCCCTTACCGTGCGTATATCCGCGAAATTCCTTCTGATACTCATTTAACAGCAAAACAGGAGCAATACCTGTAATCACTGCATCCGAGCCTTCCATCACCGGCGGTTTAAACTGTGCCTTCATTCCGTCAAGATCCGTAAGTGCACGTCCAACATTTTCAGAAGGTACTAAAAGTGTGAATGAATAATAAGGCTCAAGCAGGACACTTTCAGCCTTCATAAGCCCATGTCTTACAGCCCTGTATGTCGCCTGCCTGAAATCTCCGCCTTCTGTATGCTTTATGTGTGCCTTCCCGTTAACAAGCGTTATTTTCATATCAGTTACAGGCGAACCGGTCAGCACGCCCATGTGCTCCTTTTCCGACAAATGTGTCAGAATGAGTCTCTGCCAGTTCTTACTTAGCACATCTTCGCTCACATCCGACGCAAATGTAAGTCCGCTTCCCGGTTCCGACAGTTCAAGCAGCAGATGGACTTCCGCATAGTGGCGCAGCGGT
>JBJEOB010000033.1:0-1455 GCA_051880495.1 Lachnospiraceae bacterium
TAGTAGGTCCTTCTGCACCTGAATACTGCCCGACTTGTGACGAATACAACGCATATATACAGGTTACAGAAGAGAACTACGAATTAATCCGCACTTGGGGTTAATTAATTATTTTTTTAATTCAAGCTGTCAGTCAGTTTTTCTGCAAGGACTTCAAGCTGTCTGACAGTTTCATCTGTTACGGCAATTTTGACAGTCACTTTTTCGTCAATGATTTTAATGTCTTTGAGCGGTTCAAGCATTGCCGTCATTCCTTTTACGGCAGCCGGTGCCCAGGAACAGTTTTCTATTAAGGCAACCGTCCGCTTCTGGAAATTCCGTTCTGCAAGATGAGAGATAAATTCACGCATCTTCGGGAAAATGCCACCGCAGTATGTTGTAGTAGCAAGAACAAGCTTGCTGTACCGGAATGCGTCTTCTACACATTCATAAGTATCTTCGCGTGCAAGATCGGCAATAGCAACCTTAGGACAGCCTTTTGCTTTAAGGAGTTCCGCAAGTTTTTCTGCTGCCTGTTTTGTGTTTCCGTATACCGAAGTGTAAGCGATGAAAACGCCTTCTGTTTCTGCATCGTATGATGACCAGGTGCTGTAATAGTCGATGTAAGTTTTAATTTCAGAATCAAGTACAGGCCCGTGCAGGGAACAGATTTTCTGTATTTCAAGATTTGAAGCCTTTTTAAGAAGTGCCTGAACGCTGCTTCCGAATTTTCCGACTATTCCAAAATAATAACGGCGAGCTTCGCATGCCCAGCCTTCCGGGTCTTCCTTGTCATTTGCCCCGAACTTTCCGAATGCATCTGCGCTGAACAAAATCTTTTCCGAAGATTCATAAGTCATTATTACTTCCGGCCAGTGAACGTTTGGCGCGGTAATGAAATTCAATGTGTGCTTTCCAAGTTCAATTTTAGAGCCTTCTGAAATTACAATCTGACGGTCTGAAAAATCTGTGCCGAACATATTTTTCATCATTGTAAATGCCATTTTGGAAGCGGCGATTTTTGCCTCCGGGAATTTCTGCATAAATGAAAGGATGTTTGCAGAATGATCCATTTCCATGTGCTGAACAATCAGGTAATCAGGCGTTTTTCCTTCAAGAACGCCGTCGATGTTTTTAAGCCATTCATCGCCAAAGTTCCGGTCAACGCTGTCCATTACTGCAATCTTGTCGTCAATGATTACATAAGAATTGTAAGCCATTCCAAGCGGAACTTCAAACTGTCCTTCAAACAAATCTATTTCGTGGTCATTCACGCCGACATACTTTACTGAATCTGAAATTTTCATATTGCCCTCATCAAAAAAAGTGTATTAAGAAGTTTTTTTATTATAAAATCATTTTATAACTATTTTTGATGAGTGTACAGGCTGACTTTGTATTTAAGCGGAAAACAAATGTCAATTTCCATATATCCGTCTTCCCGTACATTCCGGTATATGTCGAATATCGGCCTGT
>JBJEOB010000033.1:1555-3792 GCA_051880495.1 Lachnospiraceae bacterium
ATTTCCATATATCCGTCTTCCCGTACATTCCGGTATATGTCGAATATCGGCCTGTCATCAAGCTGATTTTCTGTTTTGGAAAGCCACCTGCAAAAAATTTCCTGATAGACCATAAACAGAAACTGCGGAAATCCCTTAAAGTGATAAACTGCATATTTTCCGCCTTCAAATGTATGAGTTAAAAGTCCGCTGTTTTCTTTTTGCGTAAGGCACTCGGGAGAAATTGTCTGGCACAGTTCATACATACATCTGTTTTCATCAGTAATGCTCGGGTCATCAATGGTAGCTTCAATATAGAGCGTACTGTCAGAACAAAGATGTTCATACTTTTTGATAAAGCGGCACCATTCTTCCGGCAGGTCATGATAATTGCCTTTCTTGCGTTCATACACAACAAGATATTCTGGAAGCTGCTCGATTGTTATCAGTTTTTCCGCTTCTTCAAGTTCGTCCATTGATATGCCGTGAGAAAAAGAGCTTTGCTGAACCATCTGTTCGCTTTTCTTTCTGAAATCCGCCGGCGATAAATTAAGATGCTTCTTGAATGCCGTTGCAAAATTTGATGAAGAATATCCATAGTCTGCGCCTATTTCCGATATGCTCTTTCCCTTTTCGACTTTGAGCCTCCAGGCACTTCTTTCAAGACGGACGCGCTTTATAAACTGATACAGAGCCTCGTCAGTGTGCTCTTTAAACATTCGCATAAGATGATACTTTGAATAGCAGCAGTGATTAGCAACATCATCAACAGTAATATCTTCTTCTATGTGGTCAAAAATATAGCTTATCGCTTTATTGATGACCGCACTTCTTATTACATCATTATCTTTTTCTTCCATTCGTATCACCTCGTATCACCTTCCGTTTTTGTCACCTGCTTTCAAGATTTTCTTTTCCCTTGCAATAAGGTAAACAGAAACAGCAGCAGTTAAAACTTCTGTTGCAGGGGCTGTAAGCCATATTCCCGTCATTCCCCATAAAGCAGAGAAAATGAATGTAAATGCAAGCAGAAGAACAATACCGCGCAGGGATGATATGAGCGCAGAACTCTTTGCATCACCGCAGCTTGTAAAATACATTGAGTTTATTACATCATAACCCATAACTAAAAAAGTAACAGCATAAATCTTAAATCCGTCTGATACCATATCTGCAACAGTATCACTGCAACCGAATACTGATGCATAGTTTTTTCCAAAGAATATAAAGAATGCTGCAAACACTGCACCGAGCACAAGAAGTATCTTATTCGTTATTCTGCGAATCTGTATTGCACATTCATATTCTCCTGCGCCCCAACAAATGCTTACAAGCGGTGATATTCCCTGCCCGAAGCCGATAGTTATCATATTAAATCCGTAGACTGCAAAGCCAAGTATCGTAAATGCGGCAACACCCTCTGCACCAGCATATTTCATAAGTACATAGTTGAATGCAAACATTGATACAGCCCCTGCCATTTCGCCGATAAATTCTGATGAACCGTTTATAATCGTTTCCCTGTTTACGTCCTTATCAAAACTGAAATGCCTGAATTTTATGCTTACTGACGGTTTTATAAAGTACGCAAGCTGAACGATTACTGCAAATATCTGAACTATAAGAGAAGCTACGGCACTTCCCTTTACTCCCATTGATAATCTTCCCACAAGAATATAATCAAGTACGACATTCAGAATACAGCTTGCAATGCTTACAAGCATACATACCTGCGGTTTTCCATCTGTCCTGATAAACATTCCGAGTATTGTTCCCATAATCATCAGGGGATAGTTAAAAAGCATTATCCTGTAATACTCGTTGAAATAACCTGACAGTTCGCCGTCCGCTTTAAGCACATTCAGAATCGGATTGAACAGCAGAAAAACCGCAAACGATGTTAATATGCAGATAACCAGGGCCGTAACGACAGTCTGCGAAAAAACTTCGGAAGCCTTGTCTTTATCTTTTGCACCGAGAAGCCTTCCGCATATAACAGAACCGCCCACGCCTATGCACAGTCCTACGCCCAGGTAAAAATACAGTACCGGAAGTCCAAGGTTTATAGCCGCCAGTGCGTTTTCACCAACATAGTTTCCGGTAAAATAGCCGTCTGTTATTGTTATTGCAGTCTGCAAAAGCATTGCAATAATGCTTGGAACAGAAAACATAAGTATTGTTTTAAGCTTGTTTTCTTTGATTGTACTTGTTTCCATAGTTACATTCCTCCATTAAAAAGTCAAAAAGATTGTTTCAAC
>JBJEOB010000034.1:0-3719 GCA_051880495.1 Lachnospiraceae bacterium
ATTCTGGCAACAGTTCATCAGAAAGCCAATGGAAATTATGTAATAGAAATAAAAATAGGGCATATTGCGAACAAAACCTTAATTAATTCCGTTAAGTTTTGGCGGGACAGAGCCGAGTTTGAATAGTAGGCGGTGGCTTATAAGTACCATGGTTATCCCACAAGTTCATTGTGAACTTGTGGGATTTTTGGTATGATAAAACATATAAGATTGGTGATTAAGATTATATATTAATGGGGAACATGCTTGTGGAAAAAGGTCTAATGTAAATGTACATGGCATAATATGCATATTTATCAGACAAGATAATTTGTGTCAGCAAGTGCTGTCACAAATTAGTTGGAGTAACCATTTTGCTATTATGTCCAAAGCAAAAACTGCAGAAGTGAGACATTTTTAAATAACTTATTAGATTTTTCTTTAAAGAGAACACATAATAATATTTATCAAGGGAGAATACATGAAAGTTACAGCAGAGGTAAATTATAAATTTTATCTTTATGACATTGAAAATATTTGGTATATATTTTTCTGCTTATCAGATACGACAATTTCATCAATAGAATTATCTTATGGAAAAAAGGGAGCATATGTATTGGCATGTGAAACAATGATGTCAATTTGTAAAACACTCGAAACTATTGATTTTTGTTGTCATAGGAATGCTTATTCAGATGCATATATTTTAATTCGAAAATTTAGAGATGACTTGATGCAGTATTTATTTGTGTTGAGTGTTATACAGAATAAACATGGCTTAACAGATGAAGAATGTAAAGAATTTCAGTTGGATCCAAAATCGATGATGAAAATGATAGAATTAGATATCTCATTATTGATTTCGGGAGAAAGAAAAACTGAGGCAGAACATGCCATGGAGAAATGGATTTACAATATCTTGGAGTATTCAGAAAATGCAAAGTATAGAAAAGATTTTTTTGATACATCAAAGTATAGAACATACCTTGTAAGTAATAATGAAAAGGTTAAATATGTTTTTGGAAATTTTCTTGTGGATAAATGGAAACGAGAAGATAGAAAGTTAAATAATTATGTTCATACTAATGGTATGAAGTATCTAATGGACAATTATGCATATCAATACGCAAAGGAAAAGAGAGATAAAGAATTGATAGAAACTTTGCAGAATATTACGGATATTTTCTTGAGCCTGTTAGCAGTAATTGATAGCATTAAACTTCGTTCATCGGATTATGTGGATGCATTAGAAATGGGCATGGAACCGCTGGAAGTTAGTCAATATTGGGTGTGTCAATTAATAGTAGAATATATGAATGACAGATTTGACAAAGAACTGTTACGATATATTCAGGAAAATGAAGGACATGGAATGCAGTTTTTGGCAGAGTATTATAATAATTAATTGATGGAAATTGGAGGCGTTAGAATGACAATTGAATTTATGAGAGACTTGCTTTCAAAAGATGAAAAAATAACAGTAGAATACAAAACCTGTCAGCATAGTGTTCAGGAAGATGTGTATGAAACGGTGTGTTCTTTTTCTAACAGATATGGTGGTTATATCATCATGGGTGCGAAAGATGATGGAACGCCAATAGGCATTAACCGGAATATGGTTAAGGATATGAAGAAAAACTTTGTGAATCAACTCAATAATCCGGATAAGATGTCCCCAACACTATATCTTTCATTAGAGGAATTGGAATATGAAGGAGTGTTGCTTCTGTGGGTATATGTGCCACCGACATCTACAGTGGAAAAATGCGTGAATAGGATTTATGACAGGAATGAAGATGGTGACATGGATATTACAGATTCGCCGATTCAGTTGCAAAATATGTATAACAGAAAGAGTAATACATATGCGGAGCATAAGATATTCCCATATGTTACAACGGAAGATCTACGCATGGATTTGATGGATAAAGTAAGAAATCTTGCAAAGAGTAAAAATCCGGATCATCCTTGGCTGAAAATGTCTGATGAGGAAATATTGAAGAGTGCAGGCTTGTGGGAAAAAGATTTTTCATCAGGCATCCAGGGATATAATCTTGCCGGAGTACTTTTGTTTGGTAAGGATGAAGTGATACGTTCCTGTTGTCCGGGATATATTACAGATGCAATTTACAGGGTCGAAAATTTGGATAGATATGATGATAGATTGCAGGTAACAACAAATCTGATAGAGGCATATGAGCTTCTGATGGATTTTGTGGCAAAGCATACTTCTGATAAGTTTTGTCTAATCGACAATGTAAATACAAGCATTAGAGGGATTATTTCCAGAGAGGTAATCGCAAATATTCTTGTGCATAGAGATTATTCCAGTGCATTTCCGGCAAAGGTAATTATCGAAAAGGATTGGCTAAAAACGGAAAACTGGTGTATTCCAAGACGTCATGGAAATATTATGAGTGATGAATTTACACCATATCCTAAGAATCCGTTGATACAGCAATTTTTTGCAAATATTGGTAGAACGGATACAATTGGTTCTGGTGTACGAAATTTATATAAATATACACCAATATATTCCGATGGTGGTAAGCCGGAATTGATTGAAGATGATGTGTTTAGAATAACCATTCCTTTGGACAAGGTGGCTGCCGACGAGGGAAGAGAACAGAAAACTTTATCTGAAAGAGAACAAAAAATTTACAATATGATTTGTGAAAATCTGCACTTATCGGTTGAACAAGTAATGGCAGAACTTGATATATCAAGAGCAACAGTATTCAGAGACTATGCTAAAATCAAAAAAGTAACAGGCGCAATGTATGATAAAAAGAAAGCGACATGGATTTTGGACTGAAAAGTTTGAATTAGCCTCATACAGTCTCAAGTAAGTCTCAACATAGTCTCATGAGATTTGATACCGGATGAGACTAAACAAAGTGGCAGAAATGTGATAAAATCGGCATTTTTTTAAGAAATAAGAGAAAATTAGTCTCAAGTTACTCTCACGTAGTCTCATTTTTGGGGATGAGATTTTGAGACTGAGTTGAGACTGGGGAAATTATCATAAGATAATGAGAAATATGCGATACAGGAAGGAAAAAGAGATGTGTGCACTAACTTGTAATTGGCTATATCAAAATGCAATGGCTATTTTCATTTCTGCGATTGCGTCATTGCTAATATCAAAAAGATGTTACGACAAAGCATAAATTGTGGGGTATAGATTATTTCTCGGAATATGATTCGTTCCCAATTTATGATGCGAATGGAGAGCAGACGAATGAACGTATAAGGCTATTCCGAAGTACAGATGAAGAAACTGCGAATCTCATAAACAGTAAATTTGCGCAAGGAATTGTACTTCCACAAGAAGTTACAGATTATGAAGAGCTATTCAGGGGAATGGGATTTAATGAAAAGGAAATATCGGAAAAACGAGTCCATATAAAAACCAGTGATGGATACACGATGGAATATACGGATGGAGAACAGATAAAACAGATTAGGTATGATGATTTGAATTTTTATCAGAAGATTATTCAAACGGAATGTATGGCGGTAAAAATGGAATGCTTGTGGAATAGTGACGATGTGTATTGCTACCTTGATAAAAAACGTGTTTTGGAATATATACCTGCACTGCAAGAATACCGATTTGTCCCGGTAAGTAATAGTGTACTAGCAAAAGCAGAAATTCCTTTTTTGATATTTGAAAGATATAGAGGAAAATGCTCAGTTAAAGAAGGCCTTTGAAGATTTAAATGGTTTTATGTTTGGAT
>JBJEOB010000035.1:0-18029 GCA_051880495.1 Lachnospiraceae bacterium
GAGTTATATTAGACGGTGTGTTTAATCATACTGGTCGTGATTTTTTTGCATTTCAGGATATAAAGCAGAATAGAGAAAATTCACAATATAAAGATTGGTATTGCGATGTGAATTTCTGGGGAAATAATTCTTACAATGACGGATTTTCTTATGCAAACTGGGGCGGATATGACCTTTTAGTAAAGCTAAATCAAAGAAATCCTGCGGTTAAGGACTATATTTGTGACGTCGTGAGATTTTGGGTTAGTGAGTTTGATATTGATGGAATTCGCCTGGATGCCGCAGATGTAATGGATTTTGAATATATGAAAGCCCTGAGAAATGTGGCTAATGAAGTGAAACAGGATTTTTGGCTTATGGGCGAGGTGATTCATGGGGATTACTCAAGATGGGCCAATGACGGAACACTTCATTCAGTTACTAATTATATGCTTCATAAAGCGTTGTATTCTGCGCACAATGACCATAATTATTTTGAGGTGGCTCATACTGTTAAATATGTCAACGACATGGTTGGAAATAATTTGAAATTATATACATTTGTTGATAATCATGATGTGGAACGTATATATACGAAGTTGAACAATAAAGCACATTTTGCACCTGTTCATGTAATGCTTTACACATTGCCCGGAATTCCGTCTATTTATTATGGTTCAGAGTTTGGAATTGAAGGACGCAAGGAACGCAACTCGGATGATTCTTTAAGACCGGCTTTGAATTATGACGATTATAAAGATGCGGTACACACTAATCCATGTACGCAGTTAATTGCAACCCTTGGAAAATTGCGCCAGAATATCAAAGCTCTTTGTTATGGCGAATATAAGCAGTTGGAATTGCAAACTACGCATTTTGCATATGCGAGAATTTTGGACGGAAAATATGTTATTACGACTGTGAATAATGGCGATAATGAAGTAAATATGAATATAGAAGCAGGGACGATGACACAAGCGTCAGAATATGTCGGCGTATTGACAGGCAGAAGAGTAACTGTAAATGCCGGAAGAATTCAAGTGAATGTTCCTGCAAACTCAGGAGAAATATGGATTCCCGAAGAACTTATGAGCGAAGGTCTTGCGCCATTAAAGACGGAGGAAATCGTTGCTACGGTGAAGATTGAGACTCCGGTGAATGAGGCTGCCCCGGTGAAGGTTGAGGCTCCGGTAAATGAGGTTGCTCCGGTAAATGCGGAGACTCCTAATAGTGAGACTGATAATAGCATGGAAAGCTTTACGGACAACGTCATCATTGATTGGTCTAAATCCTACGAGGATATGACTGTGGCAGAGCTACAGGAGGCAATACTGGAGAAAATGAGAAGTAATGGACCTGTAACAGACTATATGTTAAAAACTGTCAGAGAAAATACCCATCATGGGTCGCTGGTGAATTGGGTTAAGAGTTTTAGATAATGTGTCCTGCAATGGTAATGCAAAATACCATATCAGCTTAATAGTGATAGCACATCCTGATTACTTTTATATGCTTGTGACAACATAGCCTGTCCTGCCTTCTCTAAAATCATTTCTTTAGAGAAGGCAACCATTTCCTTTGCCATATCCGTATCTCTGATACGTGACTCTGCTGATGTTGTATTTTCCACTACATTCATCTCGTTTGCAATCGTATGTTCCAAACGGTTCTGTTGCGCACCAATCTTACTACGGTTTGAAGATACCTTTTCTAATGCTGTTTTAACAGCATCCAAGGCATTATTGGCACCGGTAGCGGTTGATACGTCTAAATCATTGATACCAAGGATATTTGTGTTCATAGGGTCAATCTCCAACCACATACCCTGCCCGGATTCACTGCCTGATTGAATCCATAAATCAAGATTATTATCATTGTATTTATTTGCGTATATATATTCTGCTCCGGGATAATTATTGCTAAGCTGAAAAACAAATCCTTTTATCCCATCTTCATACAAATCATCAGATAATGCAGCATATACTTTACCACGACCGGTATAATTATCCAGATAAACCATACCATTTGAATCAACTTTTAAATCGCTGATTTTTATACTTGATATATTATTTTTCTCAGCTATAATTCTTGAAAAATAGGCTTGATTTTGTGGATTGTTTTGCATGTTTTCTGTCTTTAAAAAAAATGATGAACCATTTAAGGAAAGAAACGTGTATTTATTATATTTGTCAGATGAATTTTTAACATATCCTGTCTCACCTAATGTAAGCCACGTTCCTTTAATTATATCACCTTGCTTATATTGCTTCCCGTCAAACATGGCATTTTGACCATTAAAACCTGTATATCTTATTTCAAATGGTTCTTCCTTAATTATATTGGGTATAACCCATTTGTCAGAACCGTTATTGATTACTGTACCATCAATCTTTTCTTTAAATAAACTGAGTGTATTAAATTCTGTTGTATCTCCAACTCTGTCAATTTCCTGCAATATCTGACTAATTTCGTGTTGTATGGCTTTGCGGTCTTCATCCGTATTTGTGCCATTTGCCGATTGTACGGATAACTCGGTAATACGATGAAGCATATCACTAACCTCTGCCAATGCTCCGTCTGCAACCTGACATAGAGAAACTCCGTCTTGCGTGTTTCTTATTCCTTGTGAAAGACCTCTAATCTGTATGCGCATCTTTTCAGAAATGGATAATCCTGCCGCGTCATCAGCAGCTTTGTTGATGCGATAACCGGAAGATAATTTTTCGGTAGATTTAGCTTTATTTTTTGTAGTTATATTAAATTGTCTTCCTGTATTCATTGCAAGTAAATTATGTGCAACAACATTCATTTGGTTTACCCCGTAACATTAAAAAAGTAAAATTTATAGACTCATCTTTTTTATCGGAATGTTCTTTTGATTACATTAGCTATAACTAATGTATATTTTTTACACATTATTATCCTAACAGGAATAGCCCATTAAAATTATGACATGTTAATAGAAAAGGAGAGTAGTCATGACAGATTTGGACTTTAAGGAAATCGGCTTAAAGATAAAAGAACGTCGGAAAGCCGTAGGTGTTACACAAGAACATATAGCAAATGAATTGGAAGTAAATCCGTCTCATATCTCGAATATTGAGTGTGGTCGTGCAAACCCGTCACTTACCGCTCTAGTCAAAATTGCCAATATACTGGAATGCAGTGTCGATTTTTTCATAAGTGGAGAATATACCTACAAGATTGACAAGAACAAAGAAAAGACATTAGATGACGATATTATGGACAAACTAAAGTATTGTGATACCGACAAGAAAATTAAAGTCTTAAAAATGATTGACTTGCTTTAGCCAATTAATAATGAATATGGAAAAAGAGCATTAAAATATGGTGCTAAGCCAGGAAACAGATCTGTTGGCTTAGCATTTTTTTGTATAATAGGAAATTTCGTTGAAATTTCCTATTATACAAAAAACGCTCCGCGAGGAACGCACTGCGGCGGATTGGAAAATTGTCGCAATGCGACCCGCCGCAGGCGGAGAATCTCGCAAGCGAGCTTCTTTTTTATAAAACATCAAAAATACAAATATATGTGATATAATTAAAAATATTGCATATGGAGGTAATGTATGACATTAAGCATGATTTTGGCATGGACTGCTGTTTTATTTGTATGCTGCACTGCTGTAAAATTTATCATCAGAATAAGCAAATCTGTAAAATTAAATCGTTTTTTTCATAAAATTCATAATACAGTTGGAATTGCCGCTGTTATTACCGGACTGCTCCATGGTCTGCTGGCAGGAAATGTGGAGGGTACAGGATTATCGGGGATACATGTAGGTGATGTATTTTTTACTTTTAACTGGGGAACAGTTTGTTTTATCCTGATCGTTCTGCTATGGGGTACTTATCTGTTTAGAAGAGTGATGAAGAAAAACTGGATGAAGCTGCACAGGATATTTACTATTTGCCTCCTGGTGGTTTTGGCACTTCATATCGTGGAGGTTGGAATCAGGCTGCCGGCACGCATATTGCATAAGGAAATGACGGATGAGAATGATGTGGAAACGATTGAAAACAAAGTCAATGAAGAAATAACATTTTCAGGTGCAGCGTTGACAGATGGAGTGTACGAGGGAACGGCTGAGGGATATAAGTCCATTATTAAAGTTTCTGTCAGTGTGGAAAACGGTGTTGTTTCGGAAATTAAAATTTTGGAAGAAAATGATACACCTAATTATTTTGAAAGAGCAAAGAGCATTATTAATGATATAATAGATGAGCAGTCGCTTAGTGTAGATGCTGTGTCAGGGGCAACATATTCGTCTGCAGGAATACTTAATGCCGTAAGGAATGCGCTTGAGGAAGCTGTTGAAGGTGGAGAGCTGGAACAAAGCGATATTACTTACAGTAATGAATTTAAGCATGAAGACGGAAATAAACATGGCGGTCCTGGTAAACATGGCGGGCATAATAATTTTGACCAATAGATGGTTATGTTAACAAAAAATATATCTGAAAGGAGAAATATGCATGGAACTTTTAAGAGGAATTAATTTTGGAGGATACCTTTCACAGTGTGAACATTCATTGGAGCATTACAAAACATTTATATCTGAAGACGATGTAAGACGTGTGGCAGAGTGGGGCTTTGACCATATTCGTCTGCCTATAGATTATGAGGTTTTAGAGGATGAAAATGCAAATGAAAATCCGCGGGGAATTGCTTTTGTAGACCGGATGGTAAAATGGTGTCAGGATTATAATCTTGATGTGGTTCTGGATTTGCACAAGGCATATGGTTATGATTTTAATGATGCAGGTAACACCGATAAGAACAACCTGTTTACAAGTGAATCGCTTAAGAAAAGATTTGTTGATTTGTGGAGCAGACTTGCAAAACGATATGGTGGATTTGAAAATGTGGCATTTGAGCTTCTGAATGAGGTCGTGGAGGAAGAAAATGCCGACTTGTGGAACGGACTTATAAATGAAACGGTGCAGGCAATAAGAGTATATGCTCCTGAAACACCTATTATTTATGGTGGAATTCAGTGGAACAGTGCAAGAACTCTTAAACTTTTAGATATACCGCAGGATAAAAATGTCATTTACACCTTCCATATGTATGAGCCGCTTATTTTCACACATCAGAAAGCATACTGGGTTCCTAATATGCCTATGGATACGGATATTTTGTATCCTCAGTCCATGGAATATTATAAGGAAGTATCAAAGCTTATCGGCGATAAGGGTAAGGATGTTGTTGTATCTAAGTGTGAAGATATAGGAAAGCCGTTTCTTATTGAGATGGTTAAGGAAGCGGTTGATGCTGCCAATAATGCCGGTGTAAGACTATACTGCGGGGAGTTCGGTGTCATTGACAGAGCGCCTGTAGAAGATACGCTTCGCTGGTTTGAGGATATCATGGATGTGTTCAAAGAGTATAATATACATTGTGCAGTTTGGAGTTACAAGAAGATGGATTTTGGTATCTCTGATGAGCATTATACACCGATTGCAGAAAAATTAATAAAGCTTCTTACAAGATAAAGTATGCTCCAAAGGTTTTATGCGGAAAGGAATAAGAATCAGTAAAAATAATTTTGCTTGACTCTCCCCTTAAGGAGAGGATGTAAAATCCTTTTATGGCAGGTCAGATTGTGGCTAAACAAGCTAAAACTAAACAAAAAGGGGCAGAGATGATTATATGAAAATGTATGAAAAACACAGCTACTGTAAAGAAAAGGAGAACAGCCGTCTATACAAGATAGGCATGTTTGCACAAATGAATCATATTACCGTAAAAACTTTGCGGTTTTATGAAGAACAGGGGCTTTTAGTACCGGCATATGTAGATGAGGATAACGGATACCGGTATTACACCATGAATCAGATGGCAGAACTTCATCAGATTTGTGCATTAAAGCAGGTAGGATTTACTCTTGAGGATATTCTTCAGCTAAAAAACGGAGCAGACAGAAATGCTTTTTTATCAGCGAAAAAGGCTGAACTTCTTCAAAAAATTGCAGAGCTTACGAAACAGATTGCAGTGATTGAAGGATATATGGCAGATGCGAAAACTTACATTGAGGCACCGGTGTTAATAAAAACTATTCCGGCAGTCACGGTAGCATCCATGCAAAGACGGATAGAATCATATGATGCGTTATTTGATATGATGCCGGAAATGGGGGCGGAAATGGAACGTCTGGGCTGTGAGTGCGCATTACCGGAGTATTGTTTTACGCAATATCTGGAGCCCGGATACAAAGAAGAACAGATTCTTGTTGAAACATGTGAGGCGGTTACAGAAAAAAAAGAGGATTCCAAGCTTGTGAAATTTAAAGAAGTTCCGGAAATACAGGCCGCCTGCATTTTTCACAAGGGCTCTTATAATGATTTCCCGCGGACATATGAGGCGATATTAAGCTATATTGAAGAAAACGGGTATGAAATCTGTGGAAATATCCGTGAAAATTACATTGACGGTGTATGGAATAAAGACAGCGAAGATGAATGGCTGTCTGAGATACAGATTCCTGTAGAAAAGAGGTGAAAATTGTGGACGTAAAAGACATTATCATAAAAGGCCTCAAACAAAATAATCTCAAAAATGTTTCGCTTAATATTCCTAAAAATAAAATAGTTGTATTTACCGGAGTGTCAGGTTCCGGCAAATCAAGTATTGTATTTGACACTGTTGCGGCGGAAAGCCAGCGCCAGATGAATGAAACATACACGGCATGGATTCGTGGAAGACTGCCGAAATACGAAAGACCAAATGTAGAATACATCGATAACTTAAATCCTTCCGTAGTTATTGACCAGAGCAGGCTGGGCGGCAATGCAAGGTCAACGGTTGGAACAATAAGTGACATGTATTCGACACTGAGAGTTTTATTTTCAAGAATCGGAACTCCAAAAATCGGACCGGCTTCTTACTTTTCTTTTAATAATCCAAACGGAATGTGCAAGACGTGTGCAGGAATTGGCAAGGTGATGGAATTTGAAGTTCACAAAATGATTAATGAGGACATGTCTTATGAAGAGGGTATTTTCAAACTGCCGGCATTTGGACCCGGAAAGTATTATTGGAAATTATATCGAAGACCGGATTTATTTGATGTAAATAAGAAATGGAGAGATTTAAGCGAAGAGGAACAGAATATCCTTCTTTACGGAAGCCGCACAAAGGACGGTGAGCGTATTGATAAGAGGATAGAGGGTGTTTATAACCAGTTCAAAAGACTCTGCCTTATGAAGGGACCGGAGGAACAAAATGATAATACGCTGAAAAAGATTAATACGTACATGGTTGAAAGTGTATGTCCGGATTGTAACGGGAAAAGACTTAACCCACAGGCGTTGTCCTGTCGTATTAACGGATATAACATCGTGGATATGTGTGAGATGGAATTTTCAAGGCTTCGGGAGGAACTGTCGAAAATTACGGATGCAAGGGCAGAGTCGATGACAGCGTCAATTATGGCATCGCTTGACCGAATGATAGATATAGGACTTCCTTATCTTAGCATGAACAGGGAATCTTCTACACTCTCGGGCGGGGAAGCACAGAGACTGAAACTTGTACGCTACATGGGAAGCTCACTCACGGGAATGATTTACATTTTTGACGAGCCCAGTACAGGTATGCATCCGAGGGATGTACACCGTATGGTCAGACTCTTAAGAAGCCTGAGAGATAAAGGAAATACTGTTCTGGTTGTGGAGCATGATAAGGATATCATAAGCATTGCGGATGAAGTCATTGATGTGGGTCCGCTTGCAGGCAAAAATGGTGGCCGGATTCTTTTCCAGGGAAGTTACGAGGCATTACTTCTTAGCGGTACACTAACCGGAAATGCCATGAAGGAAGTTATACCGTTTAAGGAAAATCCAAGAAAACCAACGGGCTTTCTTCCGGTCAGGGGAGCAAAGCTTCATAATCTTAAAAATGTGGATGTGGATATCCCGCTTGGTGTTCTTACTGTTGTGACCGGTGTTGCAGGTTCGGGCAAGTCGTCTCTGATTCGGGATGTATTTGCAAAGCAGTATGAAGACAAAGTAGTGCTGGTTGATCAGAGCGCAATCACGGCTACCGGACGGTCGACAGCATGCACGTATCTTGGCTTTTTTGATGAAATCCGAAAGGTATTTGCCAAAGCTACAGGTGAGGATGCATCGCTGTTTTCGTTTAACAGTAAAGGTGCGTGTCCGGCATGTGGCGGAAGGGGTTCTATAACAACTGAGCTTGTATTTATGGAGCCGGTGACGACTGAATGCGAATATTGCGGCGGAACCAGATACAGCAGTAAAGCTTTGGAATGTAAATACAACGGAAAAAGCATTGTGGATGTTTTGAATATGAGCGTTGAGGATGCCAAAGAATTTTTTAAGGATAATACGAAGATTAGAAAATATCTTGATGCGCTTATTGAAACAGGTCTTCCTTACCTGTCGCTCGGACAGCCGCTTTCTACATTAAGCGGTGGCGAAAGGCAGCGCGTTAAGCTTGCCAAGGAGCTTAATAATAAAGGAAATATCTATGTGCTTGACGAACCGACTACAGGACTTCATGCTTCAGATATAAAGAGTATCATGCTGCTGCTTGATAAGCTGATTGGAAGGGGCAATACCGTTATTGTAATCGAACATAATACAGATGTCATCAAAATGGCAGATTACATCATAGATATAGGACCGGATGGCGGAACAGCAGGCGGGGAGGTTGTGTTTAAGGGAACACCAAAACAAATGCTGGAAACCGGTACAACCATTACGGCCAAATACTTAAAGATTTAGTGTTGAAAAATGCTTGAAATCTAAAAAATCATAGAAAATGGGTGTAAAACATAAAGAGAAGAATGTCTTCTATATGATAAAATAAAAAGAAAAGTAAAAAACAAAAAGGAGACTAACAGTTATGGATAATAGGGTTGCTTCAATTTTAAATAATATGAATAACATAATTGTTGGAAAGGAAGACATTTCAAAACTTCTTCTTACTGCCATGCTCGCAGGTGGTCATGTACTGCTTGAGGATGTTCCAGGAGTTGGAAAGACTACATTTGCAAATGTGCTGGCAAGGTCTGTGGAATGTAAGTTTGCAAGAATCCAGTTTACGCCGGATACGATGCCAAGTGATATAACAGGTTCCTCTATTTATAATTATGAGAAACATTGTTTTGAGTATGCACAGGGAGTTCTCATGAATAACATGATCCTTGCTGATGAGATTAACAGAACTTCACCAAAAACACAGGCGAGTCTTCTGGAAGCAATGGACGAGGGCAGAGTAACGGTAGACGGAAAAACATATGAACTGCCAAAACCGTTTATGGTAATTGCGACGCAGAATCCTGTAATGCAGCGTGGAACGTATTATCTGCCGGAGTCGCAGCTTGACCGTTTTATGATGAAATTAAGTATTGGGTATCCGAAACAGGAAGAAGAAATTCTGATAGTTAAAAATATGCTGGAAAATAAAACTATGGAAACGGTTAACAGCGTTATTAGCTTGAATGAGTTAAATGAACTTATAAAAGAAGCCGGACAGGTGATGGTAAAAGACAGTCTGATTGAGTATGCTGCAGAATGTGTGAAACGTACCAGAGAGCATGACCGTGTTCTGCTCGGTGCCAGCCCGCGTGCGCTTATTGCGTGGATTAGGGCTGCGAGGGCTCTTGCATTTGTGGAAGAAAGAAATTATGTACTGCCGGACGACTTAAAATATCTTGCTCCGTATGTTCTGGCTCACAGGCTTATTCTTGTTCAGAATACGGCTAAGGATGCGCAGGGTGCACAGGAAATTATCCATGAGATTTTAAGAAAGGTAAAGGTGCCTCTTGGAAAATAAATATTTGTTGCTTCGAAGAGCTGTTTATGGCTTATGTGTCATTGCTTCGCTAATCTTCATAAGCTTCCGGGGAGGAAATCTTCCCTATATGCTGCTTTTCATGCTGTTGATTAACATTATTGCACAGATTATTTACATTTTATATGTTTTCTTCACAATTAAAATCTATCAGGTGATTCCTGAGCGGAGAGTTACGAAGTGTGAATTTGTTCCGTATACACTGATGCTTCAAAATGAAAGCCTGATTGCATACCGTGATATCAGACTGTACCTGACAGGGGAACTTTCTGAAGTGAAGTGTGAGGACAAAATCGACTGCATCAGCATGGAACCGGGGCAGGGAATGAATATTTGCGGTGAGCTTTTCTGTAAATATTCAGGTACATATTTTGTGGGTGTGGATTCTATTGAAATCATGGATTATTTTAAAATATTCAGGATTCGTTTTCAGATGCCGCAGAAGATGAAGGTAACGGTAAAACCGAGAGTACTTGGACTTGGCAGCCTGGATTTTTTAAAGGAAGAAGAATCTCACGACAGTAGTCTTTTTGGAAAGAGTGAATACAGGCTGGACAACGAGGTTAGAAAATATTATCCCGGTGACAGCAGGCGGCACATTCACTGGAAGAATTCTGCAAAGCGTCAGGAACTTCTGGTGCGTACCCGTACTTCTGAGGAAGTGTCGGAATATGTGGTTGTTATGGATGGCAGCATGCGAAAGCTTTCATTAGAAGAGAAAATTATATGCTGTGACAAATTAAGGGAGGCGACACTGTCACTTGTAAATTATATTTATACATCAGGCTATAGCGTATATACACTGCTGGACGGTGTAAACGCAAAAGAAATAGTAACTCAAAGGGATTTTACACAACTGTATGACCGGCTGATTGACTATGGCTTTGGGCAGGGAAAAATCATAGAAGAACATCTGGAGAAATCGCTTTATGTGTATCCGGAGGAAATACCGGTGATTCTTGTAATGTCGAAGTACTCGACACTTAATCAGGAAATACTTGAAAACATTTGTTTAAGCCACAGGGTTCACATTATTAATGTTGATACACAAAAGACGGTTGAAGAATTATTTCAATTGGAGAAATAAATGAAAAAAGAGCGTATTTTGGAAATACTGGATAGTATTTTTATTCCGACAATTACATATATGCTTAGCGGACTATTGATTATAAGATTGTGCAAACTGTCTGTAAGTGTTACATTTTTCTTAATATGGGCGGTAATGGCAGGACTATTTTACGCAATCCGTGAATACTTCTCAAATCGCGCAGTAAACATAGGAACAGGAATTTATGCGGTTGGAATAATTATCTGGTTTGCGTTCTTTGTAAAAGAAAACGGAAGAGTCCATGCTGTTATGCTTTTACTTGGGTTTGTGGCAGTGTATTTGTTAAGACTTATGATGAAGCAGCGTGTAATAAGGGTGACAGCAGGAATATTGGGTCTGGCTGTCATGGTTTACTACGTTATACTCGGAGAAGGTTTTTCAAAGGGAATTGTCTGTCTGGCACTTATTCTTTTCTTAAATTCCGTATCGGAAATGATATCCTTGTTTTATGGCGGAAATGCAAAATCGTTAATAATAATATACATCGCAGTAGCGGTGATAACTCTTTTTGCACCTGTTAAAAGTGAGCCGTACGGCTGGGATTTTGTCTTTAAGGCAATTGATTCTGTTGAAGAATTATGCGACCGTATTGTCACTGAAATTAATTACAGAATGATGGATTCGGGAGTGGATGGTATTTTTCGCTTTAAGACTTCAGGATATTCGGATGGTGCATCAAACCAGACACTTAGTGTATGGGAAAGTGATATTGAGCAACTTATGCTGTACGGTGATTATACCATGAGAAATACGTATCTTAAGGGTAATGTAAGCGGAAGATATACGCAGAACGGATGGCGAAATGAGGAAAATTTTTCAGTTCCGGATTACAGGATTGATACACTCATGACACTTTATGCTATATTCCATGAAACAGATGATATTGGAGAATTAAGGAAATTCATGGATGTAAATAAACAGCAGATTACTTTGAGAAATATCAAAACAGAATCACTTTTTTATCCGGTAAAGCTTCTGGATATCTCGGCAGACAATATGGTATCTGATGGTGATAACCTGCGTTGTGATGATGTAAATGGAAGAGGATACACATATTCATATTGTTTTGTTGATTTGGATTATTCGAGTGAGTTTATTTCAAATCTGCTAAAAAACAGTAGCAGCATAACATATGAAGAAAAGGAGTATTATCATATTTATGATGTCCTTGAAAACATTTATGGTGTTACGATTACTCCGATACCATTTGAAGATTTTGTAAAAATGGCATCGCAGTATGAGCAAAATGTACTGAGTATGTATGTCGGACCGGATTATGAAGTTACTGAAAGAACAAAAGAGCTTTCGAAGAAGATTGCGTCGGGATATCAAAACGAATACGAAAGCTGCAGGGCAATTGAAAAGTATATGTATCAGTATAATTATAACCGCACGATATCGATACCGGAAGATGCCAATGTATTGGATTATTTCCTGTTTGAAGGAAAGGAAGGGTATTGTGTTCATTACGCAACGGCACTTGCGGTAATGCTCCACTGCAGAAATATCCCGGCGCGTGTTGCAGAAGGATTTCTGGTCGATTATAAAAACCGGCTTGAAAGCCATACATATTCCATTTCAAGTAACAGGGCACATGCATGGGTGGAAGCTTATATAAAAGGATTCGGCTGGATTAGGCTGGAACCTACGGTTGTAAATGCATTGAATGCTAACTCCGTGTGGTATATAGAAGAAGCAGATACTGAAGATATAGCACAAGAGGAGACGGAAGACAAAGATTTTACCGAAGAAGCAAGTCAAGATGAACCGCAGGAAAAACAAAGTACGCCATGGATTATGGTGCTTAAACTGTTTGGAGGAATGGTGCTGATTGTGGGAATAATCCTGACAGTATTGTATATAAATCATAGAATTGCCGTTAAGAAAAGCACCAATCCGGATATTGTATGCGGGTATCTAATTTCGCTTCTGGAACGAAAATATACGGATCGGAAAGAGTCGGAAACATTATTTGAATACTTTGAAAGGCTGCAAAAGCTGGATAAGGTTCCTGATGAGATAAAAGACGAGCTTCCTTTTGTAAAGAAGATAATGGAAGAGTACTGGTATGGAAATAAAAAAGTGCAGGATGTGGAAATTGAGAGAATGAAACATCTGGGCAGTAATTTATAAACGTAGAAACGCAGTATTATACGTGTAAAGTATAATATTGCGTTTTATTTTTATCTCATTTATGTTATACTGTATATTATTTTTAGGCATTTGCGGGACTGATCATTATATATAAATATGCAGTTTCGTAAAAATAGAGGTTTAAGATGAACAGAAATACAGTTAAGTTTTCCTTTCTTTCATCACTGCCTGTCATGGCGGGTTATGTGACGCTTGGAATGGGATTTGGAATCATTTTGGCTGACAAGGGATATTCTTTCTGGTGGGCGCTGCTTATGAGCCTGACAATTTATGCCGGTTCGATGCAATACGTGGGCGTAGGACTGTTAAGCAGTGGTGCGACAGTGATTTCGACAGCTTTAATGACACTTATGGTAAATGCAAGGCATTTATTTTACGGAATATCAATGCTTGAAAAATATAAAAATACGGGAGCGGCTAAGCCGTATCTTATTTTTTCACTGACGGATGAGACATATTCGCTTGTATGTAATCCGAAGCTTCCAAAGGATGTGAATCGAAACGGGTATTATTTACTTGTTTCCGTATTGAACCAGATTTATTGGCTGTTTGGCAGCTTGCTCGGGGGAATTCTTGGAAATGTGCTTGATTTTAACACTGCCGGAATTGACTTTGCAATGACAGCATTGTTTGTTGTTATTTTTGTGGAACAGTGGGAATCGACAAAAAATCATATACCCGCACTTATTGGTATTATGGTTTCAGTTGTATGCCTTGTGATATTTGGCAGGGAGAGTTTTCTGATTCCGTCAATGATAGGAATAACAGCCGCTTTATGCTTACTTAAAAAGCCGATACTTAAAAATAACAGGGCGGAGGAAGGCGAAGATTACGATGATTAATACTACACAATCACTTATACTTATTGCAGTTATGTCCGGTGTGACAATACTTATCAGATTTCTTCCGTTTATCAGTTTTTCTAAAGGAACGCCAAAAGCTGTCATTTATCTTGGAAATGTTCTTCCGGGAGCGATTATTGCGATGCTGGTTGTGTACTGCATAAAGGATATAAGTTTTATTTCAAAACCATATGGTTTACCACAGATTATTTCAGTTCTTTTTGTGGTATTGTTACACAAATGGAAGCATAATACATTATTATCAATTTTTGCAGGAACAGTCTGTTATATGTTACTGATTCAGTTTGTAATGCAGATATAAAGGAGAGAGATTATATGTCTGAAAGGGATTACCCTGTCAAAGAATTAATAGGAAGATTTGTACCATATTATAAAAAGTACTGGAAAATATGCGTATTTGACCTGTTCTGCGCTGCACTTACAACAGTTTGCGAACTGGTTCTGCCTATGATTATGAGGTATATTACCAATACGGGAATAAATAATATTGAGGCACTTACGGTAAGGGTGATTCTTCAGCTTGGTCTGTTGTATCTTGTGCTTCGAATTATCGACTGCTCGGCCAATTTCTATATGGCGAATATGGGCCATGTGATGGGTACGTATATAGAAACCGATATGCGCCGTGATGCATATTCACATTTGCAGAAGCTGTCAGATACATATTATAACAACACCAAGGTCGGACAGATTATGGGGCGCATTACAAATGACCTGTTTGATGTTACTGAATTTGCACATCACTGTCCGGAAGAGTTCTTTATTGCAGCAATAAAGATAACGGCATCTTTTATAATATTATCGAGAATAAGTGTACTGCTTACGTTATGCATTTTCATAATTGTCCCGGTTATGATGTTTGTATGTATAAAGATTAACCGTAAGTTAAGGGCGATATTCAGAAACCAGCGACAGCAGGTCGGAGAGCTGAATGCCCGAATTGAGGACAGCCTGCTCGGGCATAAGGTGGTTAAAACATTTACCAACGAAGAGAAGGAAAAAGAAAAATTTGAGTGTGACAACCTGGAATTCTTAAGGATTAAGAAGCTGTCATATAAGTTTATGGCACTTTTCCAGACTACCACCAGGGCATTTGATGGTCTCATGTATCTGATGGTCGTAGTTGCAGGCGGAATTTTTATGGTTAAGAAAATTATAGTTCCCGGAGATTTAGTAGCATATGTTATGTATGTGTCTACGATGATTGCAACAGTAAGAAGAATTATTGAGTTCGCAGAACAGTTCCAGCGTGGTGTTACGGGAATTGAACGATTCCTTGAAATAATGGATGCCGAGATTGAAATTTTTGACGACCCTGATGCAGTGGAACTTATTGATGCCAAAGGCGACATAGAATTTGAAAATGTAAGCTTTGCATACCCGGACGACCACAATACCGTTTTTTCAGGACTTAATCTTAAAATCAATTCAGGGGAAAAGGTTGCTATTGTCGGACCGAGTGGCGGTGGAAAAACAACCTTGTGTAATCTTATTCCGAGATTCTATGAGATTGATGGTGGAAAGATAACGCTGGATGGAGTTGATATCAGAAAATATAAGCTTAAGAGCCTTAGAAAAAATATCGGAATGGTTCAGCAGGATGTATATCTTTTTTCAGGCACCGTTATGGAAAATATTGCATACGGCAGGGAAGATGCGACTGAGGATGAAATTATTGAGGCTGCTAAAAGAGCCGGTGCACATGAGTTTATTTCCGAATTAAAAGACGGATATAATACATATGTCGGTGAGCGTGGAGTGAAGCTTTCGGGTGGACAGAAGCAGCGAATCAGTATTGCCAGAGTCTTTTTAAAGAACCCGCCGATTCTGATTCTCGACGAAGCAACTTCGGCGCTTGATAATGAGAGTGAATATCAGGTGGCTAAATCGCTGTCAGAACTATCTGAGGGCAGAACAACTATCACGATTGCCCACCGTTTATCCAGTATCCGTAATTCTGACAGGATTCTGGTGCTTATGACTGAGGGAATCGCAGAAGAAGGAAATCATGACGAACTGATGGCTCAAAAAGGGATTTATTATCAGTTTTATGAGAGAGCTAATGAGGTAAAATAAGGAGGAATATTTTTATGCTGCTTATAAAGAACGGACGGGTAGTTGACCCGGTAACAGGCACGGATGAAGTGATGGATGTGTTAATTGATGGTAATAAAATTGTTTCAGTGGGCTCACATCTGCCTGACAGTGATGCAGATGTAATTGATGCTGCAGGTCTTGTCGTTGCACCGGGGCTTGTGGATACTCATGTGCATTTCCGTGATCCGGGCTTTACATACAAGGAGGATATACTTACAGGTGCGGCTGCCGCAGCAAAAGGCGGATTTACAACGGTTGTCTGCATGGCGAACACGAAGCCTGCAGTTGATAATGTTGAGACACTTAAGTATATACAGGAAAAAGGTGAACAGACGGGTATTCATGTGCTTCAGGCGGCAGCAGTCAGCAAGGGATTAAAGGGAGAAGAACTTGTTGATATGGAGACTCTTGCAAATGAAGGAGCTGCCGGATTTACAGATGACGGTATTCCGATAATGGATGAGAAGCTTCTGGCTGCTGCAATGGAAAAGGCCCGTGAACTTGATCTGCCTATAAGTCTTCATGAGGAAGACCCTTTATTTATTGTTTCTCCGGGTGTCCATCAGGGGGAAATCTCTAAAAAAATCGGTTATGGCGGAGCGTCAAGAACGGCAGAGGATGTTATGGTTGCCCGGGACTGTGCGCTTGCACTTCATACAGGAGCTTCGGTATGTATTCAGCATATCAGTTCAGGCAATTCTGTTGAGTATGTAAGGACGGCAAAAAAACTTGGGGCAGACATTCACGCAGAAGCAACGCCTCATCATTTCACGCTTACGGACGAGGCAGTTCTAAAGTATGGTACAAATGCAAGAATGAATCCTCCGCTTAGGACAGAGGAAGACAGATTAAAGATTATAGAGGGTCTTAAAGATGGCACCATCGATATGATTGTAACAGATCATGCTCCACATAGTGAGGAGGAGAAGGCCAGACCGATGGAAAAAGCACCAAGTGGTATAACAGGCCTTGAAACATCACTGGCACTTGGTATTTATTCGCTTGTTGAGCCGGGGCATCTTACACTTCTTGAGCTTATGGCATGCATGAGTAAGAATCCGTCTGAATTTTATCGTATGGTTCCGGGAAGCATTGCAAAAGATGCACCTGCTGATATTGTAATTTTTGGTGAACATGAGAAATGGATTGTGGACAGCTTTGCGTCAAAGGCATCAAATAGTCCTTTTAAAGGCTGGGAACTTCCGGGAAAGATTCATTACACAATCTGTTCGGGAAAGATAGTATATAAGGCGGACTAGTAAATGTCAGAGTATACACATATAATTCATCCGTTTGAACCTTGTTATGACCAAAATTCAAAAATTCTTATTCTTGGCAGTCTTCCGTCTGTGAAATCAAGAGAAGAAGGTTTTTATTACGGACATCCGAGAAACAGGTTCTGGAAAATGCTTTCAATGGTCTGGAATGAACCTGAACCGGTGACAATAGAAGAAAAGAAAAAGTTTGTGATTGCGCATCATCTGGCACTGTACGATGCAATATACAGCTGCGACATCATCGGTTCTGCTGACAGCACAATTCGTAATGTGGTGCCTGCCGACATCAGTATGATAATGCAGAATTCATCTGTCGGGAAAATCCTTTTAAATGGCAGAACGGCGGAAAAATACTTTAAGAAATATCAGCCCGAAAAATATCAGTGTTACCTTCGCTCTATGCCGTCAACAAGTCCGGCAAATGCGGCAGTGTCACTTAACGAACTGGTACAATGCTGGAAAATCCATCTGGAGTAAATGTTTCGTAAATTTTCGTGAGTTTTCGTAGTTTTTAGTAAATTATTGTGGTAATTTACATAATTATTTATTATAATATAGTTTAGGGTGTCAAAAGCCAAATAATTAAAATATATCCGTCAGATTGCACAAAATTTATTAGATGAGTGACTTATGTGCTACGGAGATGAAACTCAGCTGAGGTTCATCGCAGTGTTTAGCACATCGGAATAAGATAGAGAAATTGCAACGCA
>JBJEOB010000036.1:0-3666 GCA_051880495.1 Lachnospiraceae bacterium
TAAAATAATGCACCATGCCTTCAAAACATGGTGCATTGTATCCACGAGCGGTAGGTATGCCAGAATTACCCAGAAACCGTCCGGTTTCGGGGGTTTTACTATGCAAAAAATTGGGTTTTCTCGGCGTGGGATTCTGCCATCTAACACTTTTCTAACATAGGGTATTTTGAATCAAAACCTGCCTATAAAGATAAGGTATAATAAGAATCCCTGTTATTCCATATTACAGTGGTTTATGTATAACCGCCACAGAAAAGTTTTATCTTTTCTCGTTTGGCTATATCAGGTGTGCGCTGAACTGTTGTAAACTAATAAGACTGTCCAACTTGCCATCCTCATTCTATAAGGATGACCTATTTCTGGTCATCTATCAAATTCTTATCGTTGTAGCAAACACTGCCATCTTCCTCAAAAGAAATGATTTGGTGAACACAAATATGATAATCAGGTTTCTTCAGGTTTTTGGCAAACTCAATAAAATAGTCATCAGATAGAGTTTCTCCGACAAGTACTGCCAAATCCATTCCTACTTTTGTTAACGGAAATTGCTTTACGCTCATGATTTTCTTCTCGTCTTTTTCCAAAGCAACCGTGATAATCAGTTCTTTGTTTATGAATGCAAGGGCAGGCTTCTGTGTAACGGGTAATTGAAGAGATAACATACCATCACTTGCCATCAATCCCAATTCATCGAGCATCATAATCTCAGAATAAGAAATATTACATTTTTTTAAGTAATTATCATAATGTGGAAAAAAACCGCGGTCACCTATGAAAACACAATATGAGCATACCTTTCTGAACAACTGTGCTTCTGCTTGGCTTAGATTTTTTAGTACATCGATTGTACGAAGTGATTGTGAGCCAGGATGATCGATTTCTCCTGCTAATATCCTAGCCCATATTATTTGCATTTCCTCATTACTGATATTACCAACTGCTTCATAAAAACGAATGAACCAATCAAAATTATAAGTATCCACCTTTTCTGTATGTGGGATTTTTGAATATTCTTCATCCGCCTTTTTCGCAACATTGAGAAAGTTGTTTGCTTTGTAATATTCTGTATAAGTCATTTTTCCTGTTGCCAGTAAATCATCAGCAACTTCCTTAAAACGCCCTGCCTTAATTTTTTCAAATTCTTCTGCTGCTGTATTATGTCTTAGAAAGATTGCAGTTAATAGTGAGCCGGCAACTGCGCTTACCGCGCTTTTAATTAATGGTGCATTGTTTTCCAAAAAAGCAATTATTTCAGTTCCGTTCATTCTCTTCTCCTAATAGTGGTTTTTCAGTCGTAAAACATCTCAAAACTTTCGACCTGCGATTTTCTTCAGCTTTCGATATCCGTTACATCCAATAACCTGTATAGCATTGTACTTTCTCAAAGCTTTTTCGAGAGTAATTCGAATCTGTGTCGGTATGTATGGGGTGAAAGCATTTTGATTGATTGCCGCTTCAATGTTATTTTTACTTTTGCCATAAACTTTCCAAAAATCACTCTGATTAACATCTTTATTAGATGCTATTATTCGCATCAACGTATTGTCCAGTGCAACCTTTTGTTCAGGCTCCATCTCCTGGGGGATCGTACATTTCAATACATTGGAAAGCTGCTGTATATCTACTGGCTTCTGTTCACATGTTGAAAAAGACTGTATTATAGAATTTGCTTCCATCTGCATTATCGTCTGCTGTGTTAAAAACATTGAGTTCTTTTGCATGTTTTTCATAAACTGCTGCTGTTCCAGGATTTCAGATGCACAATTATAGAATTCATCAAATGAATTAAAACTAAAGGAATCCATTTTCCTGATGAAATAATGCTTGTATTCGTCCCAATAGTCTGTTTTGAAAATCATTCGGGATTCATAGAATGCGCTATCATTCAGCTTGCCATCTACAATAAACGAGCCAATTTCTGCAATGTGTTTTTGAAGGTCTTCAACTTGCAAGATTATTAACGATGCCGCTTCAGAAATTTTCCGGCGCTCTTGCAACCAGTAAGTTATGAAAGCTGAAGCACCTACAATAACCAGTAAAATGTCAAGCCCGTTTGCCTCTAAAAATTGAATAACATTTTTCCACATATCATTCGCCTCATTTCAATTTCTCACACAATGGCAGGATTTCTTCCAGCTTGGCAACGATGCGTTTCTGCTCGGCAAGGGGCGGGAGAGGGACATATAACTTTCCCAATTCTTTTGCAGGTAATTGCCGCACGGCTGTCCCAGTAGTTTTGCTTTCAACATATCCAAAATAATATGGCGATGTCATAATCTTATAAAGAAAATCTACTATTTCACGATTGATTGACCTTACAATAACCATCTGCGCACAAATGAATCCTGTATAGTGTTCTGCATCAGCCCTAAATAATGCCGTTTTTCCAACAGATCCACGAAGCAAGCAGATAAAATCACTATCCTTGAGTTTTCCATTCCCAAGTTCTGCAAATTTTGTCTCACTAATATATCTCACATTCTCAAAAGACATATACTGCCCCACCATGTCTTTGGCTCCGAAAAAGGGGATACCGAATTCCACATAATCAGTATCTACAGGATATTTGCTACTACGGTCTCCGTTTTCCAGTAAAACTATATCAGAAAGTCGACACCATTTCCAACTCTCCGGAATATCAAACGGAATCTCATCCTCAGAAATTTCCGGCAGGGGCTTTTCTTTTTTGATTTTGCCAGCATTGACGAGCTTCTGCTTTTCGACCTGAATCTGCTGATACAGTTCTTCACCGTTGCCTTCCTCAGGGCGCTGTTCCACCAGCTTGCCCTGAATGGCCATCTGGAGGATGGATTTCTGCATATCCACAGGGAAACGCTTTTTGAAGTCTTCCAACCTGCTCCACGCCTTTTCATAGCGGTCGATGTATGGCAACAGTTCCTCAATCTTGGCAACAATGCGCTTCTGCTCGACGAGAGGAGGAATAGGGATATAGATTTGCATCATCTTTTCTCTGGACAAGTTATAAAATGCTTGACCAGATTTATTAACTATCTTTCGACAGCAGTCCCGGAAATATTTAGAGCTAAAAATGTAGAGAAGATATTTAGAAAAAGTATCATCCGAAATATGTGGAGTAAGCATCAAAACAAATCCACCAACAACCACATCGGCATAATCTCTGTCTATCCGCCCCATTTTTCCTACATGGTCCAAACTTGTAACTGCCGGGGTAATGAGCATATTCTTTCTCAGATATAGGTCGGGTTTCACAAACTCGTTGGAAATGCGGATATCATCTTCTTTGAGTAAGAAGCCCATATCAATTATATTTCCACCACGAAGAACTCTTACCATCGTTTGGCCTTTGATGGCCAAGTTGTTTTTATCATAAGCGAGTCCTGATTTGTTTGATATGCAATCTCCGACTCTCGCTAACCACCATGTATCCGGCAAATCAAATGGAAAAGGTTCTGGCTCATAGTCACTTTTTTTCTCTTTTTTTATCCACTTTTGAGCAATTAGCATTTCTTTTGCTGATTGCAACTTTTCGATCAAATCCTTTGCGGAACCTTCTTCTGGTCGTTGCTCAACCAACTTTCCTTGAATAGCCAGCTGTAAAATGCTGTTTTTCAATTCCTGAGGTGTCATCCCCGTCCACCTCCAAGAATGGCGGTGATGTCAGCAAGCACCCGGTCGATCTCCGCG
>JBJEOB010000037.1:0-17691 GCA_051880495.1 Lachnospiraceae bacterium
CAATGGCACAAAAGGTGTATCTGATTGGGATAGGAACCGGCGACGGTATGCAGTTTACGCTGGATGCCAGAGATAAAATATTAAACAGTGACCTTCTTATCGGAGCAGAAAGAATGATAAAGGCAGCAAGGAAGCTTTCCGGTGATTTAGGTGTGCCCGAATTTATTTCATATGATGTTTATGAAATAGGAGATTATATTGGAAAACATGCTGAATATGAAAAAATATGCATACTGCTGTCCGGCGACACAGGCTTTTTTAGCGGGGCATCAAAGCTTCTGGCAAAATTATCTGATTATGACGTTAATGTGCTTCCGGGAATCTCATCACTGTCATATTTTTGTGCCAGGATGAAGGTGTCATGGGAAGAAATGGCATATACAAGTATTCATGGAAGAAGCAGCAATCTGATTTACAGGATAGCACATGAAAACATGACGTTTGCCCTGCTGTCAGGAGCGGATGATCTGATACAATTAGGCGATAAGCTCATGAAATACGGACTGACTGATGTGACACTCCATATCGGGGAAAATCTGTCGTATGAAAATGAACGTATTTTGCATGTAAAACCGGATGGCATCAGGCAAAATACATATGACAGGCTGCTGGCTTTGATTATAGAAAATCCGAATCCGCGTAAAAAAGATTACTTATCGGTTGATGATAATGAATTCATACGCGGTGATGTACCGATGACAAAAAGTGAGGTTCGTACAATAAGCATTGCAAAGCTTGGAATAACGGGGAAAGCAGTTGTATATGATGTCGGAGCCGGAACAGGTTCGGTAAGCGTACAGGCTGCAATGCAGTATTATGATTCAAAAGTATTTGCAATAGAAAAAAACAGTGAGGCTGTAGGGCTTATTAATGCCAATAAAATAAAATTTGCGGCAGATAATCTGGAAATAATACAAGGGGAAGCAACAGAGTGTATTGATAAGCTTGAAGCTCCAACACACGCATTTATCGGTGGCAGCTCGGGTAATTTATGTAAAATCCTGGATATGATATATTCAAAAAATCCATCGTGCCGCATTGTGTTAAATGCGATATCGCTTGAAACGGTTTCAAATGCACTCGGCTACTTAAAAGAACATGGCATAAAACCTATTGAAATACTGGAAATATCAGTTTCTAAAGCAAAGGAAACAGGCACTCATCACCTTATGATGGGACAGAATCCAATCACAATAATTGTCTTCTAGGGAAAAGTAAAATGCTTGAAAGATATAGTTATTCAAACGGAAAAAAATTAAGATGCGGTTATACGACAGGTACATGTGCCACCGCCGCCGCAAAGGCTTCGGTCACTGCACTTTTAACGGGAAGCATGCCGGATGAGGTAAGTGTTATTCTTCCGGATAATACAAAACTTAGTGTTTCTGTCACCGATGGATATTTTGATAAAAATATGGCACGCTGTGCGGTGAAAAAGGACGGTGGTGACGATATAGACGTTACTAACGGAATCCTGGTATACGCAGTGGTAAGGCGTACCGTATCGGGAATCAGTGTCGACGGAGGAGAGGGAATCGGCAGGGTAACCAAGAAAGGACTTGACCAGCCGGTCGGAGCAGCCGCTATTAACTCGACACCTCGCAGAATGATAATAAATGCCGTAACGGATGTGTGTGATAAATTATGCTATGAAGGCGGAATCGAAGTAATAATAGAGGTTCCGGAAGGTGCTATGATAGCAGAAAAAACATTTAATCCGCGGCTTGGAATTGAAGGTGGAATCTCAATACTCGGTACAAGCGGAATTGTAGAGCCTATGAGCGAACAGGCACTTATAGATACCATAAGAGTTGAGATAAACATTAAACGCGAAGAAGGATGCAGGTATCTTCTTGTTACACCCGGTAATTACGGGCTTGATTATGTCAGGGGAAATACAACGCTTGATGCGTCGCGTGCCGTCAAGTGCAGTAATTTTATCGGAAATACGCTTGATATGGCAAAAGAGGCGGGATTTGAAAAAATACTTCTAATCGGACATATCGGGAAACTGGTAAAACTGTCACTTGGAATTATGAATACCCATTCATCCTATGCCGACGGCAGAATGGAGGCGTTAGCTGCCTGCTGTATAGAGGCCAAAACACCTTATGATATACTTTTTAAAGTCCTGGCTTGCAATACTACCGATGAAGCTGTAGAATTACTTAAAGAAAATAAGTGCCTTGATGATGTCATGGACAGATTAATGAAAAAAATCGAAAAAGCAATGAAAAACCGTGTGGGTGATGATATACAGTGCGCAGCAGTCGTTTTTTCAAATGTCCATGGAATGCTTGGTATGACTTCCCATGCAGAAGAGATGCTGAAAATATCGGAGGGATTTTAATGGTATATTTTGTTGGTGCAGGAAGCGGTGCACCTGATCTGATAACAGTCAGGGGGCAAAAGCTTTTAAAAAGGGCAGATGTCGTTATCTATGCAGGTTCTCTTGTAAATGAACAGTTACTGGAAAACTGTAAGGATGAGTGCGAAATCTATAACAGTGCATACATGAATCTTTCGGAAGTGCTTTCTGTAATGTTTGATGCTCATGAGAGGGGGCTTATGGTTGTCAGGCTTCATACCGGCGACCCATCAATATACGGAGCAATACGTGAGCAGATGGATGCGCTCGATGACAGAAAAATACCTTATGAGGTCTGCCCGGGTGTAAGTTCATTCTGTGCAGCAGCTGCGGCATTAAATGCCGAATATACGCTCCCCGGTGTTTCACAGTCAGTGATAATCACAAGAATTGCAGGGAAAACACCGGTAAAGGATGAGGAATCACTAAGGAGTTTTGCTGCACATAAGGCATCCATGGTTATATTCTTAAGCATGGGATACATAGATAAAGTAGTTGAAGAATTAACGGCCGGAGGTTATGATAGTAATACACCGGCAGCAATTGTCTATAAAGCAAGCTGGGACGATCAGAAAATTATAAGATGTCCTTTACACAGTCTTGCAGCTAAAGCCGGGGAGGCGGGGATTACCAGAACCGCATTAATAGTCGTCGGAGGATTTCTTGGCGACGATTACGAGCTGTCAAAGCTTTATGATGCGGAATTTACAACAATGTACAGGAAGGGTACCGGAAAATGAAGATAGATATTATAACATATAATTTAAATGCAGCAGAGATTGGAAGCAGGCTGTTGATAAAATTCAATGAGCTTGGTTATAAGGTAAGCGGTTACCTGTTTGATAACTATGAAAAAGAAGGATTTATACCGTTTCATGAGACAAAATATATCTTAGAGGAAGCATTTAAGGAAAAGAGAGCCGTAGTATTTGTGTCTGCCACAGGGATAGCAGTGAGAACGATTGCACCGTTTGTAACTTCTAAATTTACGGACAGCCCTGTAGTTGTGATGGATGATATGGCTAATTATGCAATATCACTGCTTTCGGGTCATGCCGGAGGTGCCAATGAGCTGGCTGAACTGTGTGCTAAGATAACAGGGGCAACACCGGTAATAACAACATCAACAGATATACATGAAGTATATGCGGTTGACGTGTTTGCTAAAAGAAATGACCTTGTATGCAGGGACCCTGAAATGACAAAGGGGATTTCGGCAGCAATTCTTGACGGCAAGAAGGTCGGGATAAGTTTTGACAGAGAATGGTGTGAAATAGTAGGTGATATTCCGGCAGAATTATACTGCTATGGCGAGGGTATAAGGGACGGAATAGTCGTAACACCGTTTGTAACGGAGCCAAAATATGAAAATACACTTTATCTTTACCCAAAGCAGCTTACAGTGGGCATCGGATGCAGAAAAGGAATTAAGGAAAATGAAATCCTTGAAGCCGTAAAGACTGTATTTGAAGAAGAGGGATTATGCTTTGATGCGATAAAGGAGATATGTTCCATCGACCTAAAGAAGGATGAAAAGGGACTCGTTGATTTCTGCAATACATATTCATTCCCGTTTAAGACATTTACAAGTGATGAACTCAAAAAGGTTACGGTAAAGTGCACGCCATCGGCGTTTGTTGAAAAAGTGACCGGAGTAAACAATGTATGTGAAAAGAGCACACTGCTGGACGGCGATAAGACACTTATTGTCAGAAAGCATATCGTAGGGAAGGTTACGGTAGCTGTTGCCATTGAAAAGAAACAGCTTAATTTTGTAATATGATTGTTAAAAGTAAGAGGGTTCTGCTGTTTGGCGGAACGACAGAAGGCAGGCAGATAGCTGAATATCTTGAAAACAGCGAAACAGAAGCATTTGTATGTGTCGCAAGCGATTATGGCAGGCAGGTTCTTCCGCAGATGAAGCATTTAAAGGTTTGTGTAGGAAGAATGGAAGCGGACGAAATCGCTGAATTTATAAGGGATAATCATATTGAACTTGTAATTGATGCAACTCATCCGTATGCACAGGAAGTGACGCAGAATATTAAAAAAGCAGTGTCGGAATGTAATGTCCGGCTTATCAGGATAGTAAGGGAATATTCAAAGAGAGTGGACGAAGCCCTGTATTTTGCAGATACAGAAGAGGTGGTTTCGTATTTGTGCAGTCATCAGGGAAATGTTCTTGTGACGACAGGCAGTAAGGAGCTTATAAAATTTACTGCCGTAACAGATTATGCTGACAGGATATATGCAAGGATTCTTCCGGATACGCAGTATCAGGATAAATGCATCAGGATGGGATTTGACAGTAAGCATATTATTCTTGGACGTGGTCCTTTTTCCGTTGAGGAAAATATAAAAACGCTTAAAGAAACAAAAGCGTCTTTTATGGTGACAAAGGATACCGGCTCACAGGGCGGTTTTGATGAAAAGACAGCGGCGTGTGAGAAGCTTGGCGTAAAGCTTCTTGTTATAGAGAGAAAAGCTGAAGAAGGAATGACAGTGGGGGAATTTATCAATGAAAATTGATTTGCAGCATGTACTTCCGGATGAAATTGAAAAGAGAAGTTTTGAGATAATTGAAGATGAGCTTCATGGTGCGGTGATTGATGAACTGCAAAAGCCTGTAATCAAGAGAGTAATCCATACGACGGCAGATTTTGATTATCTTGATAATCTGAAATTTTCGCAAAATGCAGTTAAGGATGCGATAGCTGCATTAAAGTCGGGCGCATCAATTGTGACTGACACAAGCATGGCTATGGCAGGTATTAACAAAAAATCTCTAAATAAGCTTGGCGGAAGAGTTCATTGTTTTATCGGCGATGAAGATGTGGCAGGTGAGGCAAAGGAAAGAAACACAACGCGCTCGGTCATCTGTATGGAGCGTGCATTAAACATAAAAGGCCCTGTTATATTTGCAATAGGCAACGCACCGACGGCACTTATAAGAGTCTGTGAGCTTATTGATGAAGGGCTTATAAAACCTGCACTTGTAATAGGTGTTCCGGTTGGATTTGTAAATGTTGTCGAGGCTAAGGAACTTATGATGGCTTCTGATGCCGAGTACATCGTTGCCAGAGGAAGAAAGGGCGGAAGCAACGTGGCTGCCGCTATCTGTAACGCACTCATATATATGGCAGCAGGCGAGAGGTAGAAAATGAGCAATACTATTTATGTAGTGGGCATCGGTCCCGGCGCATACGAACAGATGACTATTGAGGCGGTAAATACGCTTAAAAACTGCGATGTAATTGTCGGATACAGGACATATGTTACCCTTTTACGGGAACATTTTGCTGATAAGGAATTTCTTGAAACTCCTATGCGCGGCGAGGTTGAAAGATGCCATCTTGCATTTAGACAAGCGCTATGTGGCAAAAAGGTTGCCATGATAAGCAGCGGTGATGCAGGTGTGTACGGAATGTCAGGACTTATGTTGGAAATAGGAAAGGAGTACCCGCAGGTTACGGTAAAGGTGGTGCCGGGTGTGACGGCTGCCTTAAGCGGCGGCGCAGTGCTTGGTGCACCGCTTATGCATGACTTCGCCGTGATAAGCCTAAGTGACCTTCTCACACCGTGGGAGAAGATTGAAAAAAGGCTTGAGATGGCAGCAGAGGGCGATTTTGCAATAGCCATTTACAATCCGTCAAGCCACAAGAGAGCAGACTACATCAAAAAAGCCTGTGACATCCTTTTAAGAAAACTCCCCGGCGACAGGGTATGCGGCTACGTCAGAAACATCGGCCGTGAAGGCTTAAGCTATAAGGTATGCACCCTGGCGGAACTTAGAAATGAAAATCTTGATATGTTTACAACGGTATTTGTCGGAAATTCACAGACAACGGTGATTGACGGCAGAATGGTAACACCGAGGGGATATGTGATTTGATTTTTTATTTTATACGGATTTATACAATTATTTTTAAGGGAATGTAGGTAAAAAATAAAAAAACACCTACATTCCCTTAAAAAATATGTTGACTTTGGTATTTCATGTGTTATAATTTAAGTAAACATATGTAAAAAATATATAAATACCTACATTTACTCAAAGGGAGGTGGAGTATGTTATTATCATATCAGGAATGTTTGGAGAAATATGGAACGGATTATAAAATCAAAAAAAGTGTTCAGAATGGAGAGCTGTTTGTAAAGGAAAAAGGACTTTATTCGGACAAAAGATATGTGCCGGAGCTGGAGGTTATTTCCAAGAAATATCCCAATGCAATTATTACCCTCAATAGTGCTTTTTATTATTATGGATTAACTGATACCATACCGGATTATTATTATGTTGCCACGCCGAAAAATACCAGAAAAATTAGTGACAGTAGAGTGAAGCAGATTTATGAAAACAGTCAGGCTTTTGATATGGGAAAAAGCACGATAGAGTACGATGGTGTAGATATTGTTATTTATAATAAAGAGCGCCTTCTCGTGGAGTTGGTACGGAATAAAAGAAAATTTTCTTTTGATTTGTATAAAGAATTGATAACTAATTACAGAAAGATTGTTCATGAACTGGATATGGCAGCGGTTTCAGAATACGCTTATGAGCTGCCAAAGACAAACATGGTAATGGAGACACTTAAACTGGAGGTTTTATAGTTGATAAATATAAATAAGCTTATTGAGGAGGCAAATGAAAAGGGTTACCATGGAGATAAGGCATCAGCCAAAGTATGTCAGGATATTGTATTAAAAGCATTATCAATAAGCCCGTTAAGTAGAAATGTTACTATTAAGGGCGGAGTGGTAATGCGTAATAAGACTAATAATGTACGAAGAGCCACCCAGGATTTGGATATAGACTTTATAAAGTATTCATTAGCAGATGATGCCATAGATGTTTTTGTGAATAAACTGAATTGCCTGGATGGGGTTAAAATCAGCAGAGTGGGTAAGATTGAAGAATTGAAACAGCAGGATTACAGCGGGAAGAAAATATTTATATTGATTGAGGATATAGATGGAAACAAGGTTAGAGGTAAAATCGATTTAGGTGTGCATAAACGTTTTGAATTGGAACAGGAAGAGTATTGTTTTGATATTGGATATGATGAAGAAGGGGCTAGTTTGTTGATTAATTCAGATGAACAGATGTTGGCAGAAAAACTGCGTTCATTACTTAAATTTGGACCACTTTCTACAAGATTTAAAGACGTGTATGATATGTATTATTTAAAGGATAATGTTAATAGAGAGAAGCTGAGGATAGCATTGGATACATATATTTTTAGAGATGGTACTATGCGAGAAAACACCGGAAAAGATATTGAAAAAAGATTGAAATTTACTTTTAATGATAAGGCATATATAAGAAGTCTTGACACATCAGATAAGAGGTGGATTGATGAAGAAATTAATCTGATTACAGGAGAAATTCTGGAGTTTGTGAGTAAAATTTGATGAGGCGGGGCGAAACAAGAGGAAAATAAAAAAAATATTGAATTACCACCCATAAATTGCTAAACTAATGATAGCGATTGTTACTTTTGGAGGATCCGGTTATGATAAATGAACAGTATAAAGCTATGCTAGGCGGAAAGTCGCAGATAAGGGTTTTGTCTGAGTATGCGACGAAACGTGGACAGGAAATTGGGTATGAGAATGTTTTTGATTACAGTCTTGGAAATCCGTCAGTTCCATGTCCTTTAAAATTCACGGAGACGATGATTGAACTTCTCCGGAATGAAAATCCGATGACACTGCACGGATACAGCCCAAGTCTTGGTATTACGTCTGTAAGGGAGGCAGTAGCAGACTCGCTTAAGAAACGTTTTGGAATAAATTATACTTATGAGGACATATTTATGACATCAGGAGCAGCAGGTGCTATTGCACATGCGGTGCGTGCGGTGTCAAAGCCGGGTGATGAGATACTGACATTTGCTCCGTATTTTCCTGAATATGGTCCATACATAAGCGGTACAGGTGCCGTGCTTAAGGTAGTACCGGCTGATACTGAGACATTTCAGATTAATTTTGACTGTTTTGAAGAGATGCTTGGTGAAAATGTGGCAGCAGTTCTTATAAACACACCTAATAATCCGTCGGGAATCGTGTATTCAACCGAGACGGTTAAGAGACTCTGCGATATATTAAAAGCAAAGTCTAAGGAATATGGTCACGACATATTTATTATTTCAGATGAACCATACCGCGAGATTATATTTGAAGGCGTGGATGCACCGGTTATTTCGGCGTTCTACGATAATACAATAATGTGTTATTCATTTTCGAAGTCACTGTCACTTCCGGGAGAGCGTATAGGATATGTGGCTGTCAATCCGGCATGTAAGGATGCGGCAACGATAGTAAATATGTGTGGACAGATATCAAGGGGCACAGGACACAACTGTCCGCCGTCAATCATTCAGCTTGCAGTATCAAAGGTGCTTGATGAAACCTCGGATCTTTCGGTTTATGAGACCAACATGAATCTTATTTACAATAAGCTGGTTGAACTTGGATTTACGGTAGTAAAGCCGGGTGGAACATTTTATATATTCCCTAAGGCGCTTGAAGATGATGCTGTGGCATTCTGCAACAAGGCACTTAAATACGATTTGATACTTGTACCAAGTGATACGTTTGGATGTCCGGGATTTTTCCGTATGGCTTATTGTATTGATACGGAAAAGGTTGTAAGGTCACTTGCGGCGTTAGAGCGGTTTGTAAAGGAAGAGTATAACAAATAAGGGGGAAAAATAAGGGTGAAGATTTGTCCTATTTGTGATAATAAAATACAGGGAACCTGGTGTCCGAGATGTTTCAGGTTCGTTACACCATGGGAGCTGAAAAACGATATATACATAAACGAGAGCCATCATCCAAGTCATGATTTTGGCTGTGAATATCACAATCCCAAATCACAGGATGACCGCCAGGAGTATTTGAAACAGGGATATGAGCGCATGGTTTACGGTGGTGTTAATGCAACAACGTCGCCACAGCAAAAGGCAAATGCGTCAAATAATACAGGAAACAGAAATAATACGGCAAACAGAAACAACACCGGTGCAAAAGAAAAGAAAAAAGGCGCAAAGGCAGCAGTTATTATCGTTATTATTTATATTGCATTTTTCCTTTTATCATTATTTGCGGAACTTATACCTGAAATAATAGATAATCTGAAGAATGATGGTGATAATGCAGATTTTACGGAAATAATTAAGCAATTTACGGATGATGATGACGAATATGTACCGGAGGATTATTCAGTTGGAGCTGACCACAGCGAAAAAGATGTTCTGTTTGATTATATGAGCAGCATTGAGCCGGTAATAAGCGACACAATCGGTGAGAACGGTTATGCTAACTACTACGACCCTGACGACCTAACTGAGCTTCCGTATGTGAACTGTGATGAAGACCATTTTGAAATGGATTTTAATTCGGTAAGCAGCAGGCTGAATGGTATTGTTGAGGATTGGATAGAGTACTCGGATGCCTATATGAATTATGTATACACCGGTAAAAATTACACAAATATATATCTTTCAACAGATTATAACGCATCCATCGGCAATACTAATCTGTGCGTGAGGGCTGACACAGCGACGGGAATGATTCATGATATCGACTTAATAACGATAACAGTTGATGATACTTATTATGAGACTGCATATGTAATGTGCGATATTATGATGCCGGGAGTGTTTAATTCTGCAGATGAAATAAAGTCATATGTGAGCCAGATTACCTCTTCAACAACTGAAGAATTTGGAGATGTCAGTCTGTATTGCTTTGTGGTTAACGACTATGTTTCAATGAGACTGAGTCCGGTGGCGGAGTACTAAATGATCGATTATTATCCGTGAGCCTGCACAAAATTTATTGCTTCGACTTAATAGTCAGATTAAATTTGCAAATTATTTGCAAATTTAGTTTGACTATTTTTTTGTGTTGATATATAATCAGAAAATGCAAATGATTTGCAAATTAAGGAGCAGCTATGACGATTAAGAATGGATATGCAACCAGGAAGCGTGAATGGATACTTAAGTTTCTTGCAGATAATCCTGACCGCGAGGTTGGCGTTAATGAAATTAATGAGTTTCTTACGGATAATTCGATAGAAGTTAATCTTACTACAATATACAGATACCTCGACAGGCTTGTTGAGCAGGGGGTTGTGTTAAAGACCGCCCATGGCAAGAAGGAGCAGGCAACATACCAGTATATTAACGGAAAGGCAGAATGTGGCCACCATCTTCATATGAAGTGTACCGGCTGCGGTAAGGTTATGCACCTGGACTGTGGTTTTATGGAGGAGATTGCAGCGCATGTAAGACTTGAGCATGGATTTACGATAGACTGCAAAAATTCATATATTATGGGGCTGTGCAGAAACTGCAGTAATAATGCATTTAATCATATTGTTGAGGAGTGTAATTGTAATGAGACGGAATAGAGTATTTTTAATAGGCGTTGTTTTAATGTGTATGTTATGTATGACGGCATGCTCGTCAGGGCAGCAGTCAGGTGTAAATAACAAAAAGATTAATGTAATCTGCACCACGTTTCCGCTGTATGACTGGACGAGGCAGATGGCAGGAGATAACGTCAATGTAGAACTGCTTTTGGATAAGGGTGTGGATATGCACAGTTTTCAGGCATCGGCTACCGATATAGCGAAGATTACTTCATGTGATGTTCTCATATATGTAGGCGGTAATTCTGACGGGTGGATAACGGATGCGTTAAAGAATAAGAATAATCCTGATATGCAGGTGGTAAATCTTATGGAGGATTTGAAAGAATACGTCAAGGAAGAGGAACATGTTGAAGGCATGCAGAGTGAACATGAGGAGCACGAAGCACATGAGGAAGAAGGCGAAGAATGGGATGAGCATATATGGCTTTCTGTTAAAAATGCGGCTGTTTCGTGCGAATTCATAAAGAATGCATTGTGTGCGGCAAATCCTGAGGACTCTTCTTTGTATGAAGCAGGGTATGAGCAGTATATTAAGGAGCTGAATACACTTGATGATGAGTATGAGAATGTCGTATCAGCTGCGGCAAGAAAAACGGTTCTATTTGCAGACAGATTTCCGTTCAGATATCTGATGGATGATTATGGAATCAGTTATTATGCGGCTTTTCCGGGCTGCAGTTCGGAAACCAATGCAAGCTTTCAGACTGTGACGTTCCTTGCCGAAAAGCTTGATGAAGAAAAGCTTCCGGCCGTTCTGGTGCTTGAAAATTCGGAAAACGGATTTTCGGGTGAACTGGCGCAGACGATTATTTCAAACAGCAGCAGTAAGGACTGTAAGATTTTAAAACTTAACTCAATGCAGGCTGTAAGCAGCAAGGAACTAAATGACAATATAACTTATATTTCCATAATGCGTGACAATATGAATGTTTTTAAGGAAGCACTTAACTAACGGGGTGGCAAAATGTCGTATATTCAGTGTAAGGACGTATCGCTCGGATATGAGGGCAGGGCGATATCACAAAATATCAGTTTTGAAGTAAATAAAGGCGATTATCTGTGCATTGTCGGTGAAAACGGCGTGGGTAAGAGTACGCTTATGAAGACGCTTCTTAATCTCAGAAAACCACTTGCAGGTGAGATAATAAGAGGGGACGGCCTTCGGGAATATGAAATCGGATATCTTCCGCAGCAGACCAATGTTCAGCGTGATTTTCCGGCATCGGTAAGGGAAGTTGTTCTTTCGGGATGCCTTAACCGATGTGGATTAAGACCGTTCTATAATGCGCAGGAAAAGAAGCTTTGTGATGAAAATATGCAGCGTATGGGAATTGGTGAGCTTGCCGGTGAGTGCTACAGAAATTTGTCAGGAGGACAGCAACAGAGAGTTCTCCTTGCAAGGGCACTGTGTGCCGCAAGAAAGATACTCCTGCTTGATGAGCCTGTTGCAGGACTCGACCCGAAGGTTACACTTGAAATGTATGAACTGATTGAGGGACTGAACAAAGAAGGTATAACGATTATCATGATTTCACATGACATCAATGCGGCTACGGAATATGCCACACATATCCTTCATATGGGCAATCATCCGTTCTTCTACGGAACAACGCAGGATTATCTTGAGAGTGACGTATATAATTCGTTTATGGGAAGGGAGATGGCGTAAATGAGTACACTTATGTATTATTTTTCTTTTCCGTTTGTGCGTTATGCATTGATTGTCGGAACACTTATTGCACTTTGCTCGGCACTTCTTGGGGTAACACTGGTGCTTAAGAGATATTCATATATCGGAGACGGTCTTTCACATGTGGCTTTTGGTGCGATGGCTATAGCGGCGGTGCTCGGATTATCCAACAATATGCTTGTTGTACTGCCGATAACAGTAATTGCGGCGGTTCTTATGCTTTACACGGGAAGAAATTCCAAGATAAACGGTGATGCTGCGATAGCGATGATATCAGTCGGCTCACTTGCGCTTGGATATCTGCTGATGAACTTATTCTCGACATCGGCAAATATCTCGGGAGACGTGTGCAGTACGCTGTTTGGCTCAACTTCAATACTTACGCTGTCCAAAACGGATGTGTGGTTATGTATAGGATTGTCGGTAGTTGTAATTGGAATATATATATTTTTCTATAATAAGATTTTTGCGATAACATTTGATGAGAACTTTGCGCAGGCAACGGGAATACGTGCCGGAATGTACAACATGATTATAGCAGTAACTATTGCCGTTATCATAGTGCTTGCGATGAATCTTGTAGGCTCACTGCTTATTTCAGCGCTGGTAATATTCCCGGCGCTGTCAGCAATGAGGATATTTAAAAATTTCCGTGCGGTTGTAATATGTTCGGCTGTTTTTTCAGTCACATGTGCAGTCGCAGGAATCATAATAGCCATTCTTGCGTCAACGCCGGTCGGCTCGACAATAGTTGTGGCAGATATGGTCGTATTTTTAATCTGCTGTGTTATTCGTAAATAAATTCAGAAAGCTTGGTTCGGCAGTCATCAAGGTCAGGAACGAGAACGCTCATGCCACGTATGTTTGCTGAATGATAAGATGCTTCCTGAGGAATATTGTGTGTTTCGATGTTTCCGACACCCATCATAAGAACATCGGTTGCCAGTCCGATTATCTGCGTTGAGGTCATGTCAGTGTTAACCATAGGGAGAACTGTATCGGCAAGCTTTAACATTTCACTGATACTTACGGTTTTTAATTTGTTAAACAAAGAAACCAAAACCAGACGCTGACGCTGTGTGCGCTCGTAATCGGCGTTGCCCTGATATCGGATTCGTGCGTAGGATAATGCCTGTGCACCGTTTAAATGATATGTACCTGCGGTTGTAATGACCGGAGCTTCGGATGTGTATTTTCGCTGCAGATATATTGCGCGGGTGCCTGCATTGATTGAATCAATCTCGTAGGATTTTACATCGATGTCGACACCGCCAAGGGCGTCCACAACATCACAAAATCCATAAAAATCTACTTCAACATTACCATCTATGTCTATATCAAAATTCAGTTTGATTGTCTCGTCAAGTAATTTCATTCCGCCAAATGCATAAGCTGCGTTGATACGGTTGTCGCTGTAGCCCGGAATCCGGACATACATATCGCGCATAAGTGATATGAGTGTTATTGTCTTGTCTGTTTTGTTGACAGATGCAATAATCATTGTGTCGGAACGGGCACGTGATTCTCCCGGACGGCGGTCCTGGCCTATGAGAAGAATGTTGACAATATCGTCTTCGCCCTTGACTTCGACCGTATCTGACCAGGTAACATCCTCAGGAGCGAGCTGTATCATGTCCTTATCAGCTTCGGCTGTCTCATCTATTTCAAAAAATTCCTCCTCAACAGGGAGAGTCTCTATTTCTATCACGTGATTAATTTTACCGAGTTTATTATAAACAAATATTACACCGGCAATAATAATTATGGTCAGGAAAATAAGTATTCCTAAGAGTATTTTGCACCATACAGGGATTCTTTTGTTGGATTTGCGCATAAAATGACTCCTTTATAAGATTTATAATGGTGTATTATAGTACGAATAAAGGAAACATGCAAGAAGTATGAAAATAGAAATTATCGTTCGAATGTAAGCAGCTTAGAAACAGGAATGTCCAGAATATCAGCAATATCAAGCAGTGTGTCGAGGGAAATCCCCGTTGTCATATTGGGAGCTTCTATGTTACTCATGTGCGTTCTGCTGATATTTATATGCTCTGCAAGCTGAAGCTGGGTCATGCCCTTAAGCTTGCGGTAATAAGCGATATTTAAACCGATTAATTTATATTCCTGAGAATGTTTTGTGTTCATTGTAACTCACCTCAAATATAGTTTATCAGTTAAAGGACAATGTTAAACAATTAAATAAATTGCAAATGCAAATTTATATATTGCAAAAGTAAAATGTCGGTAGTATAATAGTCGTGATGAACAGGCTAAAAATATAAATAAAGCGAAACACAACAAAATCTTGTATAAATGCCCGCAAATATTGACATAAAGCACGAAATATAGTAAATTATTATAGATATAGTATGACAACATAAAACTATAAAACTAGTCAACTTGGGAGCAGACGATGTACAGATTTAGAAATAATCTTCAAAATATATTTGTATTGTTGTGCGATTGTATTGCAATTGCGATAAGCATGCATCTTGCCAATTATGTAAGACATGGTGACTGGATGCCACAAAGCTATGTTACGAGTATTACGGCGGTATTTGTATTTGCGTGTGTTGCGACTTATCTGCTTGTCAACATGAACAGCAGGATTGCCGAGAACGGATATTTTGCAGAGCTTTTATCGTGTGTCAAGCTGAATCTGACGGTTACTTTTCTGTCAATTTCAATTATTTATGTTACAAGAATTGTTGACGCGGATTTTTCACGTAAGCTGGTAATGTATTTCCTGATTTTTAATACGATTATTACTTATGTGATACATCTGCTTATTAAGTATGCGCTCAACCGCTTCTACAGCAAGAGCAATAATTCGAGACAGCTTATGATTATCTGCGATTATGATAATGTTTCGCAGCTTGTTGATCAGATTTTACAGAAAAATAAGTGGGATTACCGCATTAGAAGTATTGCCGTTATGGATTCGGACCATGTCGGAGAAAATATTCTCGATATTCCGATTGTCGCCAAAGACGGAGAGTCTGTACTTGAGTATTGTAAGTCTGACGTTGTGGATGAGGTTCTTGTCGTTACATCAACCAAGGAGATGAGCAGTCACCTTGGAGAGATTCTCTCCATGGGAATAACGGTTCATGTCGGACTTAAGACATTTAATCTTGATTACGAGGGAATGTCCGTTGCGACACAGATAGGCGGTCAGGCAACAATTACCTACGCCAACAGATTCCTTTCGTTGCGACAGGCATTTGCCAAGAGAATACTCGATATTGTTGGGGCATTAGTCGGTTCGGCAATAACACTGGTTCTTACAATAATTATCGGTCCGCTTATAAAGCTTGATTCACCGGGACCGATTTTCTTTGCACAGAAACGTGTCGGCAAGAACGGACGTTATTTTAAGATGTATAAGTTCCGTTCGATGTACACGGATGCAGAGGAGCGCAAAAAGCTTCTGATGGAGAAGAATCAGATGAACGGTCTGATGTTTAAAATGGATGATGATCCGAGAATTACAAGAATAGGTAAGTTTCTCAGAAAAACCAGCCTGGATGAATTTCCGCAGTTCTTCAACGTGCTTAAAGGTGATATGAGTCTTGTGGGAACAAGACCGCCTACAGTGGATGAATTTCTTCAGTATCACAGCTATCACAAGATGAGGCTCAGCATCAAGCCGGGTATCACGGGTCTGTGGCAGATAAGCGGAAGAAGTGATATCACTGATTTTGAAGAGGTGGTAAGGCTTGATGTCAAATACATCAATGAGTGGAATTTCTGGCTTGATATAAAAATACTGTTAAAGACAATTGGTGTTGTACTTGACCACAAGGGCGCAAAATAGGAGGGGTAACATGTTTAGAAGCAAACTGCCACAGGAAGGTTTCATTGATATGCACTGCCACATTGTGCCGGGAGTGGATGATGGAGCAAAAGACATGGAAACAGCTCTTTTAATGTTAAAGATTGCATACGAAGACGGAATCCGTGCCATGATAGCAACGCCGCATTATCACCCTGACAAGGTGCTTGTTGACGAAGCTTCGGTTTATGAAAGCTTCTGCACATTTAAGGGTGAGGCAGAAAAGCAGTTCCCGGATATGAAGCTTTATTACGGCAGGGAAATATACTGCGATTATGATTCTGTGGATGTTTTAACACAGAAAGAACTTAATCTTTCAATGTGTGAGACAGACTACATTCTGATAGAGTTTTCTACAACTGTTGAATATTCATATCTTCAGAATATGGTAAGAAGACTTATTATGTCGGGATATATTCCGATAATTGCACACATAGAGCGCTATGAGTGCCTTGTGTCCCACCCGGAGCGCGTGGCAGAACTTCACAACATGAATGTCGTAATGCAGGTTAATGCCGCTGCTGTTATGGGTAATATGGGAAAAGAAATAAAGAAATTCGTAAAAAATTTACTTAAGAATAATCTGATAGATCTGGTGGCAAGTGATGCACACTCTGCCGGAAGAAGAACACCACAGCTAAAGAGTGCGGCATTGTATGTCGGCAAAAAATACGGTGTTCACACTATGGAACGCTTATTCATTGACAATCAGAAGCGTGTCATAGGCGGAAAGTTTATGGAGGAAGCCTTGTAATGGAAACAAAAACAAATAACAATGATGAAATGGAAATAGATCTTCTGGTAGTGTTTGGACTGCTTCTGTCAAAGATATGGATAATAATCATGTCTGCGGCAATATGCGGATTGACAGCATATTTAGTTGCGACATTTGTTATTTCGCCTAAGTACCAGTCAACATCACAGTTGTACATAATTAACCGCCAGAATGAAGGAACCACAACATATACTGATATCCAGACTTCGACACAGCTCGTTAAGGATTATAAGGTGCTTGTCGTAAGCCGCCCGGTTGTGGAGCAGGTAATAAGTAATCTTGGTCTTACGATGACAACAAATCAGTTTATCGAAAACGTGTCAGTCAGCATTGCGTCTGATTCGCGTGTACTGTCAATCAGCGTTACCAATAAAGATCCGTATCTTGCCAAGATGATTGTGGACAATCTGTCTGATGTGTCATCGGAACGTATCTGCGATGTAATGCAGATTGACGGAGTAAATATTATCGAATATGGTAATGTTCCGGCAGCACCGTCAAGCCCTAATGTGTTTAAGCTTGTGCTCATGGGAATAATGGCAGGTGTTGTTATTTCGAGTGCAATAATACTTATAAA
>JBJEOB010000038.1:0-3559 GCA_051880495.1 Lachnospiraceae bacterium
CGTGGTGCAATACTTAAGTAAGTAGCACAAAAGGGGGAAGAAACATGTTTCCAATAATCAATAAGAAGAAAACTGGAATCAACCTGCGAAGAATTATGGATGAACGTGGATTATCTGTAAAAGATGTGCAGAATTATCTGGGACTTGGCAGTGTACAGAGTGTCTATCATTGGTTGAATGGACTTAGTATGCCGACTATTGACAATTTGTATGCACTCAGTGAGTTATTTCAAATGCCAGTGGATGATATGCTGTGCGGAAATAGACGATATAATTCGGCTAACAGGCAACATTCGCAATTCGAGCGCTTTCGTGCATATTATGAAAGGATTAATGAACATAAAGCTGCATAAGAATGTGGATAGAAGCCGTGGCGAAAGCTGCGGCTTTTCGTAAAGAAATTCATCTATTATAAAGCGTAGTGTTACTAAATTTTATACTACAAGTTCAATGACAAATGAGGAATCCTCCCTTAAAATTATTTCCAGGACGTAAGTATAGAAATGTTTTGCGGGAGGATTTTTTATGAGCGAAAAGATATTGGTAACACAGGCTTTGGATGAAAGAGATATGTTGGTAAAGAAAATAACTGATAAAATTGCGAAAGCAAGCTTTGTAGATACAATTAAACCGAATGAGGATAAGGTATATGCAAAGAGAATTGATAAAGCAGAATATGCGAAAGAAGCAGAGGCAGCTTATCAGCAGATTAATGATCTGATTGAACGTTTTCAGAAAATTGATGCTGCTATTGTAGATTCCAATGCGAAAACAGAAATTAAGACTTCATATGGGACTTTTACAGTAGCTGGGGCTATTTCTCTTAGAAGTAGACTTCGTGGTATGGATTCCTATGATGGTGATGCGGATTTCGAAGGAAAACTTCAGGATAAGTTAAACAATGAATACAATGAACGTGTACGCTTTTGTGATGTGAAAAACAGTCAGCTTCAATCAACAGCGGAAAGCATGAGATTAAGTATTCTAGGACGTGATACCAAAGCGAAAGATGATAAACCATTAGGAGTGGTTGATGCATATGTGAAGGAAAATACCACAGAACTTGTGGATCCTCTGGATGTAAAGAAAAAACTGGAACTGTTGGAAGAAAAACGAAATATTTTGCTTACTGAATTAGATACACAGATTAAGGTATCTAATGCAACTACGTTTATTGAAATAGCATAAAGGTATTGTCTGCATTACGAAAATCCTGAACTTCAGTTTCCCTGTAACGGGGTTATGTTACAAGAAGAACATGCCAATTCTGATTAAATTGGGTTGCCCGATAAGAAAGTGGCGCAGTTGGTAGCGCACATGGCTCGTAACCATGATGTCGCAGGTTCGAATCCTGCCTTCATAAAAATTGGGTTTGTGAATGATGTTTATAACATCTCCAGTTGTTAATTGTTTTGGATTTTGTTTGAACTGTTAATAATGAATAGTTAACGATTTTATTCTTAAACAGTTTTGGATAAATAGAAAACTTTCCTTTAGGCATAGAAATGTGCTGAAATCCATGGAATAGGTTAAGGTGAGAAACTGATTGACCGGGGATAATCCTCATGGCTGTAATGTAGGCAATATATTAGAAGGTGAAACATCTAATATACGCTCTGCGAGCCGCAGGAATTCGTAAAGGAATAATGTCAGCTGATGCTGACACGAATTTCGCGCTAAGTCTCGCAAGCAAGACTTGATTCAAGAGCCGTGGCGAAAGCTGCGGCTTTACTTAATAAAAGATATAGGGAAATATAATATACTTACCCAGGTAGTCGGGGGACGTGCTCTTATCCGTTCCGAGCTTTACGGAAAGGATGATGCTTATGAGTACATATGAAGAGTTCATGATAATCTTGACCACAGCGTCGTTGATTATAGCAATTCTAAATATGAAAAATAAAAAGTAGCCGTCCTGCTCTCGCAAAGTTTAGAACGGCTACTCTTTGTAGTTAATAATAGATTTTCGCCGGGTCGGGTGATGTACGCTCACCTTCCGACTGCCTTGTTAAGTATATTATATTCAATCATTTGGCTGAAAGCAAGAGAGAAAAATAGAATTATACTACAAGTATAATGACACTTTAATGTATGAACTATGATTTTATCAAGGAGGAGACTAAAATGGGAGTATGGATGATAGGAACAGGAAGTATATCGATTAAACCACAAGTGGATGAAGCTCTTATAAAAGAATATATACAATTTTCAAAAAGTTGTTTTCCGGAGGAGTATGGGGAAGAATGTTTTTCAAATCCATGGTTTTTTGATGATAGTGATAAGTTATTTTCAATTGCAGGGAAATCTGCAGAGCCATCCATTTGGTATCGTCATATTAGAAAATTCTTTGAAGCAAGGGGATATGAGTTAGAAGGAGAGATGACGATAATAGGAGAAGGTGAACCGGATTTCGAGGAAGCTTGTGAAAAAAGTAAGGAAAAGTATCAGCAATGGCAAAGGCGAGTGGATTGCTATGGGGCTTAGCTATTCATGGTCGCAATCATAATGAGAATATGTAAATTCAAAAGTGAAAATTGTAGAGTGTGAAAGAAGTGTGATACTATGATATATTTTACCAGTGATCAACATCTGGGGCATCCAGCAATTATTCCGATGCAGAATCGGTCATTTCAAGATGTGGAGGACATGAACTGGACGCTTATAAATAACTATAATTCTGTGGTTCATCAAGATGATATAGTTTATATTCTGGGAGATATCTGTCATCGGTTGACAGTAGAAAAAGCCAACGATTTGATTTCAGAATTGAAGGGGAGAAAGATTCTCATAACAGGAAATCACGATAAGAAATATGACGAGCGATTATTTGAGGGAATCTATGATTTTAAAACAGTATCTTTGCATGGGAAATATTTTGTATTAATGCATTATCCGATGCTTTCATGGCCGAAGTCATATAATGGAAGTTATCAGCTTCATGGTCACATACATGCACGAAATGATTATAATCTTCGAAATAAAATGGATGGAATCAGACGATATGATGTAGGAGTTGATGCAAATGATTATTATCCGGTATCTGTGGAACAAATCATAAAATTTTTCGATAACAGGAAATAGAGGTGTGATAAGTTATGATTTATATTACAGGCGATTGCCATGGGAATTTTGAACGGTTCAACGTTAGCATCTTTCCGGAACAGAATAAAATGACAAAAGATGATTACGTTATTATTTGTGGAGATTTTGGTGGCGTATGGAGCAAAGACGAAGAAAGTAAAATGGAAACTATGATTCTGGACTGGCTGGATTGTAAGCCATTTACTACATTATTTGTTTCAGGGAATCATGAAAATTTCGACAGGTTGATGGAATATCCGGTAGAAGAATGGAATGGTGGAAAGGTGCAGAAAATCCGACCATCAGTTATACATTTGATGCGAGGCCAAGTTTATGAACTGGAAGATAAAAAGATATTCACTTTTGGCGGTGCAAGCAGTCATGATATCGATGGTGGGATTCTGGAACTGGATGATCCAGACTTTAAGAAAAAGAAGAAAGAACTGGATAAAGGATGGAAACCATATCGTATCAATCA
>JBJEOB010000039.1:0-3514 GCA_051880495.1 Lachnospiraceae bacterium
TATTCATTATGAAAAGTTGGCTCTTATGGAAAGAAACTGGACAAAGCATTGTATTCCTGCTATATTCAGTTTTATTTTCTTTACATAATTAGTGTCCAAGACTATTCAGCCAATCCAGAAGATTTTTATCATCTGTCCAGTCTTTTTTAGGTTCCTCGGGAATTACACCAGTTCCTTTGAGTTTATCAAGAGCACGCCTTTTCATTTCCACACTCGCTTTGGAGTATATCTGAGTTACTTTTAAGTCCGTATGCCCAAGAAAATCTCGAATATATATTGGATTGATATCAGCTTCTGTCATATGCATCGCCTTGCTATGCCTGAGAAGATGTGGTGTAGCATTTGTTAAACCTATTGGCTCTGTATATTTTTTCAGGATATATGTGATTCCCTGTCTTGTCAGTTTTTCCCCATGGCAGTTATAGAACAAAGGAGTATCCTGTTTTGCTGGTTGTTCAAGATGATTTTCTGTTATATAGGATGCGATTATCTCCCTGGTTTCTGCAGTAAGCGGCACTACACGTGTTTTTCTCCCTTTACCGGTTACTGCAACCTGTGCGGGAACTGTTAATCTGATATCACAGACTTTTATGTCCGCAAGTTCCTGAACTCTGCATCCGCTGTCATACAGGAGGCATAATAATGCCTGATCACGCCTTCCACGAGAGGTATGCGTATCTGGAGCTGCAAGCAGTTCTTTAACCTGGCCAGTGTCAAAATGCCTCACAGGTTTCAGTTCTTTCTTTTTTTGTGGTATTGCCAAAATCTGCTGTGAAAGAAACATATACTCCGGATTCTGCGTACTTATATAGTGAAAAAAAGAATGGATGGCTGCGAGCCGTTGGTTTCTGGTTGAAATACTGTTCCCATGCTCTGTTTCGAGATAACTCAGAAATTCTTTTACCCTGTCTGCAGAAAAATCGGGAATTCCCAGCTTTTCAGGCTTGATGGAATATTTATCATTCATAAATGTGAGCAGAATAACAAATGCATCTCTGTATGATGTTATCGTATTCGCACTAAGATTTCTGGTCCCAGCAAGATATTTTGTAAGAAAAGTCGCTATATACTGTGCAAAATCATTCTTCTTCATATGGCATCCTCACTTCCTCAAGTGGAGTTATCACTGGAAAAATATCTTTTGTGGCTTCTTCTATCTTTTCTACCAGATCAGGAAAGGCTTCTGCAGTTAGCTGCAGATACCTGCCAGTTGCAGAAAGAGACTGATGACCCATATAAGAGCACAACAGTTGGAGTGCTGTTCCATGCGGTATACCATCTCTTATCATTTTTTCAAGACTGTGGACGCAAAAAGTATGTCTGAGACAATGCAGATGTGGTCCGCCACCTTTATAGCCACGGGTGGGAATACCAATATCTGCTATCATTCTACTGAAAAAAATCTGTATATTATTACGGTAATAGCTGCCGGTACCCCGGTTGCTCATAAAAAACAGATCCTCTTTATGGTAGACCGGGTGGATCTTCCTTTGGTACCATTTACAGTATTCTGCAACAGAATCACTGATTGGCAGGAGTCTGTCTTTGTGATTCTTGGGATTTACAATGTGCAGTGTCTGTTCATCAAGATCCACATCTTCCATAGTTAATGTAAGTGCTTCTGAAATCCTCATCCCGGTTCCATAAAGTGTTCTGAAAAGTACCGGATAAAAAATATGAGAATTACGGCAGTTGGGATGAATGCTGTCTGCCCTGGAAAAAAGCTGATCTATTTCTGCACGAGAGAAGATATATGGTTTAAACTCAGCCTGTATATTTCTCATGGTGGTATATCCTGGACGGAAAGCACTAATATCATGACGGAGCAGATATTCCCCGAAGTTTTGTATAAAACTGATCCGTCTTTTCTGTGTTGTTGCCTGCCAGTTTGGCTGATATTCAGTAAATGTATGGACCAGTTCCGCAGTGAGACCTTCTGAACAGTTGAATTTAAGACTGAGCTGGTCAAAAATAAACGAAAGTCTTTCTTCTTCCTTATACCGGCATCCAAGCGAACGTTTTTCTTCAATAAAGGCTTGAAGCTGTCCTGCAAATGGTCCCTGGTACACTTTATCTTCTGACATAGTCCATCACCTCCAGGTCCAGCATGCATTTTTTCAAGTTCTGCGTATCAATCCTGATGTAGTACCTGCCAGCAATATCAGGATCACTGTGGCCTAATATTTCAGAAATGGTCGACATTTCCACATTACTCTGCAAAAGTTTTGTTGCAAGGGAACGGCGGAATGTATGCCATCCATAATTCTTATTTTCAGATGGTATCCCTGCTTTATTAAGCACAGCAGACAGGATATGGTTCATTGTACTGTTCACAGGAAATGCATCATATGGCTGGCGATGCTTAACAAACACGTTTGGGCTATCGGTAACAGGACGCCCGTCTTTTATGTAATCAATAAGTGCCCATCCGGCTTCTTCAGTGAGTGGCAGCACCAAAGAATTTTTAGTTTTATGCTGGACGATCGATATTTTCTTCTGTATCCAATCGATATCGGCCAGTTTAAGATTTCGTATATCACCTATGCGTAATCCTAATTCAGATGCGAGAATGATCATGGCATAGGCCCGTTTTCCGGATGGACTTACTCTTTCTGCACTTAATTTGATTTTTGCTATTTCTTCATCAGTCCAGACAGTTGGAATCTTCATCCTTCCGTTAATGCATGCATGAGGCAGCTTTTCTGCTAAATGGATCTGGATGTACTGATTCAGATAGAGAAATCTGTAATATCTTCTCAGAATACAGAGTTTTGAAGCAATTCCTTTTGGACTGAGATAGTAATAGCTTTTTATGAATGCATCGTTATGTTCGGCTGTGATATATTGGGGTTCATGTATTTTTTTATCATCCAGAAATAGAATTAAATCCTTGATGACAGTTCTGGAACGATTGATATATCCGTATGAGAGTCCGTCATCAACAAGATCTTCAAAATACGCTTCCGTACATGTACGAAAACCATCCGGCCAAATGATCTCCCCTTCAAAATCGCTTTTAATGTGAACGATTCCAAAGTTATAATATTCAGCCAGAAGACGGATACATTTAAAGTAATAAAGTTCTGTTCTCGAATGTTCATCTGTTATAGAGATTCCTCCATCTGCTTTGAATTTTTGAATAAGGAACTCGGTACCCAATGACTGAGAATAGACTTTCTCACCCCCAAAAACGGAAAACTCTTTCAATACCTTCCTGTATCTTTTAAGAGTATCCATACCTAATTGCTGTCTTATAAGTTCCTGTTCTAATTCTGAGCATAGTTCAAAAACAAGTGTTTTTCCTGGCATTTCTGTTTCCTCCTTTTACCAAAAGAATACAAAAATAAAAGAAGAAATACGAGTCTGTTAATATATTTTTTTAACCTTTAAACTTAAAGGTTGATGTGTTGCCTTTGAATTATAATCAGAATTATGTGAAGAAAAATAGGAACTAAGCTGTACCGCATCTACGTTTTTGGAATCAACTGGTCATAATTACTTGCTTTTCATAATG
>JBJEOB010000040.1:0-16553 GCA_051880495.1 Lachnospiraceae bacterium
ACGTAGGTTCGTCAAACAAAATAACATCCGGCTCTACCGCCATTGCTCTTGCTATGCTGACACGCTGCTGCTGGCCGCCTGACAATTGTGACGGATAATAATCACAGCGTTCTGCAAGACCAACTTTGGCAAGTGCTGCCCTGGCTCTTTCCTCAGCCTCTTTTTTAGGCACCTTATGTGCGGTAATCAGTGGTTCCATAACATTTCCCAGTGCCGTCATGTTAGCAAAAAGATTGTAATTCTGAAATACAAATGCAGTTCTTCTTCTAATGGAAAGAATTTCCTTTGCCGAAGCCGAGTGAAGATTAACCTTCTGCTCACCTATGGTAAGTTCCCCTTCGTCTGCTTTTTCCAGGAAATTCAGGCAGCGCAGAAAAGTCGTCTTGCCCGAACCGCTTGGTCCGAGAATTGTAACCACATCACCCTGCTCCACGTGAAGGTCAACACCTTTTAAAACGTGATTGTCACCAAACGCTTTCTTAACATTCTTAACATCTATCATAATTTCTCCTTTATGCTGCCAGTTTTTTATTATACCGTTCCGTTTTCTTTGCAATCAATCCCATTGCCTTTTCAATAACAATTCCAAGTCCCCAGTATATAATTGCGGCTGCGATATACCCTTCCAAAAAGTCATATGAATTGGACGCTACACGTACTGCCGCGTTCATAATATCGGTAACACCGACACAATATGCAAGCGCACTTGCTTTTAACATGGCAAGCATCGTTCCCGTAAGACCCGGAATAATTTCCGGTATTGCCTGAGGAATAATAACTCTTCTAAGTGTCTGTATTTTTGTAAGCCCTGATGCATATCCGGCTTCATACTGTCCCTTGTTTACCGATATGAGTCCTCCACGAATCAATTCAGAAATTCCCGGAAGGAAGCACAGAGTCAGCAGAAAATTTGCAAGATGAATTATATTGGTATTACTTATTCTCGCACTGATTCCAAGCCATTCTGCAAACGTATCAAAATACAGTACATATAAAAGATTAGCCGCTACAAGTAAAAGATATATTGGTATTCCTTTAAATATCGTAAGTATTACCTGTAATGTCCGTGCCAGTATCGGGACCTCCCATACACGTATTACCGCAATGATAAATCCAAATACAAGGCCAAAGAACAGAGGCACAAATAAAAGAATTAACGTACTGGGTATAAACTGCAATGCATATGTAAAACTTGTCCATATCTGTGCATAATTCATAACCGCTTCTTCTCCTTCCCATTAAATTGAATCTTCTGATTTAATTTATGGAATAAAAATTCTAAGACTATACTCACAACAATAAAAATCAGTGCCGTACAGAATAAATTTTCCGTATAATGCTTTGTAAATGCTCCCAACAGCATTGCTCTTCCCATCATATCCCTGACACCGACACTTGCTGCCATTGACGTATTCTGAAAAAGCGTTATAATTCCAACCTCAACACTTGGAAGAACTATACGAAATGTCTGCGGAAGCACGACTCTTTTAAATGTCTGAAATTTAGTCAGTCCACATGCATACCCTGCTTCATATTGTCCGTTCGGTATAGACTGTAATCCGCCCCTGAACGTTTCAGAAAGATATGCACTTTCATTAATTGAATAAGCCAGAATAACAAAATAAATAGCATCCCATCTGTTTACGTTAATGCCAAATAACGCATCCACCAGTTTAGGAAAACCATAATATACAAGGAAAAGCTGTATAATCTGCGGTGTACCTCTCACAAACGAGATATATACAGATGCAATCTGATATAAAACCGGTATTTTGTGAATTCTTATATATGCCAAGGTTATCCCCAGCACAGTTCCGAAAAGTATCGCAAAAAATACTATCAGAACTGTGGTGGGAAGGCTGGTAATTATTTTGGGAAAATATTCTGTTACTCTTTCAAATGAAAAGTATTCACCCATTTAGTTAGACGCTCCTGAAATATCATATCCGTAGAACTTATTTGAAAGTTCTGTTAATGTACCATTCTCACGAAGTGTTTTAATTGCTCCGTCAATAGCTTCCTTAAGCTCTGTTTTATTCTTGTCAATATAATAAACGGAATTTACAGAATATAATGGGTCTCCGTCTGCTGCCTTTAACTTATTTCCATATCCATTGTTCAAATCATTAAGGAATGCCTGATTGCAATACCACGCATCTGTTGTTCCATTAGAAATTTCAGCTACAACCTGTTCCATTGTAAAGTTTTCATACTTTAATTTAACAGCCTTGTCCGGATTCTCTTTATTGTAGTTTTCAAGCCATGTAGCTGAAGCTTCACCGGTTGCCGCAAATAATGTCTTGCCTGCAAGGTCATCTATTGTATGCACCTTGTCATTATCCTTTGAAATAACAAGCAGTACACTGTTAACATAGTGGCTTTCATCTGTGTAAGCATATTTTTGTGCACGTTCCTCTGTAACAGTAAATGTGTGTGATGCAACATCAATCTTACCTGTGTCAAGTGCAACTAATATGTTTGGGAAATCCATTGGCTGATATACAAATTCATATTGTGGAAGCAATTCATCAACTGCTTTTAACACTTCATACTCATAGCCTGCCGGATTACCATTTTCATCAATATAATCTGCCGGTGCCCAGGCATTTCCCATACCAACAGTAACTGTTGTTGCTCCTGAATTAGTAGATGCATTTGAGCCACCGCATGCTGTCAGACCTGCTGCCAATGTTGTACCTAAAACTAATACTCCTAACTTCTTAATTACCTTTTCAAATTTTCTCATAACTCTCTCTCCTTTTTCTTTTTAATCTATTAATTTTCAGGGAATGGATCATCCAATAACCTATTCCAGTGGAAATTACTGTTTTCATTTAAATATTCCTGCAAAAGTGCAGCTGCCACACCGGCTGTACCATCATAATATCCGATGCCTGTACCGATTACATCAGGCTTTACCCTCTCCCATGCCATCGGCCAGAAAGAATAATCATTCTCTGCTTCTGCCTCACCAAGAAGTACATTTGCCGCTTTTCTTGCCAGTTCATTATATTTTTCATTTTTTGTTTCTCTGTATAATCCTACAAAAAACTGAACCTGACCGGCCTGGCCACAGCATAAGCAGACATTGTTCCAAAGGCCTGCCGACTGCTTCTGCGGAACACCAATTGCTTCAAGTCCAAGCACCAGATCTTCAATCTGCTCAAGCCATTTTTTATCCCCGGTAATCTTATAAAGCTGATAGTAAAGCTTCGCAGTGCCTGCCGGACCATGACATGAGCTTGTGTAAAATACAGGCTCTTCATCTTCAGGTCCATATACATGATGCGGTATCAGATGTCCATCGCCAACGGCAATTTTGATACTGTCAAGATATACGGTTGTTGCTTTTGCCGCCTTAAGATACCTTTCATCATTTGTAAAATCATACAATTTTGTCAATAAATATCCTGCACCCGAAGAACCGAATTCAAAATTAGGAAGACTAATCGGTAAAACATTTTTAAATCCGTTATACTCTAATCCGCCATCTTCTTTTCGCTCGCCCTGTGCAAGAAAATGTTCTGCTGCTGAAAGAATCGTTTTTTTAATGCTTTCATCACCTAAAAGCTGATACTGCTGTAAAAGAACAAGAATAATTCCTCCGTCCATTGCAAGGCCCGTAAGACCTGTCCAATATATACCATCTGAATCAGACTTTGCTGTTTTCTGATAATGCTCTCCTATCTCAGAAAGTGCACCTGCGACTTCATCATCTTTAAGAAGCCTGTATGCCTCACCTAATGCAATGCTGTATCCACCAAGTCCAAAATGAAGTCCCTCGTGGGCACCCGGAAGTTCAAGTGTCGGCTTGGCACTTAAAAAATCTTTCCAATGCCGTGCATGATACTTTGCTGCCTTTCTTACTATTTGAAGATACTTATCATCCTCTGTAGTTTCATATAATTTTATATAAAAATACAAGATTCCCGCCGAGCCGCTATATAATGTCAAATCAAGCTTATCGTCATCAGCCTGCCAGAATATTCCATCATCTGTTTCTCTCACAGCCCTGGATATAAATTTTTCTGCTTTTAATGCAGCCTCTAAATAATCTTCAGGTTTTTCTGCTTTTTTATATAAAAAAGGCTGTCCTATTTTAAATTGATGTCTATTTCTAAAATCACTCATGTCAACCTCCTAATAGCTTGATGCTCCGCCATCAACAACAAAGACAGAGCCCGTAATATGTTTTGCTTCATCACTTGTAATAAACCTTACCATTGCTGAAATATCTTCCGGTTCGCCGAGCTGTGCACCATTGTCTCGTCCTGCTCCGCCGTATATACGGTCTCTACCAAAAGGATTATCATCAGGATAAGCTTCAATAATCGATGTTTTTATTCCACCCGGTGCTACGACATTACATCGTATATTGTTTTTCAGGTACATGTATGCCGTGTTCTGTGACATTCCTATAAGACCATGTTTTGCCGTTGTATATGCCACACCTGACTGCCCTGTCCTTATGCCTGCGACAGATGCAATATTTACTATATTCCCGCCGTCCTTTTGCAAAAGCATGACTTGTACTGCTTTTCTCATTGAGAACATCGGTGCCTGAAGATTAACCTTCAAAACTCTCTGCCATAGCTCATTTGTAATATCTCCAATCGGTTCAAATCTTCCGGCAACACCCGCATTGTTTACGAGAATATCAATTTTTCCTGTTTTCTCAACTGCAAAATCTATCATTGCTTCATTTGTTTCCTGCAGCGAAATATCACCGGTATATTCATATAAAGTTCCTTCATATTCTTTTGCCCTGTCAGACAACCTCTTAAGACCATCTTCATTTATATCTACGGCTATAACAGTTGCGCCCTCTTTTATGTAATCTAACGCAATCTGTGCCCCGATTCCTGCAGCGGCTCCGGTAACAACAACGCTCTTTCCCGTGTATCTCATTATCGATCTCCTTCTTTTCATACTTACCATATAGGATTAATGTGATTTTATAATATCATTAACTCATATGCTTGTCTAATTGCTAAATTATTGAGTTGGCTATAGTTTCTGTCTATAGCAAGCCAACCGCTCTCGCAAGCTTTTCAAATGCTTCTTCAAGTATTTTACGGCTGGTAGCTATATTAATCCTTTCAAATCCTTCACCGACACTTCCAAATATAGCTCCACTGTCAAGCCACAGGCCTGCTTTATTTACAATAAGATCCTCAAGTTCTCTTTCAGCAAGCTTTAACTGCCTGAAATCCAGCCATACAAGGTATGTTCCCTCCGGTTCAATCAGCTTAACCTTGGGAAGCCTGTTTTTCAGGAATTCTCTTACATAATCCAGATTGCTCTTAAGATATTTCATGAGCTGTGCATGCCATTCTTCACCATATGTATATGCTGCTTCACAGGCAACAAGGCCTATTGTATTAAGCTGGCTGTATCCTGCCGCATTAATCTCTCTCTTAAACGCATGCCTTAAACCGGCATTAGGAATAATTATATTAGAAATCTGCAAACCGGCAAGATTAAACGTTTTCGCAGGTGACGTACATGTGATACAGTAATCCTTCAGCTTCTCATTCGTTGTAATAAATGGAATATGTTTGTGGTTCTCGTAGACAAAATCCTCATGTATCTCGTCGCTTACCACAATCACATTATGTGCAAGACAGATATCTCCTATTTTTTTTAGTTCTTCCTTCGTCCAGACTCTTCCTACAGGATTGTGTGGACTGCAAAACAGAAACAGTTTTACATTATTATCAACTATCTTTTTTTCAAAATCTGTATAGTCTATACCATATTTTCCATCCTGTCCCAGTACCAAATCACTGCTTACCACGACTCTTTTGTTATCTTCTATAACTTCCTTAAACGGGTAGTAAACAGGCTGCTGAATTAACACCGCATCACCTTCATCTGTATATGCTTTTACAGCCATTGCAAGCGCAAATACTACGCCCGGAGTCTTTACAAGCCAGTTGGATTTAATATCCATTCCATGATGCTTCAATAACCAGCCCGCTACAGCATTAAAATATGATTCGCCGACCTCGCTATATCCAAATATTCCGTGTTCCACACGGTTTATAATTGCATCAAGTATCAGGCTTGATGTCTTAAAATCCATATCTGCAACCCATAACGGCAGAACATTTTCAGGACGTCCGCGCCGCACTGCAAAATCATATTTAAGACAATCCGTATTTCTTCTTTCCACTACTGTATCAAAATCTAAATTCCGTTCTTCCATCCACATCACCTTCTTTAGTTATCAAATGAGTCAAATGCCTGCTTTAAATCTTTAATCAAATCTTCCTTGTCTTCTATTCCCACTGACATACGCAGTACCCTGTCCGTAATTCCGTTCTTTATTCTCACATCCTCCGGAACATCCGCATGCGTCTGTGTGGTCGGATATGTCAGCAATGTTTCTACTCCGCCAAGGCTTTCAGCAAAAGGAATTAATTTCGTACTCTTTAATATATGTAATGCAAGCTCCCTGCTTTCAACCTCAAAAGTGAGCATTGAGCCAAATCCCCTTGCCTGCTTTCTAATGATTTCATATCCTTTTGTTCCCTTGATTCCCGGATAGTACACATTCTTTACCTTTGGTTCTTTCTGCAGGAATTCTACAACAGCAATTGCATTTTGCTGTGCCCTCTCCATTCTGATTGACAATGTTTTGATTCCCCTTAAAATAAGCCAGCTGTCAAATGGTGCAAGTCCGGAGCCTACTGTCTTAATAATAAAACGCATTTTTTCAGAAATTTCCTCTGAATTAGTAACAACAAAGCCTGCAAGAGTATCATTGTGTCCTCCGAGGAACTTTGTGCCGCTGTGTACAACAACATCTGCGCCTAAATCCAGCGGATTCTGAAAATAAGGAGATAAAAACGTGTTATCTACTATTAATAACAAATTATTTTTCTTTGCAATCTCTGCCATTTTCTTAATATCTATAACATTCATCATAGGATTGGTAGGCGTTTCAATATAAATCGCCCTGGTATTTCCTTTAATGTACTTTTCAACATCATCACTTCCACATTCAATATGTGAAAACTCTATTCCATTTTTCTCACTTATATTATTAAATAATCTGATGCTTCCTCCATATAAATCAGCATCAGTAATCAGGTGGTCACCCGGTTTAAATATTTCCATCAATGCTGTAATTGCCGCCATTCCACTCGAAAACGCCAATGCATCAATGCCGTTTTCAAGCGATGCAACTACATTTTCAAGCTGCTGCCTTGTAGGGTTCTGCAAACGTGAATAATCAAACCCTGTACTCTTACCAACTTCCGGATGCGCATATGTCGCTGTCTGATAAATAGGAAAACTAATGCTTCCTGTCGGTTCACCTTCTAAATTACTCTTATTTCCGTAAATACATCGTGTTGCAAGTTCTAATTCCATAATGACCTCTTTCTGCCTTTGCGGCTTTTTCTTATTATTCATATCTGTTTAGTAGGTATTATACAGATATTTCCACTTTACGGATAATACTTATTTTAACTAGTTGGCAATAGTTTCTTTCTATAACAAAAGGGAGTGCTGAAATATATTTTTCAACACTCCCTTACTTCAAATTTGCTCTTTAATTATTAGCAAACACATCTGCGACTTCACTGATTGTGATATAGGCTTTAGGGTCGATTTCCCGCACAATATCCTTCATCTTGGTTACCTGAAATCTGTTAACGACAAAATACACAACCGTTTTTCTGGAATTTGAATATCCTCCAACTGCATCAATCTTGGTTGTACCTGTTTCAAATGCCGCTGACAGTTCCCTGCAGATATCATCAGGTTTATCAGTAATAATCATTGCACTCTTGGCTCTGTCAAAACCTTCTACAATAAAATCAACTGTTTTAAGGGCGGCCATATATGTAACAATCGAATACAGCGGCAGTATCCAGCTTTCTACAACAATTCCGCATATAACGTATAAAATAATATTATATGCCATTACAAATGTTCCAACCGTCACACCCATTCGTTTAGCAAATATGACAGCCATAACCTCTATGCCGTCCATTGCCCCGCCGTTTCTGATTGCCAGACCGCTTCCTACTCCGGAAATCAGACCGCCAAAAAGTGCGCAAAGGAGCAAATCCGTTCCCGCAAGAGGTGATGCAATGCTTACATCAACAGGAAGCACATCCGTTATCAGCCACGCTGCGACAGAATAAACTGATACCGTGTAAATTGCATAAAATGTAAATAACCCACCCTGCTTTTTAAAGCCATAAAGAAAAAGCGGAATATTTAAAATAAGCAGGCACATTGATAACGTAATTCCCTCCGGCGTTACCTGGGCTATTAACATGGATGTTCCCGATATGCCGCTGTCATATAATTTCACCGGATTTAAAAAGATGGTAATACCGATTGCATTTATAATACCGGCAACGGTAAGCATAATCATTTTGCTACAATTAATACTGTTCTTGTGTTTCAAATTATAACCTCCCCTGTGTATCTCATTTTTCACATATTCCTTAATCAATCATACAAAGAAAGACCGTAGCGGATTTTTCTGTATATCTTAAAAGCTATTGTCCCAAACAGCATAAGAATCATTGCCAGAGTGGTGCCGCCACCGATAATAGCGCCTATAAATACAACTAAATATAATAAAATATTCATAACAATCCTCCGATATTCAATTATTAATTTGTTCGTACACAAATAAACCCATGTTCCCACAGGCAATACCAATAATTAAATATCAGATTCTCTTTTTTCCATCTTTTTCATGAATATAGTGTATGACATCTGCCACATACAAATTATCTGCATATATATTCGTATTGGCAGAAGCAAAGACATTTAAAGGGAAACCGGAATACAACCGGGTATCAAAACACAAAAGCGTTGTACCCGATTTTCTATGTTTCTCTCCATTATGAGCCATAACATGCTGATTAAGGACACTTGTATGCGTATTTGAAAGCATTTCAACAGTACAGGCATCCTCGTCTGTAATATTGCAGTCTGCAGCAAATATATGACAGGCTTCATTAGCCGCACCGGAAAAGGCATCCGATTATCTGCCTTAATATCATCAAAACAGACGCTTGATGCAATTAAACTTATTATTAAAAGCATACAGTATAGTTTCTGTCTTTTTCCCTGCACCTAAATCACCCCAAGAAGATATTACCATATTTTGACATGTTTAGCAATCAACTGTAAAAACTTACTTTTTCCACGAATAATACAACTGCATCAGTCCTATTCTTGATTTTGTTCCGGTTTTTTCATTGAGGTTGGTTATATGTCTGTATAATGCTGCCCTGGATATTAACAGTTTTTCAGCTATATCCTGAACATTATCATCCGACATCAATAAGACCTTAAGGACCTCCTGTTCTCTGTCCGTAAGGGAAAATGCCACAGAAAACTCCGCAAATTTTTCGGAATCTTTCCGTATTTCCTTATCGCCTGAATTCTCATTATAAATAAACTGATTTGAATATATAAAGGCGGATATACTTATGAGTGCAAATAAAACCAATGCGGTGACAATAATTGCCATTTCATTTCCCGATGATAGCAAAGACACTGACAGACTTCCTATCAGGACCGCACTAATATTATTTACCGCCCTGCCAATTCCTGCCCAGAGCTGCGGCAGCTTCATATAATATGCCAGATCCATAAATCCTGTGGTAAAAAACACAACAAAAAATCCTGCTGACAGATAAAACACTACAAGTCCCGCCATAAACGGTCCGCCCATTTGTATAATGACTACACAGATTGTCGATAGCAGCGTTACACAATACATCATAATATTCATGTAACGCCGCCCTTTTATATCATATAGAAAGCCTGCAATTAATCCGCTTAATGCCAGAAACAGTCTTGACCAGCGTCCTATGTCAACACTTCCCGCTGCATGAACAAGTGTAACTGCATTATCAAGTGTTGAAAATACACATGTCATTAATATGACACTAATCACCATAGAAGCTGCTGCCACAGCGGGATTCTTTAACGTACGTCCTTTTTCTTTATTTTCCTTTATACTTTCTTTTGCCGAAGGTGCTGCCACATCCTCCAGCCTCATAATTAGTATCAGTAAAACCATCAAAAACACAGAAAGAACAATTGACTGTGCCATATCATTTTTGACAAAATTATTATTTGCAAATTGAAGCAGAATTCCAAATGCGTATGCCGTTCCCATACACTTTGCCAAATGCCTGTTATTGTCCATGACCAGAAAAACCACATAATGGGTATGGCTTCCGGCAATTCCAAGGAAAGAAAAAAGAATTAAACCGCAGACTAAAATATTTGCATAAGTATCATGCTGCAAAATTACAAATATACAGATAATACCTGTGATTGTGCCTGCCAGCAACAGAATACGTTTTGCATAATTACCTGCAAACCTGTTTATAACCGGAAAAATCAGGAATCCAATAACACTTATTCCAAGAATATAACTCTGGGCAAGCACAACACTCTTTGGATCCGTCACATATGCCATCATATTATCAAATATATACTCAGCTCCCAAAAAAATAAAACTGAATAATGCTATTGAAATAATTGCAATAAACCGATTTACTTCTGCTTCTCTTATCTTACCGTTTTTTTTCATTCCTCGTAAACCTCACCTGATTTTTTTCCATCCAGCATAAAGGGTAATAGGATTCATTGTGCTCCAGTCATATTCGTTTCCGTTTTTTGCATAAAATTCCAAGCCATGAATTCTGGTGGTCAGGCCTTCACTTGTGTCCGGTGAGGTATACCATCCGGTAAATGTATATCCTTCACGTACAGGTTCCGGATAAGCACACAGATATACGTAACAGTCTGAATACATTGGTCCCTTGGCATCATAGCTTACCGCCGTCTCATTTTCAATTGTACCACCATTTGCATCAAGTGTAAGAAGATACGGCCATTCACTCATGCCATCATAACGCCATGCTGCATGAACCTCAATGGAACGCTCATTGTTTTCCGGTTTCACATAACATATGTTTGAAGATGACAGACTGTTTCCCGCCATACCCATACTTGGAGGTTTGACGCTTTTATCATGGTAAATGACCCATCCCATAAATATAAATCCATCTTCCGGTTCATGTTCAGGAAGCACATATTCCAATCCTCCGGCAATTTCCTCTTCCGAAAGAACACCTTTTCCCAGAATTCGGTTGTTAAAATTATTATTAATGTCAATAGTGTCGTTATATATAACATATGAACACGTTCCATGTTCCAGCGGATATGTTGGTATTGTTGGTTCTTCTATCACTTCAGTCTGGCCTTTATTTTCAGACGGAGTTTCTTTGTTTAACAGTTTTTCCAGTATCCTCTCATAGCTTTTTACAATCAGCATGGGATTTCCTGAAACGGGCACATCCGCTGCATCTGATGTATATGTGAATACTGCTGCATATGTCATAATCAAAAAAGCGGCTGCCATATACATCATTTTCTTCCACGGGGCTTTGCCCGTCTTAACTTCCGTCACATTACTGCCACCGCCCTGCAGATACTCATCCGGAAGTTGTGTATATTCACGTCCTATATTATATTCCATATCCTTCTTCATGGGCATTTACCCTACCTGTTATGTACATCAATTTGTGGGAACGGACATTCAATGCCAAGTTTTCTAAAACCAAGCAGTAAATCCCTGTTGAGAATTCTGGCTACCGAGAAAATATTCTTTTCCGAAACTTCCACCACAAAGCGAAGCAGAATTCCGGAAGCTTCCAATGACTGAACTCCCAGATAACGCGGTGCTTTCTGCATGGTATCCGTATGAGCATTATATATTTCCTCCATAAGCTTTGGAAGTTCACCCTCCAGCTTTTCGAGATCAGTCTCATATGGAATGCTTATATCGCTTACCGCTCTTGATAAATTGTCTGAACGGTTTAGAATATTCTTCATCTCCGAATTGTTAATAATTTTTACATTATCTCCTGTATCCGTGATACAGGTTGTTCTGATACCAATGGCTGTAACCGTTCCCCTGAATCCGTTTACCTCAACGATGTCACCAACGTTATACTGATTTTCCAGAAGCATAAACGTACCGGTGACAACATCGGCAATCAGGCTTTCCGCGCTAAAACCTACAATCAATGCCAGAACTCCAACACTGGCAACTATTGTACCTATATTGACTCCTATTATGGCAAGTCCCCAGCAGAGAATAACAATAAAGGCCACATACTTTACCATGCTTGATACTAATGATATAATTGAACGCACTCTGTGGCTTTTGGGTTTAAACATTCCTAAAACGGCAACTATTGCATTTTCCAAAAGCAATACACCAAATACCATTACTGCAAGTTTTAAAAACGATGCCGCACTGACCGAAAACATGGATGCTATCTCCTCCATGCTGATAAGCTTTGTGGTAAAACCCAAAACAACAATTACAATAAACAGTACTGCATAAACAAGTACCTTTTTCAGATTGTTTTTTTCTTCTTTTTTCATTTTCTCAGTCCGCCTTTCAATGTAAAATGTTAAGATTTTTATACATTTATAATATATACAAAAGTCTCTTTCCGACAAGTTGACAAACGTCTCATTTTACTTATAACCAGATAAGCGCCATGTTTCCGGCATTTTTTATAAATGAAAACACAGCGCTATCATTAAGTATTTTATATTATTTTTTATTACTGATTTTTATTATGATATATTTCTTCTACTTCATCCTTATTCATCATAAATGCATCTACAATATCAGGATCAAAATCCACGCCCCTTCCATTTTCTATAATGGAATAACAGTCCTCAAGCGGCATGGCATCCCTGTAACAGCGTTTCGCAGACACAGCATCGAATACATCTGCCACAGCCATTATACGGGCGCAAAGTGGTATATCATCTCCACTAAGTCCCTCCGGATATCCTTTTCCGTTCCATTTCTCATGGTGATACATTGCAACCTGATATGCCATATTCTCATATTCACCATTGAAAAGGTGTCCAAATGTGTCCTTAATTATTTTACCACCAATAATCGGGTGCTCCTTCATTTTATCGAACTCTTCATTGGTGAGTTTACCCGGTTTCTGTAAAATTGCATCAGGTATTCCAATCTTGCCGATGTCATGCATTGGGGCTGACTGGGCAAGATTATTAAGATAATCCTTTGTAATCAGATTTTTATATTTTTTATTTTTTCTCAGATTTTTGGCAATCAGTGAAGCATACGCAGACGAGCGTCTTATATGACCGCCTGTGTTGTCATCTTTATTTTCAACCAAAGTGGCAAATCCCATTACCATCTCACTATGATAGTGTTCCAATCCGTGAATTGCAGGATTTTCCATGTTCAGGAAGATACTGATTATGGTCATTGTAGCCGCTATACAGGATATAAGTGATTCCGGAAATACAATCTGAAGCAGCATAATAATTATGATAAACACCAGCGAAGTGTATAAATTTTTTCTCTTGTTACCCGGTATATATCTGTATTTCGTTATAATAACCGCTACAGTAAGCACACAGTATATTATTACGCTCGTAAAACATACATAAACCGAATTTCCCATCGAATAGTTAGTGTATTTTCCCTGTATAAAATCAAGTGATGGCAGGAAAAGAACCGTCAGAATAATCGAAACAATACATGGCAGCACATATGCCGCCTTTATAAATTTATTCTTAGGAATACCAACCGTTACTGATGTCCAGTATAGGAATAACAGTGCAACAAAAACTTCATATGATACAAACATTCCCAAATGAACCAACAGATTCAGCACTTTCGGAACACTGTCAAGAAAATTAATTGTACATGCAGTGATACCGTCAAATAAAACCGCTATTTCTGTTATGACAAACAAAATGTCATATATTTTATTACAATATGTTTTTTTTGTAATTCTGTTAAGATTATTTCCCTCAATTATAAAAAGGATTCCTATATATGCCAGAATCAACAGGCATGTTATCTGCGTTTTACACCAGTGTATTATTATCATGTGTATCTCCTTAAAACAACATATTATATTTCCTCAAAAACAGTACAGTCTCCGCGTATCATTATTATTGTAAATATTTCAATTCTATTTTACTAGCATAACCAGAAATATGCAATCATTCTATTTCCTTTTCCAGAATGGCTTTCATCTTCTCTTTTATTATTCTCGTGTTTTCTCCCGCCTGTATAGATAACACGCCCTCTATTATCACTTCCATCTCCAAATACTCTGCCTCGCTGTTTTTTTCAAGCTTTCTTGAAATCGGAATACATATCCAGTTTGCTAAAATGGAGCCATACAATGTTGTAATCAGTGCCAGGGACATTCCCGAACCTATTGCAGAGGAGTCATTTCCCATTGTTTTCATCATATTAATCAGTCCGATTAATGTACCAACCATTCCCCATGCCGGTGCATACGAGCCAAAATCTTCCCAGAATTTTATCTGTTTTTTCTCACGATCATATTTATGGGACAATTCGGTCTCAAGAATATCTCTAATAAGCTCAGGCTCTGAACCATCCACAACAAGACTGATTCCCTTATTCAAAAAAGCATTGTTTTTCAAATTTGACTTTTCTTCCAAGGAAAGAAGTCCCTCTTTTCTTGCTGTTTCAGACATTTCAAGTATACTCTGTATAATCTCATCTATTCCTGTTCCCTTCCTGCTAAACGCAGCCCTAAATCCCCCTATTCCGTATATAAAATCATCAAACGAATCTGATGTGGTCATCACAGCAAACAGCGCGCCTCCCACAGTAACAATAAATGATGGGATATGCAGAAAATTTACTACCGTCCGTATCCCACCATTTGTAGCTATTCCGAAAACGATTGCCATAAAACACATCAAAAAACCTGTCAGTCCCACTTTATTAAGTTTCATGCTTATCACCCCAAATCTATATGATTAAATATCTGCTTATCATATTAATCAGGAGTGATGCACGCACTCAATCCAGATATCGTGGAATCTCTCTCAAATAAAAAGAAAAGAGACCCTGACTAATAAACCAGGGTCTCCAACATTTTTTATTCTATATTCTTGATTCTACCAGTGTAAGAATCATATATGCTATAACTGAATATAAAAAAGACAGTATTCCGACTGCAAGATTAACTCCAATATATGCAATATTCGTCAGGTTTGTAAGAATCACTACAATCGCCGACAACGAAATAATTGTTCCGATTGGAATCACTATTTTTTTCAACAAAACAACGATTTCTTTTTTACTCTTTTTCCCCGAAATAAATACACATGCCACGCAGGCAATAAATAGAATAATAACAGACGGAAAGTCTATAAAATTCAAAAAATAATTCTTGTTGCCCGTCATGCTGATACCCAGCAGTGCCAATGCGGCAACAAGCAAAACGATTCCTATAACCAGCTGAACTTTATCAGATTTTTTGTTTTTCTGATTTTCCTGTAATAAAGCCATAATATTTTCCTCCGCTTTTAAAGAATACTCATTTGGAGGTAATTTCTCGCCTGACAGGAGTTCATTTACACTGACTCCAAAAATCTCACACAAAGGCGTCAAATAAGCCATATCCGGCAGACCATGACCTGTCTCCCATCTCGAGACGGTCTTATCACTTACTCCTAACCTCTCCGCCAGTTCTTTCTGTGTCATCCCTTTATCTTTCCTGGCTATTGAAATGAATTCTCCTACTTTTACCTGATCCATTTTTTATCCTCCATCTGAAATAAAGCTGCAACTTTGTATTTATTATACAAAAACACTCTCAGAAGGCAACCCTGCATCATGAGAATTCACTCTCAAATAATGAGAATAGGCATTACGTTCACTTAAATTGGGCTTCTATTCTCCCAGCACCTTTGTAATCATCTGCATTTCATTATCCCGTTCCACCTCAAAAGTAAAAATAGTTCCTTTTTCAAAATTCTCCAAAATTGATTTTACTGTCTCATCCATTACCATAAATGCCATCGGACTATCTTCCACTTTCACTTCCACCGTATGATTATCCGCCCAGCCTACAAATTCACCCTCTACTGTTTCCGCTACCGTTTCCTCTTTTATTTCCGCCAAAGTGGTGCTTTCCGTATTGACATCATCTTCAACTTTTCCGCATGCACATACTAACATCGTCATCATACATAAAATTACCGCAAAAAGGATTCTTTTATTCATCTTATTTCCTCCTGATATTGTTTCTAAGTAATTCTTCAAATTCCTTCATTGTCATACAAGCCTTTATCATATCCATTTATATGAACCGGCTGCACATTAGACTTGGAAATATATTGCACATATTCTTTGTATATTTTCCGGTAATCTATCCATAACATTAAATGATAAATTATAAATACCGTGCAGATAACCGCTATTATTATGGAGGTTACCTCAGCATATAATGGTGTAATCTTAAAATATTTTACCGATATTTCCATTGCAAGTATACCAAGAAAAACTGTCAATATATCACCAATAAAAAAGAATAGTAATGCATGGTATTTGTGAAAATTGCTTTTGGCTTTGATATCCCGGGAAGATATCTCCTTTCCGTCTATAAAAATCTTATAGGCGTTTGCGAAACGCCACGAGCCGCATAAACACGGCATTTTTTGTTGTTAAA
>JBJEOB010000041.1:0-3436 GCA_051880495.1 Lachnospiraceae bacterium
CTTCAGAAAGCTGCCGGTGAGAAGATGAAGACCATCCTTTCTATGCTTACGAAAAACCCGGTTCTGGGTGTTCTGGCGGGAGCGCTTACTACGGCTGTTTTGCAGAGTAGCAGTGCTACAACAGTAATGGCGATTGGATTTGTCAGCGCGAATCTTATGACATTGCCTCAGGCAATTTCGATTATTCTTGGTGCCAATATCGGTACGACTATGACAGCTCAGATTATTGCATTTAAGATCAGTGATTACATATATGTATTTATCTTTGTCGGTTTTCTGGTTCATTTTATCTGTAAATCAGAGAAGATAAAAAACATTGGTCAGACCATTTTCGCATTTGGACTTCTCTTTCTGGGAATTGAAACTATGGGAGATGTCATGAAACCGCTTGCGTCAAGTGCATTTTTTACAGACATGATTGGCCGGGTAGCGGATATTCCTGTCCTTGGTGTAGCTGTAGGTACTTTAATGACTCTTGTTGTTCAGAGCAGTAGTGCAACAATTGCTGTTTTGCAGAACTTTGCTTCTCAGGCAGGACCTGACGGTGTGACAAGTATTATAGGTCTTACAGGGGCAATACCAATTTTGCTTGGTGATAATATAGGTACAACGATTACTGCGCTTCTGGCATCTGTGGGGCAGAGTAAGGATGCAAAGAGAACCGCTGTCTCACACTGTATGTTTAATCTTTCCGGAGCATTTTTGTTTATATGGTTTATAAAACCTTATGCCAGACTGATCCAGTACATTTCGCCAAAAGGAAATGAAGTTGATGTTATATCCAGACAGATTGCTAATGCGCATACGGGATTTAATCTGTGTATGACTCTGATATGGATTCCTTTGATCCCGTTTATGGTAAAAATGGTTATGAAAATCGTGCCGGATAAAAATGAAAAATGGCAGATGCAGCCGTCCTTACCCAGATATCTGGATGATAAACTAATCGGACAGCCTGCGGCAGCGCTTCAACTGGTTGCAAAAGAAGTGATCCGTTGCAGTGAAATAGTTACAGAGATGCTTGGTGAGGCAAAGAATTCAAAATCAAAAACTTCGAGAGATGTTCTGGAAAGTATTATTGAAAAAGCGAAACTAGAGTCAGAATTAAACCAAAGTATTAATGATTATCTTGCTGCAGTCTTTGCAGAAGGTGTTGTGACAGAAGATCAGGCGATACAGAGTACAGGCATTATGTATGTGCTTTGTGATATTGACCGGATCAGTAGTCTGTGCAGGGAGATTTCCGAGAATATACTTATACACAGTGAGAAGAAACAGAAATATTCGAAAGATGCGCTAAAGGATTTACGGGTGTCGATGGGATTGATTTTGGATATGTACACAGAGGCTATGCAGGCAATTCTGAGTGGCGATGAAATGAAGGTAAATGATATCCAGAAGAAAAAAGAAGAAATTATCCGGCTGGATGAGAATATGCGAAAAGCGCATATGGAACGTGTTAAAAAGAAAAAATGTGATGCAACCATGACGACATCTTTTAATAATATTCTTCATGATATTGAACGAATGGGATATAGTTGTGTGAACCTTGTGGAAACAGCAGTAAAATCTGTAAGTTTCCCAATCTTACTTAACAGATAATTGAAAAGGGTACTTCGCAAGTTATATATAATAGTTTTGCGAAGTACCCTTTTTTCATATACATACTATAGAAATAACAGACTTTCTTTAAGTGTCTTGATTAAAGTACCAGAGACGGAGCAGAATATACACGTGCTCCAAGCTCGTTGTCCAGCATGTAGAGACTCTTAGGATCATCTCCGAATAATTCAAACTTCTTTACAAGGCCTTCAGCGTTTGTCTCTTCCTCACCCTGTTCTTTAACGAACCAGTCTAAGAACTGCATGGTACGGAAATCTTTTACTGAGTAGGCAGCATCGTAAATTGCATGGATCAGGCTTGTTACATATTGTTCATGTTTCAGACCTTCTGAGAGAACTGCTTTTGCGCTTACAAGTTCTACACCCGGTTTGTCAATTGCTTCAAGCACGATCTTTTCACCGTTGTTCTGTAAGTACTGAATGAAAAGCATTGCGTGGTCACGTTCTTCCTGTGCCTGAATCTTATACCAGTTTCCAAATCCATCTAAGCCGTGGTCATAATAATAATTTGAAAAATCCAGATATAAGTATGCGGAATATAATTCTTTATTTACCTGCTGATTTAATAATTCTACAACTTTTTTGTCTAACATAAATAGACCGCCTCCTTTTTTGATATTTTAAATAATAGCAGATTTTAAAGAATAAGGCTATATTTTCATAAAATCTTTAAACTTGTTTTGAAATATAACGAATAACAGGGTAAGATTCTTTTTCGTGCTGCAGTAAAAAACATTGAGAATATATGCGGATAACGATATAATAAGTACACATTGTAACGATGGGAGATATATTATGAAGATTATCAGTGCATTATACAATTTTATGTGGGGAGATCTGGTGAGTATTCCGCTTCCCGGCGGAAGTTTGCTTGGATTATCTCTTCTTGTTCTTATTCTCGTGCCGGTGGGAATTTATTTTACGATCAGGACAAGATTTGTTCTGGTAAGGCAATTTACGCATATGATTCAGATTGCGTCAGAGAAAAGAAATGGAACACAGGAGAATAGTATTTCCGGGCTTCAGGCATTGATTGTATCTACGGCAACCCGTGTAGGAATGGGGAATCTTGTCGGTGTCGTGGCAGCTATATCAGCCGGTGGGGCAGGAGCTGTGTTCTGGATGTGGGTGCTTGCACTTCTCGGCTCATCAACAGCATTTGCAGAGGCAACACTTGCACAGACGTACAAACAGAAAGATCCCCTTTACGGAGGATATAGAGGAGGTCCGGCATACTATATCCATCATTATATGACGCACAGAAAAGGATGCAAAAATCCTGGGAAAAGATACAGCATTATAGCAGTTCTTTTTGCGATTTCCGGTCTTATCTGCTGGTGCGGGATCAGCCAGGTTATCAGTAATTCTGTGACGTCTTCCATGAAAAATGCATTTCATATTCCACCGCTTTACACAAGCATTGCGCTTGTAGCTATTGCGGCGGTAATTGTACTGCGCAAAAATGCTACCGTCAAAGTGTTGGATGTTATTGTACCGGTTATGGCGGGAGGATATCTGTTGATAACCATTTTTATTATTATAAAAAATGCAGGGGCCCTTCCGGGAGTTTTTGAAAGAATATTTCTTGAAGCATTTGGCATCCGCCAGGTAGCAGCCGGTGGTTTTGGAGCAGTCTTGATGAATGGAGTAAAAAGAGGACTTTTTTCAAATGAGGCAGGTTCCGGTTCGGCACCTTGCGCAGCAGCGGCAGCAGATGTGAGTCATCCTGCAAAAGCAGGACTATTGCAGGCTTTCGGAGTATTTATTGATACAATTGTAATCTGTAGTTGTTCAGCAATGATCATGCTTCTTGT
>JBJEOB010000042.1:0-3760 GCA_051880495.1 Lachnospiraceae bacterium
CAAGAATTTGCCGCATACCAGAGTCTTTCATCTGAGACCCATCGGTAAATACAACATCAAATCTTTCTTCTTTTTTCCCCATTTTCTAATATCCTCCATTAAATATTTTTATATATTCCGATTTATCCATTTCTACAGATTGGAAGTGATATCAATCTTTTTACGCTCATATGTAACTACAAGTCCGAATCCCATTGCCTCATTTGGCGTTACAGCGATTACTCTCCACCCTTCACTTGCTAACTTATTCATTTCATTTTCAGCAACTTTAACCTTATAAGTTTCTACCTTGTATTCGTACATATCTCTTTCCTCCAAATTCTAATTGTTTATTTCTTCTTTTTCGATTTTGGTGTTGGCAATTCATCATACATAATATTAAACAGGCCTGTCAAAAATTCTTTATTATCAACCTCATCCACTAACAGCATTTCTTTTGCCCCCTCATAAGGAAACTCATAAGAAACTGTATGCATATAGGAAATTGCTGATTTTATTGGCTTTACAAGTAATCTATCATCATAGATACCTCCAACAATCTTACCGCGATAGTAAATAATGAATTCTCCCATCATTGCTCGGTAAGTAATATCTTCTAATTCAGATAACTGTCTTAAAATGAATTGTAAATAATCTTTACTTGACGCCATAACTCCACCTCAAATCCCGACTTGTACTGATTTTTGTCCAGTCAATAGTTAAGCCCTGAATAAACTGATGGTTCACATTTACCCCTCTCTCTCATACGCATTCTAAAATTTTCTTGAACAAAACATTAATGCTACAAAAATATTGATTATTTGCGTTCCCTATAATTCAGAGAAAGCAGCCCTTGCGACACTTATTTATACATTAGTACTTCATCCTTTTACCGTTTATCTAACCACTGTTCCTTTGTAATATAGGTAAAATGCTCTGTTCTGACATCTCCCATCAATGCGCATGGTTTATTCTCTTCTGTATGATGGTAAATAAACCCACACTTTTCCATACAGCGTTTCGATTTCTCATTGCCATCATAATAAGCGCACCACAATGCCTCACATCCCAAATCTTTAAATGCATGCTCCTGCAATCTTCTTACTGCTTCAGGAATATAGCCCTTTCCCCAGAAAGGAACCCCAATCCAATAGCCCACTTCCATTTCGTCTTCTTTTGCAGTTGTATGAGTCTGTGACGATGGTAAAAGACCAATGCTGCCAATTGCAATATGATCTTCTTTAAGACATACCGCATATGTTTCTGGTGCTGATAAGACATTTTTTATGATTTCACGGCTGTTTTCAATACTGATATGAACTGGCCAGCCGGCAACAGGACCAACTTCCGGGTCTTTAGCATATTTGAATAAGCTCTCCGCATCTTCCTCCTTCCAGGGGCGAAGTATTAATCTTTCTGTTGTAAATTCCATAACTCCAATTCCTTTCCTATACTATCAAAGCTTCATTTTAGCGCATACATGCTTTTACAAATCTCATTGGCACATCCATACGTTCTGCCACCTGTTCTGGAGTCATTCCCTCATCTAAAAAGCGCCTGCAGACAGCCTTTATATTCTCTCCCACTTCGATAATATACTTGTCCGGATCATAAAAGCGAACCACACGCTGTCCCCAGGAATGCTCTTTGACTGGGTGAACATACTCAACGTCGTATTCTTCCAGTTTGTTTACAAACCTGTCAAAGTCATCTTCTTCAAAATAAAGTTCAAAATTATTACCACCATAAGAAATGTTTTCTGTATCGATAAAATCTCTGTATGTTTCAGCCGTTTGGAGAGCTAAACCACCAGTTAATGTCTTATTTGCTCCAAAATCCATAATCACATGAAGACCCAATACTTTTTTGTAAAACTCGACCGCCTTATCTATATCTGTTACAACCAACATAGGATTTTTAAATTTCATTTTTCATATCCCCCAAAATATTTTTTTCATTTATCTTATCCTTACAAAATCACATTAACTACCCAATGCAAAATTGCAATTGAAGGCACACCAATCTCGTCATCTGTATTGTAAAAAAGCATTCTCAACGCTCCAAAAATCGCGCCCAAAAGAAATGTTATCGCCACTTGTACCATAATACATTCAAAACTGTTTACGTTTTAACCCACATAAGCGTTTAGCTTTATAATTTATGCTTCATGACAATTTCTTCTTCTGTTTCACCTATTACTGTATTGACTTTTTGAAAACCCAGCTTTTCATATAACAACCTGGCAGGATTCGATTTCTGGACAGATAAAGAAACATATTGATATCCTTCTTCCCAAAGAATTTGCATCATGAACTGCAAAAGTTTTGTCCCTATTCCTTGTCCCCGGTATGGCTGATGAATTGCCAATGCCAACGAAGGAGTCTCATCATCAATATGTCCATAGTCATTCATAATCCTGGCCCAAATTGCTCCGACGATTTTCTGATCTACAACTGCTACCAATCCATAATCACTCTCCATACTCCCAAAATTTTTAAGATAAATCTGCAATTCCGGAGTCTGAATAATATCTTTTGGCGGTCTTTCCATTCCTTCAGGAATAAAAATAGCTTCATAAAGGAATTCCTCCAACACACTATATTCCTCTTCTTTTATTTTTCTAATTTCATACTTCATTCACAATAATCCTTTCATCGATTATCACAAAACTTCCCGAATCATTGAATACTCATTAAGTAAAGTCCCGTCTTTTAATCGGATTGCATTGGGTTTCACTCCAGTTATTCTAAAGCCCATTTTTTCATACAATGCCCGTGCACGAGTATTTCCCTCTACAAATTCAAGTTCTATTTGTAATATATTTTTGTTTTCTTCTGCTATATGTATTAACTCTTGTAATAATCTTGTTCCGATGCCTTGATTCCAAAATTCACTTAATAGCGCAATTGCAACACTTGCTCGATGTCTTGTTTTTATTCCCTTACTCCATGAAATCTGACAATTCCCGGCGACTCTTCCCTCAACCAAGCATACAAGCATGGCCTCATTGTCGGATTCGTTTATTCTATCAAACAAAGCCTTTTCACTTTCAACAGTATATTTACTACACTCCTCAGGATAACGTAAAATGAAATCTGTTTCACAGGCTGAAATATAGAGATATTCTAACATACCCGGGATATCCTCATCCCTAGGACTACGAATTAACGCTTTTCTTCCATCTTTAAGTATATATTCGATATCTTTAATTACCATAAGTCACGCTCCAAACTTCTCATTTATATTCTTACATTTATCTATTAATCTCTTCCACAAATGCTTCCGGTTTGACCGACAGTTCAGCCCACGCTGGATAGAAACCACTTTTTATTGCATTTCTCGCCGAGCGAATATTAGACCATGCACAGCAATAAAATGGGACTCTTTTTCTGTCTAATGTTTCCATCACAAGCCTACTCGTAAGGGCTGCCGCAATTCCCTTCCTGCGGTATTCAGGCAAAACGTCAACGCCAATCTGCCACATATCGGCACAATCTTCTGAACATCCTGCCAGTCCAATCAGATTTCCGTTATCATAAGCACCTACACCTAGAATATCCAGTTCTTTTCTGTCTTTGCATAATGCATTGCTCCACTCAGGAAGATATAGATTACTAAAATCCTCTTGCTCCAAAACTCGGATTTCATAATCACATAGCAAACATTTGACTTTGTTCACATCAGGCAGAAAATATTCCGCCATAAAGCACACTCTTTGTCCTGCCTCTTTCATACGACTGTCAAGCCAGTGAAGATTAGGCGTTTCGAAACAGTGAAAAAA
>JBJEOB010000042.1:3860-8347 GCA_051880495.1 Lachnospiraceae bacterium
AATCACATTTTCCGTTTTCAGAAAGTCCTCAGCACAACAGTTCATATCTAATGCTGACTGCCTCATCGCTATATTTCTGATCTCATCGTTCGTAAACATATAAATTTCTGCCTCCATCACAATACTGCTCTCTTTTATTGATACGAATTGGAATATTTATATCTCAATATCTATCCGAAAATTTCTGATTCAAACCGTTTTCTATATACGCGAGAAGGTTCCCCATTAATATCCTTCATCATTTGATAGAATTCACATCCATATTTTTCGTACAATCCTTCATGATTCGTTGAAATAAAAACTTCACTAACGTTCTCAAATTTTGCAATCCTTCCAATTTCAGCAAATAGCTTTCCCACATAATGATGCCCTCTTCTTTGCGGAAATGTATAAACCCATCCAATCCAAGGTGTCAGATCAGTTGGCTGAATATCATCTTTCTCTGCATAAGTGCAGTAAGACACCAGTTCATCATCATCTATAAGCAGCAATACTTTCACGTTTTCGCCCACATAGTCCTTAAGCTCTCCGCTCTTTAACAACTTATATAAAAATTGACCGGCACTCCAATCGCTCTTTCCAATTTCCGCCAGCCAATATTCCTGTCGATCGCTTGCAAAATAATTTATTACTTCCACGTAATTTTCACTTCCTTTCTACGGGCAATCTTACAGATCCAGTTTCATATAAATGGAAGTATCCATAGGACTGTCATTATAGCTTTCTATTTCATAAAATCCATACCTCTTATACATATGGACTGCACTTTCTAAAAATGGAAGCGTGTCCAAAAGCATATGGGAATATCCAATTTCTCTGGCATCCTCTATGATTTTCCGAATCAGATGATCTCCGATATGATTTCCCCTAAACTGCGGTCGGACATAAAGTCGTTTCATCTCACAATTTTGTTGATCAATTTTTCTCAATCCGATACAGCCAGCTACTTTTTCATCACAATAAGCCAGATACAACCTTCCATAAGGCTTCCCATACTTTATTTCCAAATGCTTTATTTCATCATCATAATGTTGAATATCCAGATATTTCTGAAAAGAAGGATCCCCTTCAATCAACATTTGTGTATATTCCGAAAATAACGCTTTTACTTCCTGCGGATAATCATATGCAGGTACAATCTGAATTTCTCTCATAACATAATCTCCATATCAATTTTATCAGTTTGTTATTCAATGGATAATCCCAGACGATATGCCTCATCAAGAGCAATAATTGAACCGTAATCAAACCACTTCCCACACTTTAACAGGAACCACCTTCATCTTTTCTGCACATAACCGAGTCAGATTAAACCAGCTCTTACATTTGTCCAATATCATAGCATCTGCTGTAATCACATACTCTTTCTCCTGCAGTGTCCGGTCAACATCATTGATCACTTGAATATCAAGTTCCATTGCATAATTTTCCCACACGTCTGCAATCAGATTCTTTAACTGTCCTGAATTTGATACAGGAGCGTCCAGATAGAAGACAGCTTTTTCAACTTTTATTTGTTCCAGTGAATCAGCAATTAGCCGGACAGCCTCCGGTGTAGCTTCAATCAAACGATAAGTTCCTCGCAATCCCGCCAAATCCCGTATGGTTCCATCCATACACTCGAGTAACAGAGATTGACACAGTGCAATTTCCAAAGTAATGATCGTATTAAATCCATCAATATGAACCGTTTTTCCAATAAGCTCTTCTGCCACACATTCCTTTTCTTTCCGCAGATGAAGCTGTTCATCAGTGGAAATACTGCGCACTAAAGCCAGTCTTTGACGTTCCGACAAAAGAAAATGATTTCCTACAAACGTAGAAGCACTTTTTATAGAATATCCTTCATTTATCAAATACCGGATGTGACCGGAAGCCTTTTTTAATTTTAGTACAGAACATTCAGAAAAATCCTTTACATCACTTTCCACACTGCCCCTTTTCGACTGCTTCATCTGTTTCATCGCCATCCCCTACTCTATCTCAATCTATCTCAATTAAATATTGCGCCAAGAACATATGTTTGTTATACTGTATTTAGATGCTACCATACTCGGTAGGCGGTTAGTCCTTCTCCAGAGGGACTGAACCCTCTGATTACATAGAACTCTCTATTGAGAAATCTTGAAAAGGAGGGCTTACTCTATGAGTGATTTTGAAATGTTATCTACTGTACTAATGATGCTCAGTATCATAGTTACTCTATTGATTGCATACATTAATCAAACAAAAAAGTAACCGCCCCAGTCCTCAGAAAACTTGGCGATTACTTTCGTACAACTATAATTGAAACGGGCTAGCCGTCTATCGGTAGCATCTTTCTAAAGTAATACTATCATTTCGCCTCATTTTTGTCAACTGACAATGCAAACATACATTCTATTCTCAATTATTCACTGCTTTAATATAAATTCCTGAACCGGACTACCAAATTCTTCTGTCAGTCTTCCTTCTCTAAAACCTATTTTTTTATAAAATGCTCTTGCTGCGATTCCTTCCGGAACTCCTTCTCGATACGTCGTAACAGCAATATCTTTCCCTGGACCTATGAGTGTTAACATTAAAGACACCATCTTTTCTCCGATATGCTGCCTGCGATATTCCCTGTCAACTGCTAAAAAGCAAAGCATATTATCTTCTTTTGAAAATAACAGTGTTCCTACAACTTTATCATTAATTTTTGCACATATAGCAGATTCTCTGCTCATGAAATCCAGAACCGTATTTCTATGTTCTTCCATGGCTTCCTTCGTTTCAAGCCCCGGAAAATTATCTTTCACACGCTCTACAAGTTGCATCCAGCTATCAATCTCTGAAGTTGTTGCAAGCTTAATCTCCAATGTTTCACCTCTTTTCACTCTAAAAGCAATTATCATTTATAAAGGTTTTTCTACCGAATATCGATCATGTGGCATATCAACACCACGATAATGCTTCACCCACGAATCTTTCACAGTCATACCATTTCTCAAAGCAACTTTCTTGGAAGGCGTATTGATATCTCTGATAATGGAGCAGACTTCACTCGCATCCAATTTTTCAAAAGCATATTTCTTACACGCTTTTGCTGCTTCCGTTGCATATCCTTTGTGCCAGCAGTCTCTCCGCAGCAGATATCCGATTTCAAGCACTTCTTTCTCTTTCCATGGCTGCATCGTGAGCCCACATTGCCCAATCATCTCATCTGTTTCTTTTAAAACAACCGCCCATAGACCGAATCCGTACTTTTTATATCGTGAAATCTGTTTATCCAGCCACGCCCAGGTTTCTTCATCGTTAAATGCACCGTTATAAGCATACATTGTATCTTCATCCTGTAGAATCTTACTCAACGCCACAAAATCATTCTGATTCATTTCCCTCAGATACAATCTTTCCGTTTCCAATATCATTCTCTTCGTCCTCTCACACTACACACTTCTAATTATTCACTATATCGTCGGTGATTCCAAAAAACGAATTGTTTTCTTTTCACAATTCAATTCTGTCTCAATCCCATAGGGCAGGATCCCTATTGGCTTTGCATGTCCTATATTGACATTGTAAATGACAGGCAGCCTGGTTAAATGTTCTTCTTCAACAATTACTTGTCTGATTACCTTTTTGTACTCTTCGTAATAAATCTCACCAATCGGTTTTCCGACAATGACTCCATTAATTACATTCAAAATTCCCTGTGCAGCCAGATTTCTCAAAGTCCATAACACGAAATCAGGACTCGGTCTTTCCTCACTGGTCTCAAAGAAAAGAATTGCATTTTTCCACTCATCCAAGGTTGGCCATACGCTGGTTCCATTTATCATCATGAACACATCAATGCATCCACCCAGCAGATGCCCTCTTACAATGCCTTCCCCATTGAGCACTTCATACCCATGCTCATCTCTTTTCATCGTATGGGTTGTATTTATGTTACTCTCCTGCCATGGGACATAACTGTCCGTCCACTCAGGACTTGGAAGCAGATCATATTCCTCCCATGTACCAAACAGGATATCCTCCACTGCTTTTTTCGTGTAGTCAAACATTTTGACATACTCTCCAAATTCACACATTACTGAAGGTCCATAAAAAGATCCCACTCCCGCTTTGTACATCATAAAATGATTCACTGTAGTATCCGAATATCCCATGAAAATCTTCGGATTCTTCCTTATAATATCAAAATCAATATATGGAAGCGTTCGAATGGTATCATCTCCTCCAATCGCACTGAAGATTGCTGCTATAGAAGGATCTTCAAATGCTTCCATCAGATCCTGAGCCCGAAGTTTCGGATTTTCATCAACAAACTTGCTTCCTTTTAACGCATGAGGCATGCACTTTACTTCCAGACCAAAATCATTTTCCAGTCTTTCCTTAGCAATATAATATTTATGAATCAAGTCTTCATCTCCGAGACCACCCCAGGACAAACTGACAATCGCGACTTTGTCCCCTCTTTTCAGCCTTTTCGGTTTAATCATGCACACCACCTGCTTTCTTAA
>JBJEOB010000042.1:8447-10321 GCA_051880495.1 Lachnospiraceae bacterium
CATCTTGATATTTTTCTAATAACTCATATATCTGCGGCAACTGATCTTTTGAAAAATCAGTAATCCACTGTCTGAATTCTTCATCAAATTCCGTCTCTATCCACGGCAAATCTTCCCGTTTTTTCCCGATACGTGATGCTGCTCCCTCAAGGCATATTTTCAGCGGATAATCCATAAAAAAGACTGTATCACATTCATTCAAGCGCATTTCCAATGTACGCAAATAATTTCCATCAATGATCCATCTGTCACTTTTAACTATCTCATTTAACCGTATATCAAATTCTTCTCTGGAAATATTTGTCTGGTCAGGCTTATGCCACAACATATCCAGATAATATAATGGGAGCCCCGTCACATCCCTTAATTTTCGGGCAAATGTACTTTTTCCTGCACCAGGACATCCAATAACAATTATTTTTAACATGACTTAATACCCCTATTTTATCCCAAATAGCCGTTGCATCACTACCATCACTACATGGAACTTTGTCAACCAGTAGTTGCAGTTACTATTTTTTGTGCCAGTTATAAAACTCCTTCAATTCTTTCTTCCTCTCATCAGGAAGCATTGTTTTCTTGATTCCCCGAATGGCACCTTCCAGGGCAAGAAGTCTGTGTATACACGCAGATTCATCAATCTGCTGTATCCTTAACCAGGCCTGCTTGGCTCCAACTTCTTTTAACTCTTCTTCTGTATAAATTCCTACCTCATTAAGCTGCTCTTCAACAACTTTTCCAATGTTTGGCAATTTTGATAATTCACCCATAGTATTTTCCTCTGTAATATTATTATTTATTAACCATTAATTCCCATACTCAAACAATCGGTAAATCTTTCGTGTCATTTTCCCTGCAAACATAAATCTAAAGAAGCCTTTATCAAACCCTCTTAATTCTTCAATCAGCTTTTCCGGTGTCATCGTATGTTCATTCAAGAATTTAATATTCCCATTTACTGTAACCATATGGGGATCATCAATGCCATGTAAGATCGTGACACCAACACCATTGACCGGATTCTTGTATTTTGAAGCTTTTGCTCCAAATACTGTATACACATCCATGAGTATGCTGACACAATGATATTTTTTCTGAAGAATCTCAAACAGAGTAACAACCTCTTGATTTTTAAGATACATACTGATTCCTTCCAGTATAATGATTGCTTCTTCTGCATCCGGAAGCTTCTCTAATTGCTCTGCTTTCGATGCATCGCAATTAATCATCCTGTAGTTATCAGAACTTTCATAGTATTTTTTCCGTTCTTCAATTACATCTGGGAAATCAATATCGCACCATTGTTTGGCTTTTTCTCCTATTCTTAAATATCTGCTGTCCATCCCACATCCGATATGGAGTACGAGTGCATTCGGATGTTCTTCGATTTTCATCTCAGTCCAATCATCAAACACCTTTGCCCTCATTGCCATATAATAGGTAAGCCATTTTGACTTTGCTTTCCTCTTTAATGGAAATTTCTCCTTTTCCCATATTTCTTCAGCTTTTTTATCCTTCAGGATAATGTTTTTCTTACTTACCTGTGCTTTCCCGTATAAAGGAATATAAAGTGTCCTGTTAACTTCATTCATTGATAATTTCCTCTGACTTCAAAAAAATCCTATTCACACAATCCTATAATATCGTTCAGTTTATCAAGATCCACAAAATCCACTTTTTGATTGTAAGTCTCTATCATCGCCTTTGTCTCTGCATTCTGCTTTTCCGGAGGCATCTTTTTCACCTTATTGTATAGTAATGACATCATTGTCCTATGCTTAAAATTCAGTTTTTCATAATCAATACCGCCTCTTAGGTGAAAAATCTTTGCATTTTCATATACTCCCTGAGAAATCTGCGTTTTCATGGATTTT
>JBJEOB010000042.1:10421-11518 GCA_051880495.1 Lachnospiraceae bacterium
TATATAATAATTGATTTCATAATCCACCCTCCCATTCCTTCAATTATTCGTTGATTCATGCAATTGTTGATGCTGTATCTCATCCCATTCTCTGTTTTCACACCAGTAGATTTCCCTCTCTGTAACATCAAAGACCATGGATACTACCGTTGGGCAGACTGTCTGAGCTGTCATTTTTAGTATTTCAAAGCAGTCGCTGACACCCAAGTTTTCATCTGCACTTTCAAGCATGGAAACTGCCTTTTCATATCTGTCAAGTCCCATCCACGGATGTTTTTCCCTGTCTCCTTTAAATGGAGAGAAATTTGTGAGAACCAAATACTTTGGTTTTTCCATATATCTAAATCCCTGCCCCGGAATGATCTGTAAAACATTTCCCGATCTGTCAGAAAGCTGAGCCTGAAAAGTAACTCCCGGCACACTGAAAACAGGTTCTTTTTCAGCAATTTCTTTTATTTCTTTAAAAGTCTTCTTCCCAAGCAAAAGATCAATATCAAGTTTAATAATATTCAGATCCTCCGCATTTTTAGGATCACTTCGCTGATCATATGGCCAGCATGTAGGCATCGCAACAAAATCGCCTCTTGCATTTGCGCCAAACAGCGGAAGCCATCCCTCTTTTTCATCATTGATAGCAATATAGACAGCCTTATCATCCGCCACAACTTTATGTTCCATATCCAAAATGTCCAGATTCCAGCCGACAATTGTCTTCTTTCCGTTATAAACTATGCTTGTACACATTTTTCTTTCCCCCGTAAAATCCGTCACAGATATTTTTCTATATATTTTTTAAGTTCAAAAAAGTTTTCTGCTTTGATGCCGGATTCCTGAATCATATTTTCAAGTTCTGTAGCAAGTGCATTCATTTCATCTGCCGCATTCATTGCATGATCAGATGCACAGATTTTCCCAAGAAATGTTGCACACATCAGCCGGTAAAACCGATAACACATCTTGCGGTATTTCTCAGAGTGATAATTCTCCTCGCCTTTCGGAAGTAATTCATGCCCAAGCGTTTCAACAGCCAGATAGCATTCCGAATTTGCATCAATGATTTTATAAATAAATGCCTTATCATTTTTTATTTTCTTCAG
>JBJEOB010000042.1:11618-16420 GCA_051880495.1 Lachnospiraceae bacterium
ACTTTCTGCTGTTTTTTCTGCATTTGCATTATTTCCGATAAATACAATATTTTCAGAAAGGTTATTTTTCAGTGTCTCAATCATCGAATCCAGCTGTGTGTATCTGACACAGACAAATATAACATCATATATGTCTTCTCGCTTAAGTTCACTGACAATCGGTATTTTGTCACAGGATGGTCTGATTGAAAATTTATTTTTTATGACCAGCCCTCTTTCTTTCAGCGTTTCACCCCACTTGCCACGCGCCAGCAACGTAACATCCTTTCCGACTTTCCAAAAATTATGCGCCATGTTACATCCTAAAACACCGGCACCAATAATCAATATTTTCACTCTGATTCCTCCTCTTTTATTTATTTCACATCTGCATCTTAACCATTCCATGCCTGTTGCAATAAGCATAGATTATCCCATGCCCTTTTTTTCGAAATCTCACAGAGATGTCCTGCTCCGGATATAGTTTTGTGATTTCCACTCCGTTAGATGTCACATATGCAATAAAAGACACGTAATGTTCCTTACTCATTGGATGGTCTATCATTACATGGTATTCATCATCCACCGTTTCAAGCTGTATCATGTGATTTTCATCACATTTTTCTGCTTCCTGCTCTAATAGAGTGATTCCACAACAGGAAAATGTGCCTTGCCCGACAGATGTAATAATATTTCCACAGATTGGGCACACATAAAAATGTGCTTTTTTCATATTAGCGGACTGATTTTCATTTTCCTTAAGATCACCTGTAAACAACTCCGTGATGGACGTGCCCAAGGCCTTCGCTAAATCCTCAATAATCGCAATATCCGGCAGCCCTTTTCCTGTCTCCCACTTAGAAACCGTCTTATCGCTCACACTAATTATTTCTGCAAGCTCTCTCTGTGTAATATTTCTTTTCTCTCTCAACTCTTTAATTGTCTTTCCGGTTACATAACTCATACTGAACCCTCGCTTTCTTATTTCCTAGAATAGATTGTAAATTCATCCGCTGATGATAACAACCTGCGAAGCGTAGAGTTGACTTTTATCTCAGTCAGTAAAGACTCTCACCTCTATAGGTGATGGGTAATAACAAACTTGTCTCAGTGAGAGTACAATCTCTGACTGAGATAAACGCTCCGCGTGGATGCGCACGGATTCGAATGGGAAAATGTTTGCTTCGCAAACCGAATCCGGCGCCAAATCTCCGCAAGCGTCGATTTGAACTCAACAGCACTTCTTCTGCCCCATCTTATTCCCTATGCTCTACCCCAATCATTTTGTACTGCCCGGATTTTATCAGATTTAATGCTCCCTGAAACTCAAGTCCCAGCATATCCGTGATCTCATCCTCTGAGAAAGAACAGATTTTATTCACAAGAAGCACACAGATTGAAAATGTATAGATCCACGCCTGTCGGAACAAATTTTTAGCATCCTTTTCTGATACTTCATAATCCTTCTGAATCACACCAATACACACTGCTGCCGATTCTCCCAGATCCTTAATCATTTCTTCAAACGACTTGCTTTCCTCATATACATCCATGTAAAGGACACGGAATAACTGCGGTTCCTCTGTAGCAAAACGGATCATCTGCACACCAAACTGTTTGAATGCCGGAGTATAATTCAGAGCATCTGATACATATCTTTCAAACTCCTTCATAGCAAGCTTTCTCACCTCTGCCTGCACCTCGTTCATATTTTTAAATACAGTAAAAATCGGCGTTGCGGATGTTCCCAGCTTTTTTCCAAGTTCTCTTGCGGTTACAGAAGAAAACCCATTTTCACGCGTCATATCAAAAGCAATCTCCACAATCTCTTCCTTTGTAAATTTCGGTTTTGGAGGCATCTGTATCTTCCTTTCATCTTTTACGCTTATATTTAATAACACCGTTCTGTAACAGTGTTTTATAACATGATTATAGTTTTCATATACCAATTTTGCAAGCAGTATTTAAAAATATTCGAGTAAAATTGTATAATAAAAGAGTCCCATACAAACTGAAATCCAAAAAACGATCTCCTTTGTATGGAACCCTCTTTTTTAATCAAAATACTCTTTTCTGTAAAGCATTTTCCCGCTATTTACAGAAAACCCGAATCGCTCTGTCAACGAATTCCGCCGTGCCTTCTCCTGCAGCCTTATCAATATTTTCTGTAAATTCTCCTCCGCCGGAGTACATACTTCCAAGACCGCTCAGGATCTCGTTTGTACAGGTATAGTAATTCTTCGTAATGTAATCCTTAAGTTTCTGTACCTGTGCCTGTACTTCTTCTGCTTCAGGATCCTTTTCCTTCATCTTCCCAAATTCTACAAAAATCTCCATGAGACCTGATCCAAGCACTTTTTCCTCCTCCGGAGTGCGGTCTTTACTTTTCTTTTCATATTCCTTATATGCTTCCGTCTGTCCCCATGTAGCCTTTACCTGTTTTGCATACTCATCAATCTTTGATGTATCAAATGCTGAAAAATCCAATTTATTCACTCCTATCGCTTTTATTCCACAGGCAAGATCAATGAGATTCTCCAGATGTTCCTTCTGAAGCTTCAGTAATTTTATCTGCTGTTCCAAAATATTGTTTCTGTCATGACTGGAACTGTCAAGAATTACTTTAATCTCTTTCAATGAAAATCTAAGTTCACGAAATAACAGGATTGACTGCAGGCGTTCCAGATTTGTATCGTCATACAAACGGTAGCCCGCTTCTGTCACCTGCGCAGGGTGAAGAAGGCCAATCCTGTCATAATAATGCAAGGTCCGTATACTGACTCCTGATAATCTGCTCACTTCATGTACTGTTTTCATCCTCATTACCTCCCTGTGTAATGATAGCATAAACTATGACGTAATGTAGGAGTCAATACCATTTGCTCAATTTTTCTCAATTAAAATCATTTACGCTTCTATTTTATCTACTTCCATGTTTTGAGGTAAAATCAAATTCAGTATGATAGCCGTTACAAATACAACTGCAACTACATTTGCCGAGAACACAGACTGAACCATCTCAGGGAAAGCATTCCAAAGATCAATTTCACTTGCCGCCGTAAATCCTATACCAACAGACAGTGAAAGTGCTGCAATTGTAATATTTCTCTGTGTAAATCCTGCTTTGGCAACCATCTGCATACCTGATGTAAGAATTGTACCGAACATCATAATCGTACATCCACCTAATACTGAATCCGGCAAGGATGCAAAGAAATTTCCAACCGGAGGAAGCAAACCTGCAATGATCATGCAGGCAGCACCCGTCATAATCGTAAATCGATTCACAACCTTTGTCATCGCAATCAACCCGACATTCTGTGAAAATGATGTTACAGGAGGACAGCCAAACAGTGAAGAAATGGCTGATGCAAAACCGTCACATCCAAGAGAACCTGAGATTTCTCTGTCTGTAATTTCTCTATCCAATCCTGTCGCTACCATCGCTGATGTATCTCCGATTGTCTCAGCTGCGGATACCAGGTAAATAATACAAACCGAAATAATTGCTCCCGCATGAAATTGGGGTGCATACGGAAGTAATCTTGGCAAAGAAATAAAGCCACCGGAAAAGATCACTGACAAATCTACTTTCCCCATAAAAATTGCAACCACATAACCAACAATCAAGCCAGCCAAAACAGACAGTTGTTTTAAATAACCTTTTGCAAAACAATTCCATACAAGGCAGACTGCCAACGTAATGGTCCCTAACAATATATTTTGTGGCGATCCAAAATCCTCATTATATCCGCCCCCAAAGGACCTTGCTCCCACTGAAAATAAAGAAAATCCAATTGCTGTTACTACAGAAGCCGCTACAATCGGGGAAATGATCTTTCTCCAGTATTTGGCAAGAAGTCCCAGCGTTCCTTCAAAAATACCTCCGACAAGAACGGCACCCATTACCGCCGGATATCCATAATTAACAGCAACTGTACTTAAAACCGTTACAAAAGTAAAACTTACTCCCATTACAATCGGAAGCCCCGAACCAACTTTCCAGACCGGATAAAGCTGAATCAAAGTAGCAATACCTGCAACAAACATTGCATTCTGAAGCAAGATTGCTATCTCTTCCTGAGAAAGTCCTCCTGCCGCTGCAATAATGGTAATCGGTGTCAGATTTGCGACAAACATTGCCAAAATATGCTGCAATCCAAACGGAATTGCCTTTGCGACCGGAACCCGGCCCTCTAACTGGTAAATGTTATTTACACTGCTGGTTTGTTTTTTCATACATTTTTCCTCTTTCGTTATAATTTTTTCTTTCTATACTATAGGTTATTTTTCCTTGAGTTTCTTTAATGCCTGCGCCAGCTTTTTATTTTCAGCATCTTCGGCTAACTTTTTGATTCCTACACTTATTGCCGAGCAAACGATAAAAGAGATCAAAAATCCAATCCAAGCTCCAACATTTCCCATTGGGAACCATGAAAAAAGCGCAACTGTTACACAAATTGTTCCAAAAAACATAATATTTCTAATAATCATTTGCATATTTTTGATCCATTTATCCGTCAAAAATGCAACCTGCGAGATTGTGATGATGATTGACAATATAAACACTTGAATAAGCGTTTGAATTGACAACCCTTTATTTCCAAGCGAATAAAGAGACGAAACGCCATTTACATTTTCCCCTATCAAAAGGGTAAAAACTACAAAAATAGTTACTATAATTCCATAGGTCGCAAAAAGTTGTCCCAGATAATTAAAAATTGTTTTATTGTCTTCCATCACTTTACCCCCAAACGCTTTCTTAATTCATCTGCATACATGCGGGATACTATAATCTGTTCACCATTAATGAGTGTTACTCG
>JBJEOB010000043.1:0-3380 GCA_051880495.1 Lachnospiraceae bacterium
GTCCTATGTCGAAAAAAGGATCTTATTTTTTACCCTTTTGACGTGCTAATCATATGATAAAATTAAGCAGATATCAGATCATTTTGATAAACTCAACAAAAAGTACTTTGGCAGTAAGAAGATGTCTTTGTGGTATAGAGGACATCAGAATTATGAATACAAACTTTTGCCAACAGCTATGAGAAATTATGTACAGCATGCACAAGATAACAATAGTTTACGTGATTTTCAAAGAGGAGCCTATGAAGAATTTAGATTCCGCATAGATAATGCTTCGGAGAAAATAGAAAAATCTGGTTATACAGAATGCGATTACCTGGCTTTGATGCAGCATTACGGAGCTCCAACTATCTATATGGATTGGACAGAGAATGCGATATCAGCATTATATTTTGCATTAGAAGCATTTATTGATCCTAAAAAGAAAGATTTTCAAAATGATAAGGATGCAGTTCTATATATTTTACATCCGCAATTGTATAATAGAGCCAGAAATGAGATTATGAATCAGGTTAAAATTGATTCGGGTCGGATTTTGGATCAGATGATGAAAGAATCTATACTGAGCAATACATATAATTTGCCGAATCTATCTGTGAACTATAATAAGGAAAAATTCGGGATGTTTCTGCTTGGAGATGTTAATGACAATAATATCATTGTTAAGCCTAGAGATACAGAAATACAAAGCTTAAGTATGGCTGATGAAGAAAAAGAAAATCTGTTATACTTGCCTCTTGCAATATACGCTTCAAGAGCAAATGAACGGGTTAAAGCACAGAGCGGAATGTTTATGGCATTTAATATATTTACTATGCCCAGTAGAAAAAAATATTTTGATTATATGGCATTGGAAAAAGTGCAGGAGTTTTATTTGAAAAATATAAGTGGAGCATTTCCGTTTATGTATACAATAAGAGTTGATGGCAGTGTAAAGAAAGAGATTGCCGATTGGCTGAAAGCTATGGGGTTAACTAAAGATATGATTTATCCGGAACTGTCAAATATCGTCGAAAGAATTTAGGAAAAAGCTCTTTGTTTTGATAAAATGTGCACCCCATTTTGATATATAATTTTAATATATAGTAAAAATGGGGTGAATTTATGAAGAAAATCAGAAATATTTTTTGTTGGAAAAGTCTAAAAGAGTGGATTCTGGCATATGAAGAAGGATATGTTTGTGTTAAAGAATATAATCGTGATATTCATGATTTCTTTTCTTGTAACCAACTTTTGTGGATGGCAGAAAATAATTGTTATCCCAGAAGTATTTTATGCTTGAAGAGGAATGAGACATATTATATCTTGTTAACTTGTGAGGAAACTGATTTGTTTCAATTTTTAAGCGGAAAGATTAGATTGGAGTTAAACGGGAAAAATAGATATTTTTCGGAAATTCCAGCTGAACAGAAGCGAAAGATCATGGAAGCACAGGTGAATTCAGTTTGGATTGATACTGACGATGATTTTCTTAGCCAGTTTTAATAACGCAAAGAAGGAGACATAAGTATAGAACGTTTTGGGATATACCCACCATCATTGGCAATTCGTTAAGAGAGGTATAACAGAAGAAAATGGATATAGTAGACAAGCGGATATCAGATATGATTTTTGTGTGTTCAGAAGAAATTGTGGAACTTACAAAGCGAAAAAATATTGATGCTGTGGTAAATGCGGCAGATCCTACACTTATGGGGTCAAATGAACCGGGCGTTGATAAATGCATACATAATGCGGTTAATGCGGTATCTTCCGATGGAACTAAATTTAAGGACTTAATTCGAAGACAACTGGATGGTAATGAAGATAGAAACGAAAAAGTATTTCGTTGTGAAAGAGGAAAAGCTGTTGTTACCTCAGGAGGGAACTTCTGCCGTTATGTGATTCATGCAGTTGGATCGATCTATGACAGGGATTCAAAAAAGTGGTTATTATGTTCCAGTTCCCGTGTGAATATCCTGGAATCATGTTATACGGAAATCGTAAATATTCTGAAAAAATATCCCGATATCAAATCTATTGTGATTCCAATTATTGGATCTGGAAACTATAGTTTTCCTCCGGAGTTGGCTATAAGGATTGCAATTGCTTCCGTTGGGAATGCGTTAGTGAACTGGAAAGAAAAAGATCCGGAATTGTTTAATATGGCATCTCTGGAAGAAGTCATTTTTTGCATTTATGATACAGATGGAAAGGAACAATACCGTAAATCTCATTATGCAGAGAAAATCCTAAAAAAGTACAAACCTCTTTTTGATAAAGGAAAAAAAGTAGTTTATCAGTATTCTATAACTGCTCATTTGAGATATATGGCTGAAATTGTCAGATATGATAGTATGCGTGGTTATTTTGCCATTGCGTGGTTATTTCGGTTTATAATGATGTTTGTACGGTTGTTATTCTTTCCTATCTTGGTACTGAAAGATCTAATTGGTCGCTATGATTGGCAAAGACGCCGTACAGTAGTCGAATTGTTTACAGCCATGAAATGTGCATACCCCGTCTTAGTTCTGTGGTGTTCAAAAAGTATTAATTATACATCGGGGCAAATACGCTTGCTGGAATTCTCAACCGCATATATGATGGTGGATACGATTACATATCTTCTTTTACTGATTATCTTGGCGGATATTCAAAAACCTTCTGCAAATGTAATACGTTCTATGATTCTTCTGTTTTTGAATTATCTGGAGGTTTCTCTGGATATATCGGCTATATATTTTCTGCATAATTATAATGCCTTGAAAGTAAGTGATGCAGTCCGTATTGGAATTTTGGAAGATACAGTGGAACTGAAAGATTCGTGGATAAATACGGCACTGGAATATACAAATGCCGGTGTGAAATTTTTCTTTATGACAATTGCATTTGGATATTTTGCGAATCATCTGAGGCAGAGAAAGTTTCGGAGTTAGGGAAATGTCGAGGTGCACTGGGTGTCAGACAGAGCGCCCTGCAAGGGCTTGAAATAATGCAGGTGGAAATCCTGTCTGGAAAGGAACTAACCAATCCACCAGAAGTGAGTTTTGAGTTGCTGTTGGTAACAGCAGTAGCTAAGCGTAAACAACGAGATAGTAGGGACAGCTGAATAATATGGTGCGGCGGATCCGCCTGTCCGGTGTGGCGCCCCATAATAATCAATAGCTATTGAGTACTAATTGTGTTATTTGGAAGGAAGCTAATCCTCGGAGTTTATTGTAACAGCGAAGAAAAACAGAAATTCAGACGAAATCGAAAATAGAGTAGATTTCGTCTATTTCTTCACTCGAAGAAGTAGATTAACATGAAAATGATGAGGTGAGACAAGACGATATGAATAGCATACCAGAATAAACGCATGAACAGAGAGAGGAAGCTTTCCCTCTCATTATTTGGCTAGT
>JBJEOB010000044.1:0-3358 GCA_051880495.1 Lachnospiraceae bacterium
GTAAGCGTGGCTCCCAAATCATATGGCTGGTTGTTATATCTAACCCGTCAACTTCTTATTTATCACTCTAATTCATCAATAAATTTTTTGATAATCTCCCCGCATTCATTGGGTTTCTGTTCGTAAATCATATGGTCACCCGCAAGACATACAATCTCGCAGTTGCCCATTTTTTCTGCGTAAGGATAAATCACATCATTTCTTAACCCTTCATAGATATCAAGAACTTCCTTAACTTCTTCATCGTCCTGTTCCAATGAACGTGGCTTCATAACAAAATTGTTAATCTCTATCTGACGATTTATCCATTTTTTGTATTCTATCAGTTCTTCTTTGGTCTGAATGCCCCAGCTTGCACAGATATACAGCTTAGGGATATCATTTGTGATTATTCCGTTAAATGCTTCCCGTCCGTTTTGAGCAAGTAATCCCGATTCAGAAACTGTTGCGATTGAATCTAATGTCATATACATAAGTGCATCACAGAGTTCTTGTTCTTCGTCAGAATAATTATCAGGAAGATGGTAATAGTAATCTCTCAAAACGAATCTGCTGAAACCGATTTTGGCAAGCAATGCCAATGCCCGGTCACCTGCTTTGACTTTTGTAACAGGCTCATCATCAAATGCATCTGCTGACAACTGACTGCCATCAACAAAAACAATTGCTTCAATTTCATCAGGATAGTTACTTGCCCAGTAATTTGCATAAGCACCTCCGATTGAATGCGGAATAAGAATATATGGGGCTTTTATACCTGCATTTTGTAGTGCCTTTCGATAATCCTCAACAATATATTCAAGTGTCATTTCATTGTTGGTGTCATCACTGAATCCATATCCTGCACGGTCAACAAAAACCACAAGATTATCTTCTTCAAAATATGATGTCATCTGTCTTGCTGCTACAGAAAAATCTCCCGAACCAAGACCTGCAAGCCCGATAATAGTATGCTTTCCGTTCTCGTTGCCAAACTTTGCAACATTCAGTGAATAATCGCCGACAGAAACCGGATTATAGTATCCTCTATCTTTCAGCATATCCATTTCATGTGCCGTTCTTATTTTGTGATTAATAAACACTACCAATGTAAACAAAAGAATACATGCAATAAGTGCTAATACTATTTTTAAGATAATTCCACTGATTTTTTTCGTATTCATAATCATCTCCATAAACCTGTAGCCAATCCGCATGATTCACCTATGTAACACAAACTACATTATATTAAGTTTTAATGTCTCTCCATCTTCGTTAACATTATAGCCCTTGGACTTCTCAATCTTAAGCTGTACACTTGCTGTGAGTCCAACAGACTCACCATCGTGAAATCCAATATCATTGCTAATACAATAATCTACAAGTAAAAGCATGAAGCCCTGAAGTTCGGATGGTTTCTTATCTGAGTTAATGATTTCCATCTCATCGAATCCAAACTGCTTCATTCCATCTGTCCACGCCGATAGTCCCTGTTCTTCCTTACCTATGCCACACCATACAAGTGCCGGAATTGGTAGCCTTTCTTCCTTGACATGCTCACACATCTGTACAATCATCTTTGGCTCATATACAACGCCATTCGCATATAATCCAATATTATTCTCCATCTTACATAACGTAGAAATCACCTTGGAATAGAAAAAAGCTCTCTCTTTTATGCTATCGCCACCTGAAGTAAATACAACCTCATGAGCTGTATGGGTTGCTGCCACATCCGCTCCGGCCGGCCACATATAATTGTATTTGGCATTTGTTACAGCTTCATCGTCCGGAATAGCAAAATCCATGTATCCGATAATAAGTCTGATTCCGTTCTCACTGCAATAAATTCTGGCATCAGTTCCCTCTCTTACTTCTTTATTTGTGTCTGAATCAGGCTCTCCATCTGAATTCTGAAGTTTCTCTCCCCATTCCTTTTCAAACATTTCAACAAATAAATCCGGTTCAAACTTTGCTTCTTTCTTTAGAACAAACGCATGAAAATTCTCTGCCTTTTCTGCACGCAGCTTCTTTTCTTCTTCATTAAGTGCTATATTCTTCCAATACTGTTTTAAATAATCAAGCATCTTTGACGCCTGTTCAATATCATTAGCTTCATCATATTTCTCCAGCTCGCTAAAGATTCCCGAATCACTGTGTATAGCCATAAGCCAAGGTGAAAACAGTCCTGACTTAAATCTGAAAATCAAACAATGAACCTCGTCCTCATCTGTAAACTCCTTCACAAATTCAATTTTAGAAGGTGCTTTCCCGAGTTCATTTGGATGTTTAAGCCAATCCACTATTTCTTTCTTCTCATTTTCATAATTTGCCATAATATATGTATCTTCCTTTCATTTTCTCATCCTCAACTTGAAAGCAGTCGATATCTTTTGCATAGATAGAAAAACAATTATATTGAATTATCGAGTTTCATCTAATTTTTTTGAATTCTCCATTGAAATATCGAAAACAGCTCCGCAATCTTTGCATCCATAAGCCTTTAATACCGAATAATTTTTTGTAAAAGGAAGCTTTTTTGAGATTTTGAGGTTGTAAAAACTAATCCTCCCAATCCGGTCGAAAGTTTACCCTCCATAGTATTCATAGAACCACATTTTTCACATTTCATATACTAATTGTCCTTTCAATCAATTTATCCCTAAACTCTTACAAAGTTCCTTAAGCGTTGGAGCCCTAGAATCTTTCTCAGAAATCTGATTAAGATTACTAGCATCAATAGAAATCGGCCATTCGATTCCCAGTTCCGGATCGAGCGGGCAAAGGGCTGTACCTGGCATTCCGGGAGCCCACTCATTGTCAAAGAAGTATAGATATTCTGTATCTTCTAATGCCTGAAAACCATTACAAACACCTTGCGGAACAAATACTTGAACACCAGGTGTTATATGTACAGTCTGAACAGCGCCGAAAGTCTTACTATCAGGTCTTGTATCGACATACACACCAAAAACAGAACCATAAGCCACTGTAACCAGCTTGGACATTGCCTCGCCATGAAGTCCTCGAACAGCTCCCTTCTTGGTTCTGGTAAGGTTAACTTGCTTCCATCCTGTAAATGTTTCTGGAAGAATTTCAGAATATACACTGCCACGATATAATTCACGAACGGTACCGCGATTATCGGTGACCATTTTGACACTTATTATTTTGAGTCCTTCAATGTTAGAAACATTAGCTGCAAAAGGTTCAATATGTAAACTCATTTTATCCTTCTCCTGTGAATTTAGTTTTGTTATGTAAAAATTCCTATCTTTACAATGGGAATTTTGCCGTCATCCTTACAAACTTGAATTTATTTTACTGTTAACATCTCGTAAAATGTTGAATCCGTTTTATATATGCCTTGATATGGTTG
>JBJEOB010000045.1:0-3353 GCA_051880495.1 Lachnospiraceae bacterium
CGCAGTATAATGGAGATGTATATCTGGAAACGGTCAGATGTTATTTCGATATACCACAAGAAAATCTGGAAAAGTGCCGATATACATATCAAGGGAATGAAACATATGCCTTTCTGATGTCAGACAAGTATATCATGGCATTGTATACGCATTGTCTGGTGGAGAGGAAAGAGGCTGCCGTACAGGGGATGCAGATTGAAGGCTTTACGGAAAAAGAGTATGGGATGGTCAGGCTTGAGAATGTGGGGGATGTTTTGTTTCAAGCACTATTACTTGATGATATAAAGTGTAAAGATGGAACGATGTATGCAGAATTTTACACTTGCTTTTTGGTTATGTAGAGTACATCAAATTAATAAGACCAGAGTGGTATTAAGATACAACTATAGTGAGAATAGTAAAAATGAAAAAGGAATAATGAGAAATGATAAAATATCCTATTTATGTGACAGTAGATACTAATATTTTGGATGCAGCAAACTTTGATTTCAATGAAAAGAGTACGCTTCAAATTTTAGTAAATTATGTAAAAAAAGGAAAAGTGAAAGTTGTATTAAGTAATATAGTAGTTAAAGAAGCAGAAAAACATATTGCTCAAAGAGGTGTTACTATATGCTCTCTAATGCGAAAGCTAAGAGCAGATGCTTTGAAGACAGCAACTGATTATCAAATAAAACAATTGGGATTAGGGCATATTCTGGATTTAAGTACTGATAAGGCTGAAATAAGTCAGAAGAGTATAGATCTGCTACATAAGTATATAGCAGATTTGGATGCGGAGATTCTTGATACTAGTAAAATAGATTTGGATGCAATAATAGACGATTATTTTGAAATCCGAGCTCCATTTCAAACTGGTGAGAAAAAGAGAAAAGAGTTTCCAGATGCATTTATAGCAAATCAAATCAGAGAGAGATTTGGACGTGAAGAAATGGTTGCGATAATAAGTGATGATAAAGGGTTTGTAGAAGCCTGTCAGTCATGGGATAATCATCTGTTCTTTTCTTCTTTAGGAGCATTATACAGTGAAATGAATACACAGGAAGAATTTTATGCGGCTACAAAAGATTTTGTAACAGCCCAAAAATCTGATATTGAATCATATTTAGCTCAATACATAAAGAATAATGTGGAGATAAATGTAATTGGGTTATCACATGATAGAAAAGGGTTAACTGAGGGATATGATTATACCGAAACTTACTTGAACAGTCTATCAGATATAACTATTGGAATTCATTCTGTTGATGAAATCGATGACGATAAATCCATTGTAACTTTAAAATGCCAAGGTGTATTTATTATGGATTGTTTTTACGAGGACTATGATAATGCGCCATGGGATTCAGAAGAAAAAAAGTATGTTTATGTGGAAACTATTGGAATTAGAGAAAAGCATAAGGCGAATTTTGCTTGTAGAATTGAAATTAACAGAGCAGAAAATAGTTTTGAGATATTACCATTTAAAATAATTTTAGGCGGAGATTCAAGAAAAGAGAGATATGAGATAGAATCTCATTCGGAATATGAATATGAATATGATTACGAGCAAGAGTTTGAGGATATGGATCGTGAATCGGTAGGACTGAATCCATTGGGTGATTATGCAACATATCTTGAGGAAAATCTTGCGGAATCGAAAATGTCAGAGGACATTATCGAGCGCTTTAATTGCATTAATGAATTGCATGGGGAGTATGAAGATATATCAAGCACATATGATTCGTTATTGGAATTGTTTTCGGATAGAGATAAGATCAAAAAAATAATATGCATTATTTCTTCAAAGTTGGAAGAGATTACAGATTTCCCAGGAATAATTGATGAAGATGACATTTCTGAAGAAGAAATAGCAGAGATTGAGAAATGGATAGATTTCAAATATCAGGATGCGTCAAGAAAAATGGAAATAACAAATCTTCCAGATAGTATAGGATATGGAGCTGATATTGAGATATTGGGGATTGATGACCAAAAATTATTTTTGAAAATAGATGAAATTAATATTAGTCCATCTGCAGGTGATAAAGAATGGATTGATATTAGTCTATCTGATGAAAAAGAAATAATAGCAAAAGGAACAGTAGAACTCACAGTGGGATATATTGAGTATGATGAGGACGGTGGTGTGGCGGATGGCTTAGAAGATGAAATCGATTATTATTACTGTTCAATAATTGAGCAGTTGGATAATTTCATATTAGAGCAGAATGAATATATGAAAACTGAAAAAGCAATTATTGAAATTATTGAAGAAGCAATTGAGTAATAATACAGATATGGCAGAGGATATTACGCAATTAATGAAAGTATAACGCAAAATTTCAGTTTTGTTGAGATGAAGCATATAATTAAAAACACAACAGCGTCAGGGCAGTTATAAGTCGAGAGATTTGTAGCTGCCCTTTTTTTATTGCTTTTGGACACGATGTCCAGAAGCGGAAAGGAGAATTATGAGGTATTTATTACATCGGCTGTATGTTCCACCTTAGCGGAGCATACGCACATGGAAATGCAGATCGGAGGTACTTATGCAAGAGGAAGTAACGCAGAAAACAATCGCTCTTGTAATTAAGACCGCTAAACTGGATGCCAACGTCTTGAAGGTTGCAATGCGGATGTACTTGAACCACCGCAGGCAGAAAGCACAGAAAACGCATGGTAAAACTTCTGTGAAAAAGCTGGTTGGCGAAGGCGTGGGAGTTTCGTCTATTGAAGTGACGGATGGCAATATCAAATCCTTTGAGCGGGTAGCTCGTAAATATAATGTTGATTTCGCCGTTAAGAAAGACAAGACAACGGACCCGCCGAAATATGTGGTATTTTTCAAGGGCAGGGATGCCGATGCGGTAGCACAGGCATTCAAAGAATTTGTTTATGGTAATGAGAAACGAAAGGGCAGGACTTCCGTAAGGGAGAAACTGAAACGCTTCAGGGATGCAGTATCACAGAATAAGAACAGAGAACGGAGCCGGGAAAAGAATAAAGACAGGGGACAGAGCCTTTGAGTAACATCATTGATGGCATAACCAAAGACCTGAAAGCTATCCCGAAAAATCTGAAAGCAAAAGCAGGCGGTATGGAAACCAAGAAGCTGGTGCTTTTGAATCTGCCCTATATCTTTGCTGGGTATTTCTGTGACAAAGTGGCATGGCTGTGGAGAGTATCGGAGGGGACAAATGCTTCCGATAAGATGATGGCAGTCATGAACCGTTTTGATAAGCTGTTTGCCAATCCCCTGCCCAGCTTCCACCCAAGAGATTTACTGATTGGAGTGGCAGGCGGCATAGCACTCCGACTTGTGGTGTATTACAAAGCCAAGAATGCCAAGAAGTTCCGGCAGGGTGTAGAAT
>JBJEOB010000046.1:0-15890 GCA_051880495.1 Lachnospiraceae bacterium
TGAAGATGCCAAAAGAAATGCACCTTGTATAGTGTTTATTGATGAAATTGATGCTGTTGCAAGGCGAAGAGGCTCAGGTATGGGTGGCGGCCATGATGAACGTGAGCAGACACTTAACCAGCTTCTTGTCGAAATGGATGGATTTGGTATAAACGAAGGCATTATAGTAATAGCAGCAACCAACAGGATTGATATACTTGACCCTGCAATACTTCGTCCGGGACGTTTTGACAGAAAGGTAAGCGTTGGAAGACCTGATGTAAAGGGACGTAGGGAAATACTTGATGTTCATGCCAAGAATAAGCCATTGGCTGATAATGTTGACTTAAATAATGTTGCGCAGACTACTGCCGGATTTACAGGTGCAGACCTTGAAAATCTTCTTAATGAAGCGGCAATATTGGCTGCCAGAAGCGAAAAGAAATATATTGCCCAGGAAGATATTAATTCGGCATTTATTAAGGTTGGTATAGGGGCTGAAAAGAAGAGCCGTGTTATTTCTGACAAGGAGAAGAGAATTACGGCGTACCACGAAGCAGGACATGCGATTTTATTCCATTTATTGCCTGATGTAGGGCCTGTTCATACTATTTCCATCATACCGACAGGAAATGGTGCTGCAGGATATACAATGCCGCTTCCTGAAAAAGATGAAATGTTCAACACCAAGGGTAAGATGTTACAGGATATAATAGTAGGCCTTGGCGGACGTATTGCGGAGGAACTTATTTTTGATGATGTGACAACCGGTGCTTCACAGGATATCAAACAATCGACTGAAACGGCAAGAGCAATGGTTACAAAGTATGGTTTCTCGGAACGCCTTGGCATGATTAATTATGAGACCAACAGTGATGAGGTATTTCTGGGAAGAGATCTTGCACAGAACAGACCATATGGCGAAAATGTTGCAGGAACCATAGATGAAGAGGTTAAGAAGATAATAGATGACTGTTATGCAAAGGCAAGAAGAATGATAGTTGATCATTTGGAAGTCCTTCACAAATGCGCCGCACTTCTTGTTGAAAAAGAAAAAATAGGCAGAGAAGAGTTTGAAGCATTATTTTAGAAAACGGTGCTGAATATTATTAAATTAAAGGGGTAACGCAATTAAAAAAATAAAATTGTATCAATACAGGTAACAAATTTGTACAAAATGCACAAAAAAATTTTATAAAGTTCGTCAAGTTTGTTAACACTTATTGTATTTTATTTGTTATACTCATAATTGTAAAAACCCCCAATACATTATATATTTTTATTATACCCATAATAAAATGAATACCTTCTCCAAAAAGGACAGTGCCCCGAATCACTGTCCTTTTTACTGTTTAAAAATATCCTTGAATTATGTGTAAATAAAAGGTAAAATAGTGACAGTAGATTTAAGAGGTGCTTTTATGATAATATCCAAAGAGATGGGTTCATTTCTGCCATATGAAAAGAAACTGTTCTATATGTCTAACTCAAAGCCTGTTCTTAACAGAAGGGCTTTGTTCAGTGACGAGACAGTCAATTTCAGAATACCGGCAGAACCGGATTTTAATGAAGATGTTACAATAAAATTCAGAACCTATCGATATAATGTCGATAAAGTATATTTAATAGCAGCCGACAGGGAATATCTGATGAAGCGTTCCTACTCGGACACAATGTTTGATTACTACGAGGCTAAGCTCAATGCAGGGGAGAAGCCGTTTGAATATTATTTCAGAATAGAGACCGGTAAGACGGTTTTATATTATAACAGGGCAGGCGGATACAAAAAGCTTAATGCTTATTATAATTTTAACATCATACCGGGGTATAAGACACCTGATTGGGCCAAAGGTGCCGTTATGTATCAGATATTTGTTGACAGGTTCTGTAACGGCGATACCGGTAATGATGTTGTAGACCGTGAATATTCATATATTGGTGAAGGTGTTGAAAAAATAAAAGACTGGTATGCATATCCCAAAGCTGTTGATATCAGAAGTTTCTATGGCGGAGATTTGCAGGGTGTACTGGATAAGCTTGATTATCTTAAGGACCTTGGCGTAGATGTGATTTATTTTAATCCATTATTTGTATCCCCGTCTAACCACAAATACGATATTCAGGACTATGACTATATAGATCCTCATTTTGGAGTTATTATTGAAGATGAGGGAGAAGTACTTAATGAGGGTGACAGGGATAACACACATGCAACCAAATATATTAAAAGAGTGACAAGCAGGAAGAATCTTGAAGCAAGCAATGAGTTTTTTGCGCATGTTGTTGATGAGATACATAAGCGTGGAATGAAGGTTATTATAGATGGTGTATTTAATCACTGCGGCTCATTTAACAAATGGCTCGACCGTGAAGGAATATACCGAAGCAGTGGGGAAGACTACGAACAGGGTGCCTACTGGGACAAGGACAGCATATATAACAGCTACTTTGGATTTGATGGCGGCCAGTGGCCGGGAAATGGCAATTATGAAGGCTGGTGGGGGCATGATACCTTACCTAAGCTAAATTATGAACAGTCTGCGCAACTGGAGGATTATATCCTTCGTATAGGCGCAAAATGGGTATCTGCACCATATAATTGTGATGGCTGGAGACTGGATGTTGCGACTGATTTAGGGCATAGCGCAGAGTATAACCATGAGTTTTGGAGAAAATTCAGAAAAGCAGTAAAAAAAGCTAATCCAAATGCAATAATACTCGCCGAAAATTATGGAGATTCCCATGACTGGCTGTGTGGCGACCAGTGGGATACAATAATGAATTATGATGCTTTTATGGAACCACTTACATGGTTTCTTACAGGCATGGAAAAGCACAGCGATGAATACCGTGGAGATATGCTTGGTAATTCAAGATATTTTTTCGATGGTATGATGCATAATAAATCCCGTATGGGAGCGCAGGCTGTGTCTGTAAGCATGAATGAATTATCAAATCATGACCATTCAAGATTCCTCACCAGAACTAACAGGCAGGTGGGCAGGGTTGCCAACAGGGGCAGTGAGAGTGCCAACCAGGGAATACACAAGGGCGTGTTCAGGGAAGCAGTTGTTGTTCAGATGACGTGGCCGGGTGCACCTACAATATATTATGGTGACGAGGCAGGTGTCTGCGGCTGGACAGATCCGGATAACAGAAGAACGTATCCATGGGGAAGAGAAGACAAAGACCTTATAGCATTTCATAGGGATATAATTAAAATACATAAAGAAAATCCTGCAATTATTAAAGGGTCACTAAAGGAACTGGTGGCTGATTATAATTTAATTTGCTATGGACGTTTTTATGAAGATAATATTATAATAGTAATTATTAATAACAGTGAAGACGAGAGAAGGGTAATCGTTCCGGTGTGGGAACTTGGAGCAGAGGAAAATTGTGTTCTTGAACAGCTTATGGTTACTACTGAAAATGATTACAGTACGATGTCACTTTATTATGAACTGAACAATGGTATGTTGGATATAGGTTTGCGAGGAACATCTGCGGTTGTACTTCGTAAAGTCATTACGGATTGAGGTGTGAAAGAATGAACAGAAATATTAAACGTAACAAGATGCAAAGGGCATGGCATAAATATAAGAAATTTATATTCCTGATTTTGATTGTATTTGCGCTGGTTGTTGCAATCGTAATAGGCGTTATAAAAGCAGTTGGCGGTAAGAAGGATAAGAAACCGGGTGATAATATTATTCAATCAGAATCTTCAACACCAATTGAGACTTCGGAGGAAATGCCTACAGAGACGCAGACTGTGGAACCTGAGACAACAACAGAGGAGCCTGCTACTGAACCACCTACAATGGCTACGGATATAGTAAAGAATCCTACACAGGAAGAATTTATTTACGAAACATTTTATCAGGATGCAGTATTTGTTGGTGATACATTTGTTGCCGGAATTGATCTGTACAAGATGCTTCCTTCCAATAAACTTATCAGTAATGTTAACTGGACTATAAGTAAGGCAACATCTAATGCAGTTTCACAGATTGCATCAAGCAATGCGTCAAAGGTATTTATTGAAATTGGTATTAATGACCTTAACTATGAAGGCAGTACAGGACAGAAGGTTTATGAAAATTATCAGAAATTCATAGCGGCAATTAAAGAAAAGCTTCCTAATGCGCAGATATGTGTTATTTCCACATTCCCTGTGACCACAACATTTGAGGCAAAGAGCAGTATCTCAATTAAGAATACAGAAGTGGCTAATCTTAATGAATTACTGTCGACTATGGATGGCATAAAGTTCCTTAATGTAAATAAGTCAATTTCAGAAAGTGATGGAAGTCTGATGGCTGCATTATCAACAAATGGTCTTAATATAAAGAAGGATTATTACGGATTTATATTAAATCTTGTTGCTGAAATGTGTCAGTAAAGTGCTTGCCATAACATTTAATTTATGGTATAAATTACTTTGTTGATAAAAATTGGATGGATTCCCGAGTGGCCAAAGGGGGCAGACTGTAAATCTGTTGCGACACGCTTCGGTGGTTCGAATCCACCTCCATCCATTTTGAGGTATTGCATAAAGGCAGTTTTACGGTATTTATCCGTAAAACTGCCTTTTTAAGTGCGACTTGCGGTGCACATTTATAAAAAATATTAAATATTTATAAACTTGTTATTTTTTATTGATAACGTTTTTAAAATTAAGTATACTTTGTATAATTGAAAATTTTGTCAGAGTGAAAGATAAAGAGGAGAGAAAATGTCTAAATTAAGCGTAAAAAAACCCTTTACTGTATTGGTTATGGTTATAGTTATGTTGATATTGGGCGGGGTAAGTTTATCCAAGATGAAACTGGATCTGCTTCCGGAAATCAGTATGCCTTATCTGGTTACAATAGTAACATATCCCGGTGCCAGCCCTGAAAAGGTTGAATCACAGGTTTGCGAGCCGCTGGAATCAGTTCTTGGAACGATTTCCGGAGTGAAGAATGTTATGTCAGTGGCAAATGAAAACTACGGACTTGTTCAGCTTGAATTTCAGGATGATACCAACATGGATAGTGCAATGGTGCGAGTTTCAAGTGCTATTGATTCTATTGAGGATGTACTTCCGGAGGAATGCGGAACACCGTCTATTGTTGAAATTAGTACAGATATGATGGCAACACAGTATCTGGCAATTGCTTATGATGGAATGGATATAGAAGAACTTTCTAAATTCGTTGAAGAAAAAATCACTCCACAGATTGAACGTCAGGATGGTGTGGCTAATGTTTCTTCATTAGGTTTGATTGAAAAATCCATTCAGGTGGAACTTGATAAAGAGAAAATAGATGCATTGAATGATAAGATTCTTGCAAAGACAAATGATGCATTCGCAGATGCGTTAGAAGATCTGGATGAGGCAAAAAAGAAGCTTCAGGATGCCCAGGGTGAGCTTAATGACGGGAAGAAAGAATTAATTGACGGAAAGAAGGAAATTGAGGACGGACGCCAGGAACTCTGGGAGAACTGGATGAAGTGGGGAATGTCTGTTGATGAACTGGCACTGGCAAAGCAGGAGCTTGAAAAGCAGGAAGCAGAAGCATACCAGAAATTTGCACAGGTAACGGAAGCTTTGGACCAGCTGGCTGCACAACAGGCGCAATTAACTAACCAGCAGGCGCAGCTACAGGCATTAGAGACAGCAATTGCATCATTAAAGGCTTCTATGCCGCCGGATCCTGATTCGGAAATATATAAGCAGATGAAGGTTACCCTTGATCAGTATGAGTCTGAAGTATCGGCTCTTAAGATAGAAATTCAGGTAACTGAATCAATTGTTGCGAATTATAAGCAGTTTCTCGATGCATCGGGAGTTGACTATAAGGATATAGAAGCAGCTAAACTGAAAGCTTCAGCTGAATTTGGTGCAGCAAAGGCGAAGATAGCAGCAGGTGAAACTGCACTTGAAACTGCAAAAAAACAGTTAGAGTCGGCTGATGACCAGCTTGATGATGCAGAAAAAAAACTTGATGATGGCTGGGATTCCATCAAAGACGGACAAAAACAGATAGATGAAGGCTGGGAGAGCTATGAAGATGGCCTAAAACAGTATGAAAAGACGAAAAAAGAGGCACTTCGTTCTGCAAATGCAGATTCTTTATTATCATTATCTACACTGTCAGGACTGATTTATGCACAGAACTTTTCAATGCCGGCAGGATATGTGGATGACAAGGATGACAATTCATGGCTCGTAAAAGTTGGTGATAATTACGAAAGTGTCGAAGAATTGTCAGGAATAGTGTTGTGTCACATTGATGACATAGGTGACATAAGATTAAGCGATGTGGCAACAGTAACTGTTATTGATAATTCTGCTGAAACCTATGCACGCCTTAACGGTGAACAGGCAGTTATTTTATCAGTATTTAAGAGCAGTACTGCGGGAACAAATGATGTATCTAAATTGTGTAAAAAGCTTATTACACAATTAGAGGATAAATATGATGGTCTTAAAATTTTAATCATGATGGATCAGGGTGACTATATAAACCTGATTGTCAAGAGCGTAGTGCAGAGTATGGTACTTGGTGCAATCCTTGCAATCGTGATTCTTGCGATTTTCTTAAAGGATGTGTTGCCGACGATTGTTGTTGCAATCAGTATTCCGTTATCGGTTCTTACTGCACTTGTTGCAATGTATTTTTCAGGTATATCGCTTAATATGATGTCATTATCAGGAATGGCGCTTGGTATCGGTATGCTGGTAGATAATTCGATTGTTGTTATAGAAAATATCTACCGTCTCAGAAGCCGTGGAATCAGTGCACCAAGGGCTGCAGTTGCAGGAGCAAAGCAGGTAAGTGGTGCTGTTATGGCATCAACACTTACAACAGTGTGTGTTTTCTTACCGATGATTTATACAACCGGTATGGTAAGAGAACTGATGCTGCCGATGTGCCTTACAATTATTTTCTGTCTGCTTGCTTCATTGCTGATTGCAATGACGGTAGTACCGGCATCAGGTTCAACACTGCTTCGTAAATCAAAACCCAAAGAACATCCTTGGTTTGATAAAATTCAGGAACTTTACGGAAAGAGTCTGGAATTCTGCCTGAAGGTTAAGATAGTGCCGTTAATGCTTGCAATTGGACTTTTAGTTTTCAGTATATGGCAGGTTTTGCGTATGGGAATTGTACTTATTCCTGAAATGACAAGTAACCAGCTGGAAGCAATGATTAATTACCCGGAGGATACGACAAGAGAAGATGCATACGCCAGAACGGATGAATTGATGAATCGCTTCCTTGAGATAGATGGCGTAGGCTCTGTTGGTATTATGGCAGGCAACGGAACCAATTTGGTTTCGTCAATGGCAGCCGTTTCAGAGGATGATTATCTGACGTATTCTATAATGATTACTACTGAAAATGAAAATGCAGGTAAAGGCGAAATTGATGCAATTGTGTCTGAAATGAATAAAGCTGCCTCTGAGATTCTTAATGATTCTGAAAATGAATTTACTGTATCAACAGGTATGTCAGAAATGTCAACGATGCTTGGCAGTGGTCTTTCGTTAAATATTTACGGAACAGATCTTGACGAGCTTCTTAATGTAAGTGAAGAGGTAATGGATATTATTGCAACAGTTCCCGGATATATTGATATTTCCAACGGTCAGGAGGCAAGTGATCCGGTACTTCATGTTGTACTTGATAAGGATCTTGCAATGAGCAAAGGACTGACTGTTGCACAGATTTACCAGGAAGTTGCCACAAAGATGACAACAGAGTCTACGGCAGTCAAGGTTACAATTGACGGTGTTGAAATGGATATAAAAGTCGTTAATAATTTTGAACCGGTAACCTATGAAAACCTTATGGATATATCGTTTGCCGTAAGCGAAACAGACGATGACGGAGATACCGTAACGAATGATTATAAACTGAGTGATTTTGCAAAACTTCAGGTTGAAGATGGTGTAACCTCGATTAGCCGTGAAAATCAGAGCAGATATATCACTGTGACAGCAAATGTTGAAGAGGGATATAATACAACGCTGTTAACCAGACAGTTAGAACCTCTTCTTAAGGAGTATCAGGAGAATGGACTTCCTTCCGGATGCAGCTTTAATATTGGTGGTGAATATGATACCGTTAACGAAATGGTAGAACAGATGGCGCTGGTTATGCTTCTTGGTGTTGCATTTATTTACCTTGTAATGGTAGCGCAGTTCCAGAGCCTGCTTAGCCCGTTTATCGTATTGTTTACAATTCCGCTGGCATTTACAGGAGGCTTTTTGGCATTATGGCTTACAGGTGAACCTCTGTCAATGATGGCTCTGATGGGATTTGTAGTGCTTCTTGGTACAGTTGTTAATAATGGTATTGTGTTCGTTGATTATACTAATCAGCTTCGTATTGGAGGACTTGATAGAAGAACAGCACTTGTTGCTACAGGAAAGACACGTATGCGTCCGATACTTATGACGGCCCTTACTACAATTCTTGCAATGACATATCTGATATTTGGAGATGACATGGGCAGCCAGATGGGAAGAGGTATGGCACTGGTTATCGTAGGTGGTCTTGCATATGCGACATTGATGACACTTTATATTATTCCTGTAATGTATGACATTCTGTTTAAGAAGGCACCGCTTCAGGTAGATGTTGGTTCAGAGAACCTTGACGATATGCCTGATGATGCTGCGGAATATATGGAGCGTTTGAATGATAAGAAGGCTTGTGACACAGAAAGCTCTGACAAGGTAAATGAAGCGGATTCTGACATTGAGGAAGAAACCGGAATCGAATTTATTGAAGCAGATAAACACGATAAAGAATAATCTGATAAATTATTAAAAGAAGCTTTTGCCAATGCCGGCGGGGCTTCTTTTAATATATGTCCTGCGTCGTGTGATTCTCAAAATGTATATAGCAAAATTTACATAAAAAGCAATATTCTGTATATCCTAAAATATAGCAATAAAGTATGGAGGGATTATATGAGTATTGACAACCGTAAAATTTTTCTTGTGGGATGCGGAATGGTAGGAATGAGCTATGCATATGCGATGGTCAATCAGAATACCTGCAATGAACTGATTTTAAACGATCTGGACATGGAAAGAGCCATGGGAGAAGCAATGGATTTAAATCACGGACTTGCATTCAGCCGTGCAAACATGCAAATCAGGGTTGGAGGTTATGAAGAATGTAAGGATGCTGATATAGTTGTTATATGTGCCGGAGTTGCGCAGAAACCCGGGGAAAGCAGGCTTAATCTGTTAAAACGCAATAAAAAGGTATTTGAGTCTGTAGTAGGAAATGTTATGAAAAACGGATTTGAAGGCATTTTTCTTATCGCAACCAATCCTGTTGATATAATGACAAGAATTACCCAGGAAATATCAGGGATGGATTCAAAAAAGGTATTTGGAACGGGTACGGCTCTGGATACAGCACGCCTTCGTTATGAGCTTGGCCATTATTTCCACGTTGACCCGAAGAATATGCATGCATATGTTATGGGCGAGCATGGAGATTCGGAATTTGTACCGTGGAGTCAGGCGTTACTGGCAACTAAATCAGTAAAAGAAATTTCAGCCAGATATCCGGAAGAATTTTCTGATGAAGAGATGGAGAAAATTGCAAATGAGGTAAAGACTGCTGCATACAAAATAATTGATGCCAAAAAGGCGACATATTATGGTATAGGAATGGCACTTACAAGAATAACAAAGGCTATTTTTGAAAATGAAAACAGCATACTTACCGTATCGGCAAAGCTTAACGGGCAATATGGCCAACATGACGTATATGCAGGCGTACCGTGTGTTGTAAACCGAAATGGTGTAGACCGGATTGTTGAACTTGATCTTTCAGAAGATGAACTTGTATTGATGGGTAAATCATGTGATTTGCTAAGGCAGATGTATGATGGCGTATAGTCTGAATTAATTGACATAAAATGAGTATTACTGTATTATTTAATATACTAAGAAACAGACAGAAGGTATTAACATGGAAAACGGTTTTTTTGGATTTATGAATCGCATAGGAGATATTGTGTTTTTAAATCTTGTCTTTTTGATTACATGCATTCCTGTTGTCACAATAGGCAATTCTTTAATAGCACTGTATTGTGTTTCACTTAAAATGGCCAAGGGAGAAGAGGGATATGTTGTTCGTGGCTATTTTAAGGCATTTAAGGATAATTTCAAAAAAGGTATAATCGTTGGAATTTCGTTGGAATTAATCCTGGCTGTGCTGATATATGATGCTATTGTGCTGCTTCAGTCGGATGCTTCATATGCATTCCCCGGTTTTTTTATTACGGTTGTGGCAATAGCAGTAATATTTGCTATGATGCAATATCTTTTTCCCCTTATTGCAAGATATGAAAATACTATTAGAAATTCTGTTAAAAATGCTTTATTACTGGCAATCAGCAAATTACCATACACAATACTTCTGGTGCTGTTTCCGTTAACTCTAATGGCGTTAACGTATCTAACTTCGTATGCGTATTGCCTGATTATCGTTTGTGGATGCTCATTATGCGCATTATGGCAGTCTAAGCTGCTTAACAGAATTTTTAAATCTATAGAATAGTAAAGTTTGGTGGGCACAATTAAGTGGTACGTTTGCACTAATGCTCGCTCGCAGCGGTATATAAGGTGCCAAATAACAGCACCTAAGTACCGTCGGCTCACAATTACCACTTAATTTGTGCCCGCAAACATTGTTTAATACCACAACTATAGTAGTATCACAAATGCCTGCTATAGAATAGTTTATAAAGGAGGATTTTATTATGCCATTTATTGATTCAAAGGTTAGTGTAAAAATCTCAAAGGAGCAGGAGATTGAATTAAAGACAAGACTTGGGAAGGCTATAGAAACTATTCCGGGTAAGAGCGAAAGCTGGCTTATGACAGGTTTTCAGGATGAGTATCATCTTTATTTCAGAGGCGATGACAGTGTTCCGAGTGCGTTTGTTGAGGTAAAAGTTTTTGGAGGTGAAAATAAGGCTGCATTTAGTCAGATGACAGCTAAGGTTTGCGATATTTTTGAGAGTGTTTTAGGAATTCCTTCTGATCATATTTATGTGAAGTATGAGGCGGTCACAAATTGGGGCTGGAATGGAGGAAACTTCTAAATACTTATTGACTTTGAGAAAATACGATGTTACAATAGTCAGGCGGTCTCATTTTGGTACCGTTTGAAATTGCCCAGATAGCTCAGTTGGTAGAGCAGGGGACTGAAAATCCCCGTGTCACTGGTTCGATTCCGGTTCTGGGCACTAAACAAATGATTTTTTTGTTTGCTGTATGCGCGAGTGGCTCAGTGGTGGAGCGTCTCCTTGCCAAGGAGAAGGTCGCGGGTTCGACTCCCGTCTCGCGCTTTTGTTATGTCCAAAAGAGCGCATCTGAAAGAAGGTATTAGACGTGTAATATTTTCGCAGATGCGCTCTTTTTGACATAAAGAGGTCCGAGTGGACCTCTGAACCAATGCATGTAGATGCATTGGTTCGGGTCTCACCTCCTAAAGTCGGATCGGTCGGCTCGGTCGGCTCGTAACACGGCGTCCACCGGACGCCACTCGCCCCGTCTCGCGGAAGGTTTATTTATGTTGTTAAATGTTACGAAAAATTTAGTTGCAATATCAGAAAAGAAGCGTTAAAATATTAACTATTAAATGTAATATAATGTAGGAGATGATTGATGTGAGAAAATATATGATAATATTTTGTGTTATGATATTAAGTATTTTATTGGGTGCGTGTGGTAATGATAGCACGGTTAAATCAATGGCAGATTATAATGACATGATTACTGATGCCTATAGTGATATTTCACGAACAGTTATCGAAAGTGACTCTGTATTAACTGAATCAGCAACTGAGAAGAAAACGGAAACACTAACAGAAGAATCAAAGGATATACAGACCGAACCGATAACTGAAACACAAACAGAGAAGCAGACCGAACCGATAACTGAAACGCAAACAGAGAAGCAGACTGAACAAATAACTGAAACACAAGCAGAGAAAAAAACGGAAATAGCAACAGAAGTGCAGACGGAAAAGGAAACTGAATCAGTTGCAGAGACATCCAGTATAGCTACGAATGTTTATATTTTGAATACAAATACTAAGAAATTTCATTATCCAGCATGTAAAAGTGTCAAACAGATGAAGGATAAGAATAAGAAAGAATATACCGGTACAAGAGAAGAGGTAATTGGCATGGGCTATGAACCTTGTGGAAATTGTCATCCATAAAAAAATTAGTATTAATGCATATCAGGTTCATACTTGACATATTACTACCAATATAGTATTATTAATCCGTAAGAATTAGTTACGTCTGATAACAAGTTCTTACGGATTTTTTGTGGATTTTCATCTGTTTTCTATACAGATAAGCGTCTTGGCATTTCGCCAACAATTCACGGATTTTTGTTTTACAATGTTGGCAGTAACCATGACATATCTTCGTTCCTGTCAACGCAAGATTATTAAGGGATATTGTCCCTGCATGAGAGGAGCATTTGAATGGATCAGAATGGGTTATCTACAAATCAGCACGAGCAGGATGTGAATTCGAAGACAGTTTTGGGAAATCATAAGCTGTGTGCACAATTTTTAAGGGATTATATTAATGTCCCCGGTTTTCAGGATATTACGGATCAGGATATTGAGGATGTGACGGAACGTTTTACATCGTATTTTGGAGTAGAATATAATGCGGATACGGTTAAAAAGGTACGGATACATCAGGATGGAGAGGAGATGGATGTTTACGTCATTTCTCTGATTGACCATAAAAGCCGGGTTGACTATAATGTGTCTATACAGCTTCTTAAATATATGGTCTGTATATGGGCGGAATACGAGAAGAAGATGAGTGATGAGACGCAGCGCGATGGAATCACGGATAATAAGGGTTTTAAATATCCTCCTATTATACCAATTGTGTATTACGAAGGAACTGCACCATGGACTGCGGACAGGCATTTGAAAGACCGTGTTATGCTTAACGATATTTTTGAAAAATATATTCCTGATTATGAGTATATTGTAGTGCGCAATCATGATTATACGAACGAGGAACTTTTGGCCAAAAAAGATGAGATGTCATTGATTATGCTGATCAATAAGATTCAAAGAAAAGAGGATTTGACAGAATATTTAAAGATTCCGGCTGAGGAAATTAATAAGATTGTTAAGGAATCACCACAGGAACTTATTAACATCATTGCAGCGGTGATACGAACTTTATGCGAACGTGTCAATGCAACACAGGTCGAAAAAGAAGAGTGTGTCAGAAGGGTGGTAAATAGACAGATGGGATATTTATTTGAGAATATGGAAGCCTGGGATATACAGGCTGAACGTAAAAAGACACAGGAGCAGGCCCAAAAGACAGAAGTTGAAAGACGGAGAGCAGAAGCTGAGAAGCAGAAGGCGGAGGTTGAAAGACAGAGAGCAGAAGCTGAGAAGCAGAAGGCGGAGGTTGAAAGGCAGAGGGCAGAAACTGAAAGGCAGAGAACGGAATCTGAAAAGGAGCGCGCAGAAAGTGCTGAACAACAGGCTGGTTATCTTAAGAAAGAATTGGAAGAGGCAATGATAGAACGCAATGTGTTTAGATTAGCCTGTCAGGGTAAATCACATGAGGAGATTTCAAAGGCACTTTGTATTAATGTGACGAGAGTCAGGAAGATTCTTGGGGAATAAAGGATATCGAAAAAGAACGTATGTCAGTCGGCATATGTTCTTTTTTATTTGATAGGAAATTGCGTTGTAAATTCTGCCAAATGCATGCATATCCTGCCAGACTAATTGTCAATTGCCGGAGGGTTGGATATACTTTAAGAAAAATACAGCAGATTGTTAGGAGAAATATGAAGAAATTTTTAATATGTGATGATGATTCCGGAATACATTCGATTGTTCAAAAAGAAATTAAGGAAGAAATTGGTGAAGTGGAAGATTGCAAATTTGTAAGCTTTGTGTCCGGAAGGGATATGCTTGCAAGTAATGAAGTGAAAGACGCTTACGGATGCTTTCTGGATATTGAGTTGAATAATGAAAATGGAATTAATATTGCAATGGATCTGTATAAGGTTAATCCTGATTTAAAAATATTTTTTGTAAGCAATTATGAAAGCCTTGTTTTTCAGGCAATTCATGCGAGACCTGTCAGATTTATAAGAAAAAAGTTTATTGGAGAAGATTTAACCGAAGCTGTTCATTATATAAAAACAGATATCAGTAAAATAGTTGAAATGGTACATTTTGAGAATGGGAAAAAACAGGTAGAGTTTCGGCTGGATAAGATTATTTACATTGAGAATAGTGGACATTATATAAACATTTCTACAGTAAACGGGGTACAACGCGTAAGAGGTAAAGCAGCAGATTACGCTGATATGTTGAAAGAGAGGAATTTTGTTCAGATTCAGAAGGGAATTTTGATTAATATGGAGTTTATTAATCAAATAAGAAGGGGGTTTGTTGTTTTGAAAAATAATGAAAAATTTAATATCAGCAGGGAGCGGCAGGATGAAGTTAACCGGACAGTGATGAGATTTTTAAGAAGGGAGGTGGAGTAGATGGAAATTTCTACTGGAGTTGTTATCGCATTAAGTATTGTGAAGGGTATTGTCATTACATTTGTGTTATGTGAAATGTGTGAACCAAGACAAAATAATAATTTGAGTGCATATTTATATTCAGGTGTGTTGTCAATAATGTTCATATGCATAAAGGATTTTGGCATTATGTGTTTTGTTGTCAGTTTTTCAGCACTGCTTTATTGCAGGTTCTTTTTAAAAGGGAGTGTAATAAGGCATGAGCTTTTAATGGGATTATGTTTTTTAGTATTGTATATTTCAAGATTAGTACCATTGATAGCTACGAGACTTCTGATGGGACTGTCAATTTATTCACAGGTTATGAGTGGTTATGTTGGAGTGTCTGTTTATTTCCTACAGTTTAATATGACGATATTACTGTTCTGGCTGTGCTGGTTTATTTCAAAAAAACAATACAGGGAATGGAAATTTGAAAAAAATTATGTTGTAATTGTTGAAATCGCCAGATTCATTTTACATGTTGTGGCTGTTAGGAAAATGGCTAATGCTGCAATACCGGATGGCGTGGATTGGTATGTGCAGGTCATTACGGCTGCTTTAGATATTATGCTGGTGATAACCTATGTGTTGATTTACATATTACAAAGAACGAATTACGAAAAGATTCAAAATATAACGCTGTGGGATAAGTTTGAGAGTGAGCAGGAAAAAATCATGATTTGGCAGCAGGATTATTTTGAGGCAAGAAAACTTCGTCATGACATTAATAATATGAATGCTATGTATTACAAAATGCTAAAAGCAGGTAATGTAAAAGAGGTAATGCAGCTGCTTAAAAGTGATGTGGTTGATGATGACAGGTTATGCATTTTTTCAAATGAAAACAAAATGCTTAATGCAGTTTTAAATGATTTTGCCATTAAGTGCAGAAATGAGGAAATTATATTTGATGTTACGATAAGTGAGATACTGCTAGATGCGATGGAAAAAGATGTGGCAGTCATCTTAATAAATCTGCTCGATAATGCTGTCAATGCGTCACGTAATTCCAAAGAGAAAAAAATTAAATTAAATATTTTTATTCATAATCAAATGTACAATATCATTTGTAAAAATAGTATTGATAAATCTGTTTTAACAGATAATCCACATCTTCACACCAGTAAGCCTGATAAAAACAAGCATGGACTGGGCATTTTGGGAATTCAAAGAAGGCTCGATGAGTATGGTGGAATTGTGGATTTTTGTGAAGAGGAAGGATATTTCGTTGCGCACATAATGATACCGTGGATAGTGTCAAATGACCTATGAAAAAACTGGGCAAAGAAAAAAAGCTCAGATGAA
>JBJEOB010000047.1:0-15780 GCA_051880495.1 Lachnospiraceae bacterium
TCCTCTTTATTGCTTAAAATGTTATAGGATATTGATTTACATAAATTACCATATTTCAGGGATAAACTGTTTATTGCCTGTTCCGAACGTTCAAAAAACATTTTAATAATCAGCCAATCATCCACACTTAGTACCTCCTTCAACAATATAGTACCTTTTCAGCTTAAGAAATTACACTATCAAACAAGATAAAAATTTCAACGAAATTTCTATAATGACTTGGATGTCAAAAACTCATTTTAAATTCATCACCTGGCAAAATGCACAAATAAAGTTGTTTGCACTCCGTTGCGCAAAAGTCATTTAAACAACTTTATTTGTGCATTTTGCCATTCAAGTCTTTGATAATGAGTTTTTGACACCCAAGTCCTATTATATAAAAATCACCCACAAAACGATACCTGTTATACCGTTCTGTGGGTGATTTATTAAATCATCAATATATTGTATCCCCGACTTTCTTACTTAACAACCTTTTCAAAGTCAGAAGCTGGATGCTTACAAAGAGGGCATACAAAATCATCCGGGAGTTCCTCTCCTACATATTCGTAACCACATATTGTACATCTCCAGATAGTCTGGCCATCCGGTGTCTTTCCAACCTCCTGTGGCTTTGGTTTGATGTTGCTGTGATAATAACTGTAGGTTGCAGATGGGGCACTTCCAAGCACCTGCATATCAGTAACCTGTGCAATAAACAGGGTATGTGTTCCCAGATCAATAGTCTGTTCAACCCATGCACTGATATAGGCATTAGTTCCGCTTGTGATGTATTTTAAACCATTCGGTGCAGTCGCACAATCACTGAAACCTGCAAACTTATCTACTTCTCTTCCTGTCTGGAAACCAAATCTTTTGAACAGTTCAAAGTCAGCCTGTTCACTTATAACTGATACTGTAAAAAGTTTTGACTCCATAATCATATCATGAGTATAGTTTGCTTTATTTACCGCAATACTGATACGGTTAGGTTCCGAAGTCACCTGTCCGACAGTATTAATAATGCAGGCATTATCCTTGTCTCCTAATTTTGATGATAAGACAAATAATCCGTAACTTAATTTGTTCATTGCTTTCTTATCCATAAAATGTCCTCCATTCGGTTAAAATAATTTACTATATTCCGTATTTTACCAGGTACGTGAGTTCAGTTCCCTGAACTGTGCAACAGTAGATACATGAGCATTTAAACCGCCGTCTACGTTCATAATCTGACCGGTTACATAGCTGCTTTCATCAGATGCAAGGTAAACACAAAGATGTCCTATGTCTTCCGGACAACCGTAACGTGTAACCATAATGTTGCTCAAAAAGATGTCCTTAAGAGGCTGTGGTACATGTGCTTCATTCTGTGGAGTTACAATAAGACCCGGACGAACACAGTTGCAACGGATGTTCTGCTTGCCATACTGCAATGCAGTAGACTTTGTCAGCATATCCACTCCTGCTTTTGCACATGCATAAGCCGTAGAACCAAGGTCTCCACCACATGAAGCCATGGAACCGATATTAATAATCGAACCGCCATTCTCATTTTTCTGCATATATGGCAATACACACTTGGTAGTATAGAATGTTCCCCTTAAATCACTCTGGAAAACACTATCCCACATTTCAATGCTTAATTCGTCAACGCGTCCATCCTTAAGGCCAACGTTGGCTGCATTATTAACTAAAACATCAATCTTACCGTACTTCTCGGCAGTATCTGAAACAAGCTTTTCAATGCTTTCTATATCATTAATGTCCATAAAATGGTATGATGCCTCTCCACCGGCTTCAAGAATTGAATCAACTACAGCCTGTCCTTTTTCCTGTCTGCGTCCGCAGATAACAACCTTTGCCCCCTGCGCAGCATATAATTTTGCAATGCCAATTCCGATTCCACTGGTAGAACCTGTAACAATGGCAACCTTATCCTTTAATCTGTCCATAAAAAACCTCCTTAAGAAATATATATAAAGTATATCTCATTGTTAGAAAATAATCAAACAAAATTGTAAATATTTACCTTCTGTTAATAATACTCCTTCTCTATCCATTCAGCTAAAAATTTCATCTGTTCGTCCGTATGAAACCAGTGTTCTCCGCCTTCCATTACTGTTATACCGGCCTTATGCTTTGCAGCAAATTCCAGTAATGTATCTATGGATGTAAGATTGTCTGTACTTCCATATAAAATATCCGTTTTAACTTCCCAGCAAATCGGATGTTTCCTTACATATTCAAGATACTCCCATGACAATGTCTCACCAAAAGAAGTTTCTATATTTTTCTTTATCCGAAGTTCTTCCTCCGTAACATTTGCCCACTGCATCATATCCATAATCAGCCTCTCCATATTAACAATAGGAGAAATAAAAAATGCCCTGCTGATATCATGCTCTATTCCGGCATTCATCGAAAAGAATGCACCAATACTATTAGCAATAAGAATGACATCTTTATATGTTTTTTTCAAATCTATTATTTTTTCTTTAATTTCTATGCCTGTTTCCCAAGGCGTAAAAGTCTGATAATCCAAACCATATATATCGCATTCACGGAAAAGATTTTTATAATACTCTGCTTCATCGGCATTTCCACCCTTTCCATGGACATATAATACGGCTGTTTTCCTGTAAATGGCACAATTTCCATAAAACATATCTGTAATTTCATCAATGTTTTCCTTTTGACCATTTTGAAGCCATATCAAAGCGGTATTATAAAGTGAACCTATATACATATATAACTTATATCTCTCAATAGAATTACATGCCATTGTTCCGGCTACCTCTTCATGAAACTGATTCAGCATTTCCAACAAAATCGAACCGTATCCAAAACGGTGTAAATCCAGAACCTGTGCGGCATAACAGCTAAAATATTCAAAACTTTTATGAACATTTTCATAGGTATAAAAATCATTATCATCAAATTGAATGTTCTCACGAAAGTTTTCCAGAATATCAGCTATAAGTGTTGTTATTACGTTTTCTTTCGATGAATAATTCCGATAAAAAGATGCTCTGGCAACACCAGCCCCGGAAATAATCTCTGAAACTGTAATTTCCGAAATACTTTTTTGCTTTAACAGATTAAACAAAGTTGTTGTAATGCTTTCCTTAACTCTTCTATTGGCTTCTTTTCGTTTATCCATAGAATTCCCCTTTTTATATATTGTATGTGATACAATTTAGTTGTTTTTGCATCAGGTAGATTGCTTGTTCCCAATAATTATACATGATACAATTATCTCACATTATTATAAATGTATATTATTTGCTGTCAATCAGGAATTATAAGCAATAGAGGTATGTCAATGGAAAATATATTTTATATCATAAGAAAAATTACAGTCCCACCAATCTTTGCAATGATTTTATTACTCGTCATGTATTTCATGAAGCCTTATGCTTTCACATCTGTATGGCAGTTATTATGTGGTCTGCTTTTTCTGGGTGTTTTGCCAATACTTGGATATCCTTTACAAAAATATATCCCGTATTTTAAGGAGAAGGGGCGGGAAGGTCAGAGAAGTCTTGCTATGATTTTCTGTGTTACAGGTTATGTACTCGGAGCATTAACCGTATTAATCACAAAAGTTCCTGCCGAACTTTGTACCATTTATTTAGAATACTTATACTGTGGTATCACAACGGTTATTTTTAATAAGGTATTTCACATAAGAGCAAGCGGACATGCCTGCGGTATTGTTGCGCCTGTTTTATTAATGCTTTCTTTCAATATGCTTTTACCTGCTGTTATTGGAGGACTGCTTGTTATTTTGGTGTTAATATCAAGTTATAAAACCAAACGTCACACAATACCACAGCTTCTGGCCGGCTGTGTAATTCCTGCCATATGCCTTATGCCTATAACTTATTTATAATGTTTTCAACATATTTTCAGGGTCTTCTGCCGCTTTTACCTTGTCATTGGCCCTTATAATTATTCCATCTTCATCAATAAGATATGTTGTACGCACAACGCCCATAGAGACCTTGCCATAATTGTTTTTTTCTTTCCATACATCATAAGCCTCTATAACTTTACGTTCAGTATCAGAAAGTATGGTAAATGCAAGGTTCTGTTTCTCTTCAAAACGCTTATGGGAAGCCACAGAATCCTTACTGACTCCCAGTACTACCGCTCCTTTTTCCAAGAACATCGGATATCTTTCAGAAAATCCACATGCCTGTTTAGTACATCCGGGTGTGTTATCCTTCGGATAAAAATATAATACAACCTTTCTGCCTTTGTAATCAGACAATTTATGAATTTTCCCATTCTGATCCGGCAATTCAAAATCAGGTGCCTTCGTTCCAACTTCTAACATGTTATCTTCCTCCAGATTTTACAAAATATTTTTTCACTAAAGTGACTTTTCAATTTCATCTTCACATTCTGACATTGCCTTAAGCGTCATTTCAAGAAGCTTGTCCAGCTCCCATCCCAGTTGTTTAGCACCGCGCTCAATTACCTCCCTCGAGCAGCCTGCAGCAAAACCTTTGCTCTTATATTTTTTCTTAAGCGACTTAAGTTCCATGTCCTTTGTGCTATTAGATGGTCGCATGAGTGCTGCAGCCCAGATTAACCCTGTCAGTTCGTCTGTTGCAAAAAGTACCTTCTCCATCTCATGTTCCGGTTTTACATCTATCGTAGTACCACATCCCACCGTAATTCCATATCCATGTGAACATACAGCATGTATTATTTCCTCGGAAACATTTGCCTTTCTTAAAATTTCCGGTGCTTTAAGGCAATGCTCATCCGGATGCAACTCAAAATCAATATCATGGAGCAGACCGACAGTTCCCCAGAATTCTTCGTCTTCACCATATCCGAGTTCCCTGGCAAACCACTTCATAACAGCTTCTACCGTAAGTGCATGCTGTATATGAAACGGGTCCTTATTGTACTCCTTTAATAATTCAAATGCATTTTCTCTTGTTATACATTCCATAATTAATTTCCTCTTTCCTTAAATTTTTATAAGTGTTTGCGAAACTACTTAATTGTACAATAAACAGGTTTGTGGGTACAAATTAAGTGGTAATTGTGAGCCGCCGGTATTTAGGTGCCGTATTTTGGCACCTTATGTACCGCTGCGAGCGAGCATTAGTGCAAACGTGCCACTTAATTGTACCCACAAACATTGTTTATTGTCATAGCTACAGTGGTTTCGCAAACACTTATAAAATATTATAAATTAACTTCATATGCCGTGTATTCGTGGCTGAAATGATATCCAAGTTTTTCAGCCAAAGCAACAGACCACAAATTCTGTGCATCCCAGCTTGGATACAATCCTCTTTTAAGGCATTCCTGAATCAGTTTTGCCCCACACGCAAATGCAAGACCTTTTCTTCTGTGATCCTTCCTTGTGTCAATTTCAATCTCAATGCCTTCATTGTATCTGCTATAAGACGATGCGCCTGCTACCAATTCGCCATCCTTTAACGCAACTACGCCTAAGCCTGATTTTTTGTATGTATCATAATCTTTAAACTGTGATACCAAATCTTTTGACCATGTATTTTCCCTGCATAACACATACTCATTTTCTTCAATAAGTTTTAATTCATATCCGTTTGGCAACTGCGATACCGCCTGCCTAAGGTTTGATTCATCAAATATATCTTTTTCTTTTTTTATCGCATATCTCGTGACCTTCCCGGCATTTTCACCATACCGTTTTTCAATCAGTTTTGCCCACTTGTCATTTTGAGGAACAATAATGATAAAATCCTGATCACAGTTTTTCTCCATTATACGTAATATTTCTTCATCAGGTTTTCCGGCAGTAAATGCGAAATCACCCAGTACTGCAACCGCCGCATCATTTTCAGGTGGATTCGTGTACACCTCACCCATAACCTTCTGTAAACATGACCATATCAGCGTTTCATCCCACTGTCCAAATATTTCTGCAATTTCCTTCATCTAAAATCTGCTACCTTTCCATCAAAAACTATGGTTTGACTTAAAATAATTCTAAACTGATTGTACCACCAATGTGCGGAAATGTCATTGTTTCATTTGAATTATTTTAATCCTGCCCTATACTCCATCGGCACATACTTGATGCCTTCATCCTCCTATTCCATAGCCTTTTGCAGTTTTGCGATGTCCTTTTCAATCAATGGAGCCATGCTGTCCTTATACTTTGACAGGTCTATTGATACAAGTTCTGCACATATCGTTTCACAAAGCTCCGGTCTATACTTCCTGTTCCTTCCAAAATCCACCCTTATGAAAATTCTCATTTCCAAGAGGTTTTGCTGTTAATCGAAACATCACACACCCGTCCGGGCATACAATATCCTTCACATATTTACCGCTGCCACCAAGATTTTCAAGGTCGCCACCACTTCTCACCGCCTCCATAAGCGGATAAAGCATCATCATTGTCTTAGAGCATATTCCCTGCCCGTCTTTATTTACAGGGCAGCCATAAGTGCAGGAATATTTATCACCGACTTCTTCACCATTTCTGCAATAATGCTCCGTGTGATCACCTCTCAAAAAGCCGGTAACCTCTATTTCAAATTCATATTCTTCGTCATACCATTTCTTCATCGTATAAATCCCTTTCTATCCAACAATCTTTTTATGAGCCTTCATTTTCTTTATTTCTTGGTCTTGGCATAGCGGTTCCTCCATGTATTTCTTTCGAATATTATTGGCAATGTGAAAAAGTTCATTTCGAATATCCTCCGGCTCCAGAACCGTCACCTTATCCTTACACGTCAACATCCATTTTATAAGATTATCACGATCCGTATACTCATGTTCAAAAAGCAGCGTTCCATCCTGCTGCACACTGAATGAATTAACTCCAAATTCCTCTATCAGATGCCACTTCATAGACGGATCAAATACTGCCTTAACATTGACACTTCCGGAAAACATTGCTTCTGTGGATAAATCCGGCAATGAAACCTCCCGTTTGTTCACTGCTTCTCCTGTCTGCGCTATTGCATCCATGCGATTCAGCTTAAACATACGAAAATCTTCCCGCAGCCGGCACCATCCCCACACATACCAGCTGCTCCATTTAAAAATGAGATAATACGGCTCTATTTCTCTGGTGCTGTCACCGTCCGGAGCATAATAGCTGAATCTGATAACCCGTCCGGTCTCAATTGCTTCCTGAATAAGTTCAATCTTCAAAGACAGTGAATCTTTATACCAGGAGGACAAATCAATCAAAATGGACTCACTTTTACTCACAAGTTCAGATGAACCCGCTTTTATTTTCTCCATAAGCTGACCGTAATAATGGCTTCCGCTTACACTGTCCAGGCTTCGAAGTCCTGCCAGAATCACCTGCATGTCTTTGGATGTCAGGATGGTTCTGTCCATTCTATACCCATCCATGATACTGATTCCCCCGCCGATGCCTTGTGTCGTTCTGATAGGAATACCGGCTTTGCACAAATCCTCAATATCCCTGTTGATTGTTCTCCTCGACACATCAAACTTTTCTGCAAGTTCCGGCGCTGTTACCTTTTCTTCCTGCAGCAACACAGAAAGAATTCCTATTAGCCTGTCTATCTTCATGAAACTTTTCACTTCCCATTTCATAATATCACTCAAAACACGACAACTGTATGTCATGTTTATTATAACATTTTTATTATATATTGGAAAGGGAGAATGAAAGGGACATGAAGAAATCAAAAAAACACCCTTATGGATGCTTTATACATTTCAATTGAGTTTTTCAGTCCATTCTGCTTCCTTAAATCCCACAAGCACAGAGTCACCGTCTACAACTATAGGACGCTTTACCAGCATCCCGTTTGAGGCAAGAAGCGTCAGCTGTTCTTTTACACTCATCGTCTGCAACTTATCCTTTAACTGCATTTCCCTGTAAAGCAGACCACTTGTGTTAAAGAATTTATTAATTGGCAATCCGCTCTTCTCATACCATTCTTTCAATTCATCATAGGAAGGATTGTCTTCCACAATATGACGCTTTGTATACTCTATATTATGTCCATCCAGCCATTTTCCGGCTTTCTGACACGTTGAACATTTAGGGTAATGTAAAAATAACATTGGCTGTACCTCCACACGATTTTTATTGCATTCTAATTTTCTCTGCCAAAATTTCCTTTACCTGTATTACTTTCCATTATTTTTCAAATAGCACTCTGAACTCAATATCTTTTTGTACTTTACCGGTGCATTATTAACCCTGTTAACCTCTTCCTGCCATGCTGCAAGCCATGAACCGTACGCTCTTGTTTCTTCCTGCTGCTGAATGTTAACCGGAGAAACACTGTCATCCTTTGTATTAGTACCCTTTACCATTATTTTAACGAGCTCCCTCTGCTCTTTATCGTAAAATGTTGCATCATACCAATTTTTTTTATTATTAAGAACACAGGTAATCATTCCCAAATCTTCTTTTTTAATAATAAAATGTTTTGAAAAACCAAGTTCACCTTTTTCTACGGACAACGGAACTACGCAAAGCTCATTCTCATTAAACCCAACTGCATAATACCAGTAGCTCGTTGTTTTAATCCTTACACTACGTGATGATTCAAACCAAATGGCATAAACTGCTGTTCCATCAGGCATAAGATTCCGGATGATATCCTTTATCATATGCTTCTCCTTACTATCATAGCCCTTCTGTTCGTCAAAATAACTCTTCACGTACATAAAGATTATCGCCACTACCATAAACACCGCGAAAATTATAATCGTACGTAAATCAATTTCGGTTTTTAATAATACCATTTTTTTCTCCTTTTGTATTTGATATATTTCTAAATATCGAGAATATTATCTCATTCAGATTATATCATAATATGAATCTTCACATCAACTCTTTGTCCTGATAATCAAAATCCCCTGACGCCATATAAATATTATTATGTGCCGCCAACTCAAACGTATTTAACCGCCTGTCATGATGCCACAGGCCGGAGAAACCCTATCTCAACCAATATTCATGCAATTGCACTTTTTACGACTGCATATCATTAATTCAATTTACTGTTTATATGTTCTAGCCGAAGTAAAATCATCCATCAACTTCTAAATAATCACATCCAGATAATAGCCATCTATCTGCATAGCTATAGAGACACAGGTAAATAAAAATACTTTTGTTTTCTCTTTTGCCAATTCTCTCACTCCTATTTTTGTTAAAATGTCAAAAATTTTTATTGGCTTCCTCTCTTTTAGAATCATTTTTCTGCTCACTCAATTCTGCCTCAATTTCTTCAATAGTCGGCAATGTACCTTTAAAATTATCGGGCATTAAATGAGAAAGCTCATATTCAGATATTCCTAACGGCTGACTACTAGACTCTATCGCATATTTTGCCTGAACATTATCTTTCGATTTGCAAACCAATAATCCTAAAGTCGGCGCATCTATATCAGATTTCAAGCTATGATTCACTGCAACCACATATGTTCCAAGTTGTCCTGTGAAAGATGGTTCAAACGCAGTAACTTTTACCTCTACTACATAACAATGCAATTTGATATTATAAAACAACATATCAATAAAATTTTCTGTATTGCCAATTTCTATCCTATATTCACGTCCCACAAACGCAAATCCACTTCCTAGTTCTAACAAAAAGTCTGCAATATTGTCCATCAACGCATCTTTCAGTTCTTTTTCATTGTAGTTTTGTGTCAGAGTTATAAAATCAAAATTATATGGGTCTTTGGTAATTTCCTGCGCCAAGTCACTTCGAGCATTAGGAAGTGTAACTTCAAAATTTGTAATTGCTTTACCCTGCCTATCATAAAGTTGTGTATCAAGAAAATTCTGCAATACAGCTCTAGACCACTTATTTTCCAATGTCTTTTGTACAAAAAATAACGCCTTCTGCTGATCTTCTTTGCATTTATCCATAATGACTTTATGATGCCCCCAAGGAATCATAAAAACTATATTTTTGTCAATTTGCGCACCAACTTGGGGCGTAATTTCGTTAATAAAAATTTGCGCATCAAGCTGGTTCGCAATTTCTATATCCGAATACAATCTGTAAAACTGATTCATATACTGTAGGTTTCTTGGCGAAAAAGATTTGATTTCCGGTAAGGCTCTACTTTTAGGATTTATGTTAGCGGTCGAAAAATTCGACCGCAAATACTCAACCTCTTGTTTTGTTAACTGGAACATAAAATCTTCCGGAAATCTCGAAATATTATTTTTTACCTGTTCATTCAAACGTTTTACTTCGTATCCATAAATCTCAGCCAAATCATAATCCAGCATCACTTGCTGTCCTCTTATGACATAAACTCTATTACATATATTATCTACCGTCATTAATTCCGTATTTTCTGCCATAGCATTCCTCCTACAAATTGTGCAACAACTGGTTGCACAATTACCAATACATTATCTATTTGTTGGTTCATCGCCCTTGTCATCCTTATTTCTTTTATCAGACAACCTCTCCATTTCAACCTTATATGCCATCAATCGCAAAAGATACTGCGGAACCCTTCTATTTCCTAATTCCCAATCTGTTTCCGTCATATACGGAATTTCAAAGTACTCGCAAAATTCTTTTCGATTCATACCGGTACTTTCTCTTAATTTTCTTAATTCTTCTCTTGCTTCCATAGGTCCACCTCTTTATGCATTGCATAAATATATTATATAATTTTTATTAGCTATGGTCAATAACCTATTTTCATAAAAAAGAACCTCGGCAAAAACTTTACCGAGGCTTATAATAGATTTTTCAGAACCTCCAGGCGGAGCGTTTTTTTCTATAGGACGTACTATCTTTTATGGATGATAATCAGCTAAAATATCAAGTATATCTTTTTTATACACATTATTATTTAACACAGCTCCATTTGGTAAAAAGCAAATAGATCTGATATCCACTTGGAAAAATCACATTACCTGACCCTACAAAAATATTCAAGTGGTCGAATTCCTTTAATATTTCTCTCGTCATAACATTATATGGATATTGCCTCAAACTTTTTTGAAAAGAAACCATTTGTAAATAATTGTCTTTTCTCCAGCAATAACCTATCCCAGAATATGCTTTTAAAGGTATTGAAGACTTTTTGCAATTTTGATTACTTCGTCTGCATCGAGGGCTTCCACCGCAGTATAAAGTTCGTTCATTGTATCCGTATATTCGTGCGGATACTCAAAACCTTTCAGCAAAGAAACAATACCATCCGCACGGTCAACATCCATCTCCTGCATTGCAACACATAACATGGAAAGCTGCTCGATAAGAACATCATTATTTAATTCTATTTTCTCAACACTGCCAACCAGCCTTTTTTCCCTTTCCGTCACCGGGCTCAGTTTTTCTTTATAATTACGCCATTCCTCAAGAAAATCCGGTGTTACGCTGTCAATCGTATCCTTTTTATTGTTGATGGCCGCCAGTTCCAAAAACCTTGCCATGCCACTTAGATGCACCGCACCAATCATCGCTGCGGACGCTTTCATTGAATGAACCTTGATACGGTATTGATTTAATGCCTCCTCATCTGTATGAATTTTCAAAGCATAGCCTTCAAGCTCATCCGCTTCATAATCTGACATTTTAATAAAATCAACTATGATTTCATAAAGACCCTGTGGCGAATTACAGTGAATATAGGCGTATTCGAGGTTAATTTCAGGTAGTGACTCCAAAAGCTGCTCTATTTCTTCCTGATTATCTTTTTCATCATGTCTTCTATCTTCATTTAACCTGTCAATCTGACTGTATTCCATTTTTACAGTACCCGGTTTTAGTTTATCCGCAGGCAGAAGCTGTTTTATTGTTTCTTCCAGCTTGGCAAAGTTAATCGGTTTGGTAAGGAAGGCAGTAAAACCATTGTGCAGATACATTTCCTTTGCGCCGGTCACTGCGTTAGCTGTAAGCGCAACAACCGGAGTATCGGTATTTTTATTGCCCTCAACAGTTCCAAATGCATGCAAGGTTTCTATTCCGTCCATTCCCGGCATCATGTGGTCAAGGAAAATCAAATCGTATTTTTTCTCAGCAACCTTCTTAAGACATTCTTCGCCACTGTCAGCTTCATCAATTCTTACAAGTGTGTCCTTTAAAAGCTGTCTCAGCACCTTCCTGTTAACTGCATTATCATCCACCGCCAGAATATCTGCATCAGGTGCCGTAAAAGCTATTTCATATGTATACTCCTGCTCCTGTTTCTTAATTCTTTCAGAAAGATTTCCAATTGGTGTTTCATCGGCTATTTCCTGCTCCAAATCAAAGAAAAAGCTGGAGCCTTCACCATAAACACTTGTGACATTCAGATGGCTTCCCATAAGTTTTAAGAGCTGGACCGTTATACTCATACCGAGTCCCGTTCCTTCAATATTTCTGTTGCGTTCTTCTTCAATCCGTGAAAACTCTTCAAATAATTTTGGAAGGTTCTCCTCCTTTATTCCGATTCCAGTATCAGTTACCCTGAAATGAAGTATCATCTTATCTTCTTTTCTGTCACCGGACACAAAAAGTGTTACGCCACCTTCATTCGTATACTTTACGGCATTATTCAGAATATTAAGGAGCACCTGCCTTATTCTCACATCATCGCCCATAAGTCTTGACGGAAGATTTTCATCGAGCGAAAGATTTATATCAAGCTCTTTTGTCTTTGCCCTGTGTGATATCATACTTATTGTATCGTGAATCAGACTGCTCAAATCATATTCGGCAGTGATTATCTCCAGCTTTCCTGAATCTATTTTGGAAATATCAAGAATATCATTAATCAGTGCCAAAAGACTTTTTCCGGCATTCTGTATATCCAATGCATATTCCCTTATCTGAATATCCCTACACTCCCTGAGAATCATTTCATCCATTCCGAGAACCGCATTAATTGGTGTTCGTATCTCATGTGACATACTCGCAAGGAACTTACCCTTCGCTTCGTTTGCAATGAGTGCTATTTGCTTGTCCTTCTCAATGGAAAAAATACTGTTTATCGTATGAATTACCGCTCCCGAAAGCAATATCAGCAGTCCGATTGCAAGGTATGACCCCCGGAAAACACCTGTTCTGTTAAAATAGACGGCAATCTGTATTACTGACAAAACAAGAGCTCCAAAAAGTCCAAACGCAACATAGCGGTATTCTGATATCCTGCGCTTTCTCAAATCCAGAATGAAAGACAGAAAAACCGAGAAGATGGCCAAAAGACAACCTATGGCAACAAAAACAAATGTGCTGACAATCTGCTTTATTCCAAATACATATAATACACAGCAGATAATATCGATACAGGAAATTATCCATCCTATGTAACAATATAATTTAACATATCTGCTCTGCTGGACCTCATTCATATATATCATAAACGGAAACGGTATAATCATGACACATAAGAATGGAATATCACTGGCAGTGGAGACATTCACAAAAAACAACTGTCTGAAAACTGAATTGGTAATCAGCCAGATTGCAGCCAAGGTCACACCCATACCCAGATATATAATATCAAGATTTCTTTTATTTACAATGCAATACAGCGTACTTATAATAATTGTCAGCGCTCCTATAATCAATGTCACTGCAGCAACAATTAACTCTCCTCCATACATTTTAAAAAGATGTGCCCACAGTCCAAACTCAGTTCCCAGATACGGCTGATAAAGAATACCCGTATCGGAAACCACTTCCAGTTTAAGAACCTTACCCGCATCATTATAAGTAATCGGTATACTGACATAGCTTTCCGGACTGGAATCTCCAAACCATCGTGTCCTGTCTGTAGAATACTCATATATCAGTTCATCATCCAGATACGCTTTGATATCCTGGCTTCTGAAACACAGACACGAAATACGTTTGTCAAGATTATCCGGAATAACCGTTGTTAATACTCCGACATTCCTGTCAATCCTGCTTGGAATTGTTATTTTTTCAGGTACTCCGTCCCCGGAATCCATGTACCATTCTCCGTTATATTCCAAACATATATTGCTCATATTAATTTTATCAGCAGGAAACATAATCTGTCCTGCAAAAAGATAACCAAAAAACAGGATAGTCAATATAAAAAAAACATATTTTACACTCTTTATCATTCGCCCAATGCCTCTTTAATAATACTTAATAATTTATCCTTTGCAGGAGGTTTTAATATATACCCGAACGGCACAGATTTCAGCACCGCCAGAATCTGTTCCCTCTCTGCAACCGACGTAAGAAATATCACAGGAATATTTTTAAGTGAATCATCTGATTTTATTGTCTCAAAAACTTCCTTTCCATCCATACCCGGCATGTCATAATCAAGAAGAATCAAATCCACACTTTTTTCCCTGATAGTATCAAGCCCCTTTGGTCCGGACGTTGCCAGGCTGACTTCATAGTCTGCTTCAAGAAGTGATTTAATATTTCGAAGTACAAGTGCATTATCATCAATAACCATTATTTTCTTTTTTATTTTGGGAAGTATCTCTTTGTTATTTCTGACTTGGGCAACATTTAGATTAAGAAGTCTGTAGCAGCCGTTTAAAACATCCTGTGCCTTAATCGGCCGGTTCATAATCAGAAAGCTTTTAAATCCATCCAACATTATCTTTATTTCTTCCTGAATCTGGGCTGTCCCGATAACCAGTATCGGCATCTGATCCAGCTTGGTCTTTAATGTTTCAAATATTGCCCGCACATCATCATCGATTTCCATGATATTCATCACCAGAATGCCTGGTCTTATAATACGCACCATGTCTTTTACATTCTTCGCATTTTGCGAACACATCTGTATCTGAAAAACATCCTTCATACATTCATTTAAACTGTTAAGAGTATCATTAAGCTCACCAACGAGAAGCATTTTTATCATTTGATTGATCCTCCTTTTATCTGACACCTGCAAATTGACATATATATTTGATTATATCACACAAAGTAAGGTAAAACAATGGAGCGAGCGGGTGTCTGACGACCTCTTCTTTGTTCTTCTCGTTACAATACGTAATCCTCCGACTTTTCAAAAGCCACAGTCTGCTCTTTCATTGAAATCTTACCGACCTTAAAACCATACTCCAGCAATTCTTTTTTGAAAGTCAGAAAAGAATGGTCAATCGGTAGACCTGCTATTTTTTCTATCTCAGCATAAGTCAACTTAAAGCTGTCAGTGCCATTTTCCTTTATCCATTTCCACAATGGTTCGTATTTACTCATATGTTAATCTCTCCTTAAATAAGCATTTTGGCTAATTCTTCTCTATTTAATGCTTTAATCATTCTTTTCACTTCGTCCTGTTCTGATAAAATGCCCCTCCTGGCTCGCTGACATTATCAGTCTTTCTTGCTACAGCTCCGTCAAGCATATCCGATATACCTGCTATTGCATATATCACATAAAAGGGAATCGAGAGCGCAGGGCAACAGATTAATGCGATGCTACATATGATTCTAATACTCGTTATAAAATTTGCCATACGCTCACTCCTTCCCGCAACATCTATTCCACACACAATTTGCGTTATCTAATCCGAAGTCTATCATACTATTTCTGACATTGTACCATAGATTGCTTATTTCGAAAATTCCTTCCTCCTAAAAATGGTCGGAAGAAAACCTCCAAATCTTTGGGAGACTTGAAGGCTTGATTCCGACCATTTATCGTTTAAATATACTTTGCCAATCCACTTTGTTATATAGACTACTCCCCAATGGCACCGGCAATCATAAAAAGAGGCCTGCAGACAAAATCCACAGGTCTCCTTTTATTAGGTTATTGCATCATTTTCAAGTTTCATCAGAAGTTCTCATAGCTCGCGCCGCAACACTCAAAATCGTTATCGATA
>JBJEOB010000048.1:0-15478 GCA_051880495.1 Lachnospiraceae bacterium
AAAGTTACCGCACTTATTGAGTCTGCAAAAACAAAGGATATTACCTACACCAGAATAAGCCGTGCCCTTATGCATCTTTTGTTAGATATTAAAGAGGATGATTATCTTAAGCTTAAAACACAGCCGTGTCCATATATCAGAGTCCTCGGCTTTAATGATGCCGGTCAAAAATATTTAGCTTCAGTCAAAAAGGACATCGCATGTCCGATTATTGTAAAACCTGCAGACTACAAAGATGAGTTAAAACAGGATATTTATGCAAGTGATATATATAATATGATTTTATCACATAAATCCGGTACTGAAACTGTAAGTGATTATAAAAGACAAACAAGATAGAGAAATTGCAACGAGATTTCCTCTCAGGATTAGGGTGTCATAAGCCAAATAATTAAAATATATCCGTCAGATTGCACAAAATTATCATTTGGCTTTTGACACCCTAATCCTATCAGCTAAAAAAGTCACCTCGGTGACTTTTTTAGCTGGAGAACATCTCATTTAATGCATTCTTTAAATAGTATCCCTTTTTAACGTTTTCAGATACTTTTTTTACATTTGAAAGCAGTTCCTGATACTCAGTTTCTGTCATTTCATCAAGGATTGTTGATATTTCATCAAGATTATCTATAACAAATCCACATTTATTCTCAATAACAAAGTCAGAAAGCCCGGCATTTTTCCAGACGAATACCGGAAGTCCGCATGCAAGATAAAGACCACATTTATGTGAATTATTATATCTTAAATATTCTCCGAGTCCACCGCTTAATTCATGAACACCATCACCGTCCCAGACAAGTCCGAAATGACACGCAGTTACATAATGAGGCAGTTCTTCAGGTGAAACACTTCCCATATGTTCATGATTCCTGCTGTTATCAATTACACGGTCACAGTTTCCCCAAAGTTTAAAGAATATATTATCACCCTTAACTTCATCAAGTTTTGAAATAAACTCTGCCTTATTAAGATTGCCGGCAAATGCAATCTGCCACTTTTCACCCTCGGTGTGAACCCGGCATTTGATTGGAAAATCATTATCGTCAATAATGTAATCCCACGTTCCGACAGTGATAATTTGGGATGTGACGCCCTGCTCTTCCAAGAATTGTTTTGAATTGACATTTGGTGCAAGGATTATTGTGGCACTTCCTATAAGTTCCATATCCTTCTTTATCCATTCTTTGATTTCCGGCTTGTCAAAATCACCGCCCCGAATCGAATTAATATCATTTACAAAACATACTGTCTTAATATTACGTTTTTTGGCAAACTTATCTAACAGCTTAATTTTAAGCTTATTTTCAGGAAAAGAAAAAATACAGTAATCACCTGGTTTTAATACAAACCATATATGCCACATAAGGATTGGTATATCAAGCGCTTTAAGATATTTAGGTGCTGTTTTGGGTACACCCGGCATAATCTTAACGCCATTATCCGTAAACACCTTAAACACATCCCGCATTGCCTTGCCTGCGGCATTAAACTCATGATCTATTTTCTGATTTAATATATAAGCTTTTTTCTTGGTATTTTTCACTCTTCCACCTTCAATTCATACATTATATGACAATCCAGCCGTCCGGATAAATATTGCTTGATGCATTGCTTATTACCGGTGCAATAATTATTTTTTCGGGATTAGGATTAAGATATGCTGCCCACCAGCTAAATGTACTGTTGGAAATAATCTGGTTTCTGCATGAACTCATCATAAAAAATTCGTCTGTGTCAGAGAATTCACCAAGATCAGAAACACACTCAACCTGCATATTTTCATCCCATTCACGCATACATTCTGATGCTTTTTTAGTATCATTTGTAAATACGATATAACGGACACCCGGATTTACCGAATTCATTTTCTCAACAGCACGTCTGAAATATTCTGACGCAGGCCCGATTATATCTCCGCCGCGAATGTGAATTGCGCATGTGTTCTCAGAAGAAAATCTTCCAATCAGCTCTTTTACCCTTGGCTGTTGTTCATATTTACACTGAAACTGCCTTATTATATCGTCCCTGCAAAAATCAAAAAACTGATAATTCTGCCAGTAACCATACAAATAATTGTTTCTAAATCTTTTTTTTCGATAAACACGCTCATCATATAAGAAAACATAATTTTTATTTTCATAGATTACATGATGAAAGAGGTCACGCCACAGCCGCTTAAAGACTTTATGAAAAAATGTCTTATTCGAAAACGAAACCGTATCATGGCAATCAATGCAAAACACTTCTTCAAGCTGATAATCCCTGATATCAGAATTGTCACACTCTGATATATCTAATCGCAATGTATCATTATTTTTTTTTGCAGCCGCATATCCACAGGCATAATTGTACATCTGATTACCAAGGCCATCACCTATTTTTACTATTACCATTACAATCTCCGTAAAAAATTAATTCTTAAAACTGTGAATTGGTGCCGGAATTCTTCCGCCTCTGTTAACAAACTTACTGCAGTCAAACCTGTTAACAGGCATAACAGGCGCATAACCAAGAAGTCCGCCGAATTCAACGCTCTCGCCCACTGATTTACCGATTACAGGTATAATTCTGACTGCTGTTGTCTTCTGGTTTACCATACCGATAGCAGCCTCATCAGCAATAATTCCTGATATTGTTGCTGCAGGTGTATCACCCGGAATTGCAATCATATCAAGGCCTACCGAGCATACACATGTCATCGCTTCAAGCTTTTCTATTGTCAGTGCACCTTCCAGAACAGCATCTATCATACCCTGGTCTTCACTTACCGGAATAAATGCACCGCTAAGTCCGCCAACATAAGATGACGCCATAACTCCACCCTTTTTAACCTGATCATTAAGCATGGCGAGTGCGGCCGTAGTACCCGGTGCACCGGCTCTTTCCAAGCCAATTTCCTCAAGAATTTCAGCAACACTGTCACCCACAGCCGGTGTCGGCGCAAGTGAAAGGTCTATAATACCAAACGGAACATTTAATCTTTTTGATGCCTCCTGTGCAACAAGCTGTCCTACTCGTGTAATCTTAAATGCCGTTTTCTTGATTGTCTCACATAACACTTCAAAATTGGCGTCCCTTACCTGTTCAAGTGCATATTTAACTACACCCGGGCCACTTACACCTACATTAATTATGGCATCAGCCTCTGATACGCCATGAAAAGCGCCTGCCATAAATGGATTATCATCAGGTGCATTACACAAAATAACAAGCTTGGCACAGCCTAATGAATCATTTTCCTTTGTATATTCAGCCGTTTCCTTCACGATTTCACCAAGAAGCTTAACAGCATCCATATTAATTCCGGTCTTTGTAGAGCCGACATTAACAGAACTGCATATCATATCTGTACTTGCAAGTGCTTTAGGAATGGAACGAATTAATAATTCATCACTATGTGTCATTCCTTTTGAAACTACTGCCGAATAACCGCCAAGGAAATTCACTCCTACCTTCTTTGCAGCTTCATCGAGTGTTTTTGCAATTTCAACATAGTCGTCACTTGTTTTGCAACATGCACCACCTACAAGCGATATAGGCGTTATTGAAATACGCTTGTTAACAATTGGAATACCAAATTCCTTTGAAATTTCTTCACCCGTGCTTACAAGATTCTTCGCATAGGTTGTTATCTTATCGTATATTTTCTTTTTGGTAACGTTTAAATCCGAATCTGCACAATCAAGCAGGTTAATACCCATTGTAATTGTTCTTACATCAAGATTTTCCTGTTCAATCATCTTATTAGTTTCGACAACTTCAAATAAATTAATCATTTCATGCCTCCAAACTAAATTCTGTGCATCATGTCAAAAATATCTTCATGCTGACATTTAATGATAACACCGATGCTTTTACCGAGCTCTGCCAATTCAGACGAAACAATATCAAAAGGCTTTGTTGATTTATTCATATCAACAATCATCATCATATTAAAATATTCCTGTACAATTGTCTGCGAAATATCAAGAATATTTACTCCGTTTTCAGCTAAGTATGTACAAACCTTGGCAATTATACCAACTGTATCCTTTCCAACCACTGTAATAATTGTTTTTTTCATATTAATCCTCCATAACATTTTCTAATATTATATTTCAATCAGGCATGACGGTTCGCTTCTACCAGCTACCTGTATATCAAAATCTTCGGCTTTGTATTCATTCTCGCCCAGATTAATTTCAAGTCTGACTGTTTCAAACGCAAGGTCTGCGTAATTATTTTCATGGCTTAAATGTCCTAAAAGAACATGTTTAAGGTCATCATTTAAAAGTTCATTAAGAAGTCTTCCTGATGATTCATTGGATAAATGCCCCCTGTCACCAAGAATTCTTCTCTTTAAATAATACGGATACGGACCTGTTTCAAGCATCCTTATATCATGATTTGCCTCAATAATCAACGAATTTAAGCCCTGTAAATTATTGACTATATAATCATCATAATGACCTAAGTCCGTAATTACACCCATTTTTTGTCTGTTGTCTGAAACTGTGTATGCATAAGGTTCATTTGCATCATGATAGATATTCATTGCATGAATGGAAAGATCCTGTATACAAAAATCACCGTCTGCTTCGACAACATGGAATAATTCAGGATCCAAATCCTTAGTTTTACTGTATTGCCTGATACCCTGTATCGTTCCGGCTGAAGCATATACCGGTATCTGATTCTTACGGAGAAGAACTCCAAGCCCATCAATATGGTCTGAATGTTCATGTGTAACAAGTACCGCTGAAATATCAGAAATATCAAGTCCTATTTTATTAAGTCCCTCAACGACTCTTTTTCTGCTTATACCATCATCTATAAGAATATGCGTATTATCAGAACCTATGTAAATACAATTGCCGCTGCTTCCGCTGGCAATACTCATCATTCTCATTTTACTGCTCCCAATAAATCTTTATAATATCTCCGTCTGCAACGAAAGAAGAATAGTCCGTTTTTTGACCGTTTACTTCAATGGCAACGCCGCTTCCCTGCGGTTTAGAGAGATCAAAATCATATACGAGGAATATGTCAACAACTGCATACCGGCTCTTACCCGTAAGTGTTACCGGTGTATCATTTACCACTACATGTATATCTATATTCTGAACTGCTTCTGAAGTACCACTTTCTTCAGATTCCTGTTTTTCTTCGGCAAATGACTTCTCTACACTATCCGTCTTATGCACTTCCTCTTTTACAGCATCATTTTCTTCACCAAACATCTTTCTTGTCTCAACGGTGAAGTTTTCATAAACCTTTGTGTCTAAATCGGCAAGTGTATTATTTACATAAACTTCAAGATCCATGATATCTATATCAAGGAATTCAAATAACTGTCCCACTGTATAATAATTTTCCATGGAAATATTGTCATTTTCCTGAATCTCGTAGTATTCAGACTGTAAACTGCCATTCACATAGGCAAATTTTGGACAGGAAACCATCTTTCCATTTACCTTAAAATCAACAATTGACTTAAATTCATCAAGTTGTCCAATCATCATTACAGCCGGCTTACCAACTGTAGACTCCCTGACCTCAATTTTATCATTTTTCTCAATGGAAGCATTCATGTTGGTTTCTTTACCGTTTAATAAAATAACCGCAGCCTCGCCAATATCTCCTCTTGCAAGACGCGCCTTACCATTAACCGTAAAATTAAGTTCCCTTCCTCTTCTCGGGAATAAGTATTCATTAGGGAAACCTGCCTGAAGCAGTGCATCAATAACAGTAAGACGATTATTATCATACAGCTTGATTCTTTCCCCGTTTACCTGCACAAAAATAAAACTGTTCTTCTGGGCATAGTAATTCATACATATACCAACAGGTGTAACATACAGCGAATCCTTTTTATATTCCTGTACGTTAAAGTCTATCATAGACATAACTTCTTCGCCTCTTAGAGCGACTCTCTCTGATGGTATTCCCAGATTTTTTGCAAGTTTTTCAGTATATTGAGGTATCTTTCCGCCGCCGCCAACGACAAACACAGCACTTACGGATTTACCGCCATTTAACTCTATGATTCTCTGTGCAGTCTCCTTGGTCATCGTTGAAACAATCTCATCAACTGCCTCGCATACTTCATTACCGTCTGTTTTCTGCATAAGTCCCATAATATCTTTATAGTTTATGATGCCCTTTTTCTTGTATGCCTGCATCTTGATTTTCTCAGCCGTGTTAAAATCAACAAGATATCTCTGTGCAATCACTTCTGTTATTTCATCTCCGGCAAACGGAATCATACCATACGCAAATATACTGCCGGATTTGGTTATGCAGATATCGGATGTACCTGCGCCTACATCTATAAGTGCAATATTAAGAAGACGGTACTGTTCAGGGATTGCAACGTTAATTGCCGCAATCGGCTCCAGAGTAAGACTGGCTACCGAAAGGTCAGCATAGCTTACAGCCTCATAAAGACCGTCAACAACCTCCTCAGGAAGAAATGTAGCAATCAAATCAACGCCAATACGGTTACCCTTGTGTCCTTCAAGGCTGCCGATTCCATACCCGTTTAAGTAATACTTGGTAGGTGAATTACCAACACAGTAAAACTTTACATCGCTTGTACCATCATTTATAATTTCATGTGCCTTCTCAACACCAATAAGATCAAGAGAATATATATGTTCTGCATTAATTCTTGTTTCCTGCTCAAACTCATAATCCGCATGAACATTTACTGTTTTTAACACACGTCCCGCAGCGGCAATGCATACTTCACTAAGCTGTGTATCAATCTGCTTCTCCAACTGATACTTGACAGCTCTAATTGTATCACCGACCTTATAAATATCATGAATCTGTCCATCAAGCATTGCGCGTGTCTCATGCTCACGCTGTGCCATTGCAACGATTTTAAAGCGATTATGCTCAAGATATCCAACAATACCAACTACATTTCTTGTTCCTATATCTAAACCAAATACTAAATCATTCTGGGTATTTTTAGGTGCCATTTTATAACCCCCGTTATCCGTTCAATATACTATTTATTAAGAATATCACAAAAGTCATTCTTCTACTAGCTTTTTTTTCAACTGTACAAGTGTTTCTTCAATCCCATTGCTATTATCTATCACATAGTCAGATTTTTCCCTGAACTCTTCCTCTGACATCTGATTACCCATTATACCGGCAATCTTCTGTAACGAATAGCCACGGCTCTCAATTAACCTTTTCACACGCACATCATAATCGGCATAAATATACCATACTTCATCACAAAAGCTCTCATAGTGGTCATCAAAAAGTAATGCAGCTTCAACTATAAAATAATCAAATTTTCCACAAGACCTTATGGAAGACATTTTTTTCTTTATGTTTTCCTTAACAACAGGATGGACAATTCCGTTTAACACGCCGAGTTTTTCGCTGTCATTAAATACAATTTCTGCAAGTCTGTTTCGGTTTATCTGATCATTTTCATCAAGTATATCATCACCAAAAAAGTCAATTGCCTTGTAATATCCCTCTTCACCTTTATCAAGCACATGACGCGCCACATCGTCTGCTTTAACAATATATGCATTAAAGTTTTCTTTTATCAGGTCAAGCACCATTGATTTGCCGCATCCGACTCCGCCTGTAATTCCAATAACCTTCATACTTTTGCCTCTGTTTTATTTAGCTTCGAACCAGTCATTTCCTGTATGCATATCAATTTCAAGAACAACCTTAAGCTTCGCAGCCTCTGTCATCTCTTCACTCAAAATCTGTTTAACCTTATCAAGTTCACTCTTATGAGCTTCCACAAGGAGTTCATCGTGCACCTGCAGAATTAAACGTGATTTTAAATTATCCTTTTTGAATCTCTTTGATACCCGAATCATGGCAATCTTTATAATATCTGCTGCTGTACCCTGTATTGGCGAATTCATCGCAATTCTCTCACCAAATGCCCTCTGCATAAAGTTGCTTGAGGACAATTCAGGCACAGGTCTCTTTCTTTTGTACATCGTTGTGGCAAAACCATTTTCTTTTGCGCTTTTAACAAGACCATCAAGAAAAATTTTTATACCCGGATATGTTTCAAAATATCTCTCAATATACTCCGCAGCCTCTTTCTTAGAGATACTGAGGTCCTGGCTTAATCCAAACGAGCTGATGCCATATACGATACCGAAATTAACTGCCTTTGCATTTCTTCTCTGCTGATCAGTCACCTGGTCAAAAGGTGTATGGAATACCTGACTTGCAGTTATTCTATGGATATCCTGCTCACTTTGGTATGCCTCAATAAGCTTCTCATCACCGGACATATGGGCAAGAATTCTTAATTCAATCTGGGAGTAATCTGCATCAACAAATACATAATCATCCTCAGGTACAAATACTTTACGAATCTGTCTTCCAAGCTCCATCCTGATTGGAATATTCTGAAGATTTGGCTCTGTTGAACTGATTCTTCCGGTAGCGGTAATGGTCTGATTAAATTTACTGTGAATTCTGGAGTCCTCACCAATACATGCAAATAAACCGTCAGCATATGTCGATTTCAATTTGGTAAGCTGACGATACTCTAATATCATGCTTACAATAGGATTATCATCCTTAAGTTTTTCGAGGACATCTGCAGATGTTGAATAGCCTGTTTTTGTCTTCTTTCCACCGGAAAGGCCCATTTTTTCAAACAAAATCTCTCCAAGCTGTTTAGGTGAATTGATATTAAATTCACAGCCTGCCTCTTTATATATTAAGTCCTCAAGTTCCTTTATTCTTACACTAAGCTTTTCGCCATACTCTTTTAAGCTGTCCGGATTAACCTTTATTCCATATTTTTCCATGTCATAAAGAACACCAATTAACGGCAATTCTATATTTTCATATAAATCATGCATTTCATCAAGTTTAAGCTTTTCATCAAGATTTTTATAAGCCATTCCTGCTATATATGCATTAATAAACGATAACTTCTTTACGGCATCGCCGTCATTGTTCCATTGCTTTACGAGTTCATTTTCAGACTGTATCTGAATTCCTAAATAATCTCTTGCAATATCATCAAAATTGTACGTATCCTTCATTGGGTTTAAAAGGTACGCCGCAACCTTTATATCAAAGAACCTGTCCTCGTCCACCGAATCAAGCGCCAGAAGATTCTTTTTAAGGTCCATAACAACAACCTTAAAGACAATTCCCGAGAGTGCTTTTACCTGATCAACAAGCATATCCGCCGTTACAAAATTAAGAACCGGAATAAAGACACCCTCTCCTTCCTGCTGACATACGACAAGTCCTGTTATTTCTTTATTGTCAATTACAAAATCAATAGCAATTATTTTCTTTTCTAACTTTTTCTTCGCATTATCAAAGAAATCCAAAACATCATTCAAATCATCAATGGTCCTGAATTTATCAATAATATCATTAATACTGGTCTGATTAGTCACCGTAAATCTTTTTAACAGAGATTTAAACTCAAATCTTTTAAAAATTTCATATGATTTCTCATTAAACAGTTCCCCTACTCTTGCATCATTGAAGCTGTAATCAATTGATACATCTGTATTAATTGTTGCCAATGTCTTGCTTAGTTTTACAATTTCTTTATTTTCAGACAAAGAATTTTTTGCTTTATTAGGTGTAATTTCTTCAATATTTTCAAATGCACACTCAATTGAATGATATTTCCCAATAATTGCAGAAGCTGTCTTTTCGCCTATTCCCGGTGCTCCCGGAATGTTATCCGCCGTATCACCCATCAGTGCTTTAAGATCAATAAATTCTGACGGTGTTACACCATATGTTTTGAATACATCTTCAGCATAATAATCTTCAACTTCCGTCGTTCCTTTTTTAGTCTTTGGAATCCTTATCTTGATTTTGTCAGTTGCAAGCTGAAGTAAGTCTCTGTCACCCGATACAATGGAAACCGACAGGCCTTCTTTTTCGGCACGCTTTCCTATCGTTCCAAGCAGATCGTCAGCCTCAAATCCCGCCATTTCTACAATCTTTATCCCCATTGAAGTTAATACTTCCTTAATGAGCGGAACCTGTTCATGCAATTCTGCCGGCATAGGTTTTCTGGTACCCTTATACTCAGGATACATTTTATGTCTGAATGTAGGTGCTTTTACATCAAAAGCAACCGTTATATAGTCCGGTTTTTCCTCATCAAGAATTTTTAACATAATATTTAAAAAACCATACACTGCGTTCGTATGCAGTCCCTCTGAATTTGTAAGATCCGGAATACCATAAAATGCCCTGTTTAAAATACTATGACCATCAATCAAAACTAATTTTTCCATATTTCCCTCGCAAAAGAATTCTTTGTCTGATATTCTACAACAATCCTCCCTTAATTGCAAATCAACAATATTTAAGTAAAATACACTTTTCAAGAACAACAGTATGACGCCTGTTTATAAATCCCATATAACTGAATAATAATCGTACATATACGGCAGAACAGGTAATATCAACTCCATTCGGTGATTTTATCGGACTTAAGGCATTATAACGCAATGTCCTTATATCATAATTATCCCCGACAAAGTCATGAATAACCAAATCTTCTGCCACATTATAAATTATCATCTCTTCAATACTGTAACTAAGATTTCTATTTTTAAATATTGCTGTATTATTAATATTTTTTTCGAGCACTCCGATTATACTTTCATGTGCCGCCACTGCATCAATGTCTAACGAAATGTCCTGATATATTCTATCAAAATCATACCACACCATTCCATCATACTCCCTTTTTGATACCCTGACTTTAGAGTCAAACTTTGGTGCATTTATGCATGTTACAGATAATTCTGAGGCAGTAAGGATATTGTCCATTTCATCACAGATGTTAACTGCCGCCTTTTCTTCCAAAACAACAGCACCGATAAATACAATCAATACAAAGAACATTATCCTAATGCTATGGCACATTTTTCAATATTCACTTCTCTCTCGAAATAATTTATCATGCTATTCATATCTTCCCCCATCAAAACTGAACAAACCGGTACCTTTGCCTTTATCATCAAATATATCTCATCGCCATATTCAATGTTGCTGTCCCAGAATGTTGTCCCTGCGAAATCAACATTTGAAGACGGAATCCCGATACGTTCTATTTCTTCGTAAAATTTATCAAGTTCATCCGCCTTTAGTCCGTTTTCCGTTCCCATTATAAGAATGTATTTCTGCGATAAATTCTCAAGTCGGTTTAACATATCCATAAAACGGACATTATAACTATATTGAATTAACATATAGGCACACATTATGATAACTATAAGCAATGGCACAAAATCCAATACCCCGGCTATTCCACGTTCTTTTTTTAACAATAGTTTAAATCTGTTCATTTAATCCTTCCGGTTGTTCAACAGTACTGAAATTGCTTGAAATAAAGTTCTCACAGTATTCAAATACATTTGTTGCCATACCGATTATCTGCGTTTTAAACAACATGACCATCGAAAGAGCAATTACAATCAGCAGTACTTCAACCAGAACCTCCTTTCCGCCTTTTTGCTTCTTAAAAATATTGTATTTTTTCATACTAATCCTCCTAAAATATCTCAAAAATTTCTTTAAATTCAATAACGGAACAATAAACTGATATGGCAATTAATCCTGCCATAAAGAACACTTGAATAAGTTGTACATTTCTTTCTACTGAATTTTCTTCCTTAACACAGATAGCCTTTTCAACATCGAGCACCTGTTCAAAGGCACTATCCAGATTATTAACACTAAAACCTGTCTCAAATGCCTGTTTTAAAATAATGACCAGCATATCAATATGTATATTGGAAAACCTTGAATTAAAATCATTTAATGCATCAAATGTATTTTTTGACATAAAAATATCCCTTAACAATCTTTCTATGCCCTGTTTTAGACGCTTATTTTCAATATGTTTAAGACAGTTTTCCAGCGCATCAAGAATGTAAATCCCTGCATGCATCTGTATTTTCAATGATTCAAATATATTTTTAATATCTGTAAGCATATTATCATTATCCGCGCGGTTGGAAATAAATATTATCAAAAACGGCAGAAAAAAGCCTGAAACGGTTAAAATTATTAAAAGTAATCCTTTCATTCCCATTACCGCTAAAAAAATCAGTAGCGAAATACCTGCCACAATACTTATACCAAGAAACAGCCATCCCGGAATCATAAATCCTGTCAGAGACTCTATGCCGTGACTTTTTAAAAAAATCTCAATCTTTCTTAAAAAAGCCTTCATACTCACCTCCAGAATAAATAATATACAGAATAAAATGATACAGCCAGGCAATAGCATACTATCCCGATTCCAACCGGTGATGAAAACAATATCCAAAATACATTTAATGACAAAAACGAATTAAGTATATTGATTACAACAAAACCGGAAATAAATAATGCAGCCATATCAACCCGTGCACTGTTTAAAACTGCCTTTCTGATATGTTTTGAGCTCATATAGGCTTTAACGGAATTTCTTGCATCATTTATTGCGGCGCTGTAATTTGCCCCGTGTTCAGAACAAATCTGCAGATTTTTAAAAACATCATTTAGTTTTGTTCCCTTTAGTTTAATAAATAAATGTTCAAATGACGTATACATATCTGCATTTAATTTAACCTCCATAATAAAATCATTCATAATTCCATGAAGCGGTTCCTTAATATACTGATTTGCCCGGTCAATAATACTTATCAGATCATCGTCAGATATGCTGAAATTTTCAACAAGATTTAGAAATGACAATGTCTGCTCATCAATCTGATCTATTATAATCTTTTTTAAATAAACCACCTTCCATCCTTATATATTACGTTTTTTATTAAATCGCCTTGTTTTGAATCAAACCCGCTTATCTGTGTTATTTCACACACTTTAAACTCTTTCATAAAAATTACAAACTGAATTCCTATGAGTTTCCTGAGGCAGTCATCAAAACTATATCCTGTTGCCTGCTTCACGTAATCAGCAAGTTTGTTAATTCCCTCAAACGAGTTCATTCCATGCACAGTTGCCCAGCATTTATGACCTGTGTAAGAAGCCATGGAAAATCCCTCTGCTTCATCACCCTTTATTTCACCGATTATAAAGTAATCCAGATCCATTCTTAAACCATTTCTTGTTAAATCCGGAAGAGAATACTCCAGCTTACCCTCGCCGTTATATGATATCGTATGCAAAAAAGCTATATCCTTGGCCGGAACACAATTACCTGCTTCATCAACCTTTGATGAAATAAAAAGCTCATCGCTTTCCTGAATTACAACAGCACTTTCATTCTCATCAATATATTCAAGCAAGGTATTAAGAAGTGTTGTCTTACCGGAAGCACCTTTCCCTGTAAAAAGGATACCTGAAGCATTTTGTGCCTGAAACTTCAGAAACTCTGCCATTTTCTCATCAAACATATCTTTTTTGATAAGTTCTTCCATGGTATATTTTTCTTTTGGAATTTTACGAATGGTCAGGACAGGGATTTTATTGCAGCAGACCAGCTGCGTACAGATATTAAACCTTAAAATGAAATTAGAATTGGACATATCAGTAAAATACGTTACTGCATTCACGTCACTAAGGCTCTTTTTATTTCTGACCGCCATAAGATTAATAAATTGAAGGTAATCTGTTCTGTCAGCAAAATGATTATTATATTCATATCTTCTGCCTAATTTTTTATACCTGATATAATTCCAGTCGAGCACCCTGATATCAGAAATATCCGGGTCGTTTATAAGGTCATCCAATACATAATATCCCCATAAATATTTCTCAAGCTCTGTAAGTACCCTTGTTATAATATTAGGTTCATGAGCATATTCTGTTTGTTTTAAAAATGCCAGCGCAAACTTTTTTACATGGCGTTTTCTTAACTCATCCTCCTTTCCGTCAAGTTCCAGCATGGATTTATCAGGTGAATCACCAATGCTTTTTACAACCATAAACATGAGCTTACGTACTGTTGCATCATTTTTTGCGACATCCGTACCATAAGCTGCTACATGGTCTTCGGCAACTATATTTTCATTTCTTGTACGAGACGAAAATAAAGCCATAAACCTCCTTTCCTTCGTGTCAGCATTATTTTTATATACACGAAATAATTATAAATATACATTCAGAAACAGCTATAAACGGCGTATACGGTATCATCCCCTCCTTTCTGCCATCTGCCTTTCTGTAAATGCCAAACAAAAAAGAACTTAAAAATAATATTCCAAGCGTTGTTTCCAACACCGCTTCATTGTCAATGCCTAAACAAAGCATCCAGAATGTAACAAATATAAACTCACTGTCACCTCTTCCAAATGCCTCTATTCTGTCGCATATCGCCAAAAAAATAATCAATAATAATACTGAAATAACACATGAAAATGTAATAGAATTGATGTGAAAATTAAAAGATAAAAATATTATTAAAACAATAACGTTTATAATTTTATATACAAAACCCGTATGATAATCAATAATAACCGTTAAATTAATGTATATCGCTGCAACTGCAGAAATACAAATGATTTCTGTCTGCTTATCACTGTTGGTAAAAAAAGACCATAAAATAAAAAGAATGGTTTCGCTAAAAGCTGAATACAGTGCAGTGTCAACGGATAAAGTAATATTTATTTCCGAATCATGACTTCTTAAGAAATTTAATATAAAATAACTAATCATAATTGGCCCTCGGAACAATTCTCTTGATATGTGAAAGCCAGATATATCTTGTAATTATTATTCTTGAAGTATAGTTTCCTGCGCAGTCATATGCAGATAAAATATATCCTTGTATTTTCTTATCACGCGGATACTCATATTGGATTATAAAAGGTTCATTTATCACATATGGAGTAGTTATTTCATTTATAAATTCATTCTGGGAATCAGAAGGATTAATGCGCAGTACTCCTACTCCGCTCAACTCATCTTTACAACTGACATTAACATTTGATTCCTCATCATAAATTATTTCTGTCAAATAATCATATTTACAATCCGTATAAATATCCGGCGGCGTATAATCAAGTCTTATTGTAAACTGTAATTCCGAAATATTTCCACCCAAATCCGATGCTACAAGCATCCAGTCCGTGATACCCTCAAAAAGCTTGGTTTCTTTATCTCCAATCGTATATGAGTATTCGTAATAATTCGTATCAAATTCCGATAAATCAATTGAATCATATAAAACCATCTTAAGATTTTCAGATTCGTCCTCTATTTTGTACAAATAAATACTGCCTAATTTTGAGTCTCCCTTCTTTGATATCCTAAACTCGACAGTAACAGGATGGTTTTTCCAGTTATAATCCATATAATCATAATATATTCGCGGGCCTTCTGTATCAAACCATTTAGCATATATGGTGACACTTTTCTGAAGGAGGCAGTTGGTTGGAGGATTTACCAAATCATCAATAAAAACCTCTTTTGTAAACTCAGGGTCCCAGTACCAGCCGGCAAGAAAATATCCTTCTCTGTAAATATCCTGTAATACCGAATCCGAGATTCTCAC
>JBJEOB010000049.1:0-3245 GCA_051880495.1 Lachnospiraceae bacterium
CTTAATTAACAAGCAATTATCTTTTTACATTTCTGTTTTTTTACGCAAATATTCTTTGCCTTCTCGTTTTTCATAGTATTTTTTATATTCACTGCGAAAGACAACTTCCGAGTTAATAATCTCATTCTAGCACACTGCCTTGTAAAATACCATAAACAACCACATTCTCGTCTTATTCCATTCAACAGTACCCCTAAAGCATTCCCCTCAGATAAAAAATATAGCAAAACCCCTTACGCCAATCATAGCGTAAGGGGTTTTGCTATATAAACTATTTAATTTCTTATACCTATCACCAACGGTGTACTATTTCTGAGCGATAGCTGCCTGTGCAGCAGTGACGTATCAGAGGAAAGTTCTGTTTGGGTTACTTTGTAATTGTTGCTTCTACCTTCTACATCAAGTTTATAATCATCTGGGAAGAAATTGAGTTTCCAAATAAAGCAATCGCTACAAACCACTATTTCCTTTACAAAGGCATCTATAATTTCCTCTGGAATATGCTTTGTAGAAAAATTAAACTCCTGTTCTAGACCATATTTTAGCACTTCCAGTTTGTCTTTGTAAATATCGTCTGTAATCTCTTCCTCGTTCTCAAGCAGAGCTAGCTGCTCTTTGAGTTTTTCTTGTTCCTTTTGAAGTTGCGCTCGCTTTTCATCGTAACGCTCCTTTTCAATCTCCCCTGCCATACGCATATTTAGGAGATTATCATATTTTCTATCCCAAGTTTCAATCTTCTGCTGAAGCTCACGCTTTTTTTCTAGTATTTCGTTATCCTGCTCGTTATCATAACATTTATCAAGCATTTCATTTGCAATGGCTAAAACTCCATCTCTGTCATTCCAAAATTTTTGAAAAACAACATCCGCCATGGCTTCCAACTTCCAGCGAGCCACCATTTTTGTAACACATACACCCTCGGTGCTAAGACCTTTTCGTTCTCTCGTCTTTACAGAACCCGAACGAATCTGACTATAACACTGATATGCATATTGCGGTCCACCCTCACCATAATGCCAAACCACTCTATTATAAGTATGCCCACATTCACAAATCAATTTCCTGCACCAGACATCTTTAGAAACTTTCTTTCCACGCCTTCCTTTATTGTTAATAGATGCTGATTTTCCATCCAACATTTCCTGAACCTTTTGAAATTGTTCTTTAGAGATAATTGGTGTATGACTGCCCTCTACGACAACCTTATCAACATCTCCAAAATTATTGATTTTCTTCTGCTCCAAAAAATCCGGAACAAACTGTTTCCGATAAACAATTGTTCCACAATAAAATGGATTACGAAGGATTCGGCTTATATTTCCGGGTTGCCATCTTGTAAGTCCGGTTGCTGTCAGATGTCCTTCCTTTTCTATAATAAACTGTATCTTTCTAACGCCATTACCATCTAAATACAAATCAAATATTCTTCTGACAGTGGCAGCCTGCGATTCATTGATAACAAACTCCTTACCAATTCTATCATAACCCAGAATATTTCCATTGCCATACGGAACCGCATTCTGAAAAGAAATCATTTGACCTGCTTTCACTCTGAGAGATGTCTTTTTACTCTCGTTCTGTGCTAATGTAGCCATGATTGTCAGACGAAGTTCCCCGTCCTCATCATTCATTGTCCAGATATTATCTTCCGTAAAATAAACCTCAACCCCCTGTCGTTTCAATATACGAGTTTGCTGTAAGGTATCTACTGTGTTTCTAGCAAATCGTGACACTTCTCTTGTTATGACAAGATCAAACTTTCCCTCTGAAGCATCTTGCATCATACGCATAAAGTTTTTACGTTTTTTTACAGAAGTTCCTGTAATTCCTTCATCAATATATCGGTCATAAAGTTCCCAATCAGGATGTTGGGCTAATAAATTATCATAATACTGAACTTGATTACCTAAAGCAGATATTTGTGCTTCATGCTCTGTTGATACTCTGGCATATATAGCCACTACCCTTTTTCTGTTCATTAAATTTCCTTTCTATTATTCCTAGTTTTGTTCACACTTATATATTAGCATGAGTTTTTGATATCTGCAAGGCCCTTCTTTCCATATTTTGATAAAATCTTCTTATATACCTTTTCAGATATTTTTCCTTCCCTATATAAATATTTCATTAAAGCCAATGCCATCATCATATTGATTTGTTCCTTTGTTATTTCATTGCCCATGTTTTCTCCTTTCTTCACATAAATTTATCTGCCCATGACAAACAGAAACCCATGCTCCTATCTCTCATCAGCAGATAACAAAAAATCCATACAGGTGGCAGGTCATTACTCTGCCCACATCGGTATCGCACCGTCATCCAAATTGACCGGATTTCTCCGGAAGTATCATTATCAAAAATATGTATCTTTGCCCCGTGCAACTGCTGCACATTTTGCCAGACATTCCTCGCTACTTACCTTAACTTCAATACCGGATTTCAGTATTCCTTCGTATGAACCTTCTCTATAAAAGAAAGCAGGTATCTCTTGGCGTGTCCGCATAGTGGCTCCACATATTCCACACGTCCTGTACGCATTTGTATATGAAATTGTCAAGGTACATTCACAGGCTCAAGCCTGCATTTTGGATAAAATCAACTCTGGACTTATCAGCCCAAAAAGCACATAAACACACTTCCGTCTGCTATGAACGGTGTTGTAAAAATTATGTGCTTTAGCGGAATGACAAGATTAGAGTTCCAGCTTATCCGGTCCATACTTGCAGATAATCTGAAATAAAACTTTCTTATGTATCCCCTCTGCCAGTTCATACATTTCCTGTAAAACTTTCAGTTCAAGAGGAGTCAGCGTATTCATATACGGCTTATAATTCTCTCCAACAAAAATCCCACCATCGCCTCCCTGTTTCGTATAGATTGGAAAAGCAAGAGATAAAGCCTGAATATCATTTTGAATTGTGCGAACCGTAACACTAAATTCGTCTGCCAGTTCTTTCGCCGTAATGCGACGTCTGACAAGCAGAATATTTATTATTTCAGCTCTGCGATCTGCTGTATTCATGCTTTACCTCCTTTCTGTAAATTCTCCAATCTCATTGTAAAAAACGAACCGGAAAAAACCTTTCATATTAAAACAGGCTTTTTTCCGCAACCGCTTTTGACACAATCAACTCAACTTATCTCAAAATAAATACTCTTTTCTCTCCTGCTTTCTCTTATTGACTTTGCAGCTTCTGGTTGCTAAAATCTTTTATGGATAGAATCACAAATTCATAAAAAGACAC
>JBJEOB010000050.1:0-67047 GCA_051880495.1 Lachnospiraceae bacterium
TGATGAAGGTTATAAACTGTTCACTGCATACGGCGATGATGTCATAAGGATTGCCACAGCCTACGGAGACGACGGCATAAAACTTATCACGGAACATGGTAAGAGTGCGATAGACATAATCAATGACTCAGGCGAAACCGGAGTGCAGGCTCTCATAAAGCATGGCAGCAAATACATTGAATACACCGGAAAGTACAGTGATTTTGCGGGTGCATACGCCAAGTATGGTGATGCGGCGTTTGAAGCATTTGATAAGTATGGGGATGACGCGTTAAAGCATCTTGGGGGCGGTAATAAGACTATTAATGGAATAAATATAATAGATGGAAAAGTTGATGGAAAAATACCACTAGCAGAATATGAAAAGTATCGAATTGCTAGTGTGCATAATGTAGACTCGAATATAATGACCTTAGGTAAGTACGAACCGACTATAAGGGCGGACGGAACTAAAGATTTTTCAGTACCAGGTCCAGGTTCATATACTGTTAAGGCTGGAGATACAACATATTTTAGTCTCGGAACGGATTGGGATAAAATTACGGATACATATGGTTTAGATGCAGCAGGTAAAAATATGTTTGATTATTTTAATAAACCTGCATTAGACGATGCTGTAAGTGCTGGTAAGGAAATACGATTTTCACATAATCCAGAGGCATATGGAGAATGTACGTTAAAATGGGAATGGGATTATCTGCAAGAAAAGCATGGATATTTTGCATTGGAGAAGAGAGGAGATTTTTGGTATGCAATTAAATGATTTTAATAAAATTAGAATGGAAATTGGAAGAAAAATAAAGCAATCATTTGGCAATAAAATAAGAGGTATGGAGTTTTATGATATAGTTGAGGAAATAGGGCATTGGTCATTTAAAATATGTTTTATAGCTTATGATTATTTTTCGGTAGTATTTAGTTATGAGCTTGATATAATTGGATTCTCGATAGAAGTTGGTAATGGGAAGTTGATAAGTGTAATTAATGAACATAATTGTTATTCGAATACGGATATGGATAGCTATTTACAAAATGTTATTGAAGAGCTTGAGTTGAGAATTCCTGATAAATATTTAAAGACTCGTGGTTGGAAGTAGTTTTATTAAATTGTGTCTCCACATAAGGACGCTCAACAAAGTAAATTATTTTGGTATTTAAATTAATTGAAATGGCTCTCACCGAAGGTGATGTAATTCATGTAGATTAATTTGAAGACCTTATGGCGAATTCGCCATTTTGATGTTAAGGACATTTGAAATCATAACTGAATAGTAAGTATTAGAGCCACTGTGTATTGATAATGCCAGCTGGCTCTAGCATTATGTAGTATGCTCATTCGTATTTGTCCACTGGAATTGTACCTCGAAATTATAAAGTGGAGACGACGGCATAAAACTTGTCACAAAACACGGTAAGAGTGCGATAGACATAATCAATGATTCGGGCGAAACCGGAGTGCAGGCTCTCATAAAGCATGGCAGCAAATACATTGAGTACACCGGAAAGTACAGTGACTTTGCAGGTGCATATGCCAAGTATGGTGATGCGGCATTTGAAGCATTTGATAAGTATGGGGATGACGCGTTAAAGTATCTTGGGACGGTAGTGGTTCTAGAAATAATAGACTTGCGTTAGGAGTAAATGAATTTTAGGATGATTTTGCCAATATGACCAATGCCCATACATGGAAAGAATTACGTAGTATAAAAATGGTGAAATTGTTTCAAATCCGTTTGAATAGGAGGCGGTTAGAGGATTATGAAGAGGATCATAGAAGAGAAGTGAGAGATGTATTTTTAGAAACAAATAATAGGTTCTCAAAATTAGAAGAAAAATATAAATTAAGTGAGTTTTCTCTTTTTCTTGTATAAGTCATGAGGAGATATGGTAATACTATTCCTAAGAAGCAATTTATGGAAGGAATGGTATAAATTATGCAAAAAATAAAACCAAAACATATCGGAATCATTCCGGACGGTAACCGTCGCTGGGCAGTGGAAAACGGCATGGAAAAAAAGGAAGGATACGAGCATGGGTTGATGCCGGGACTGAGGCTTTTAAGGATGGCGCGGGAAAATGGAATCGAAGAAATTACTTATTATGGTTTTACGGTTGATAACTGTAAACGGCCGGCAGAACAGTTTCAGGCATTTCAAAAGGCATGTGTGGATGCGGTTCGGTTACTGACAAAGGAAGGCGCTGATTTACTGGTTATGGGAAATAGTAAGTCTAAATGCTTCCCCAAGGAGCTTATTCCTTATACTAAAAGAACACAGGTGAATGGCGGAGGAATGAAGGTTAATTTCCTGGTCAATTACGGATGGGAATGGGATCTTTCACACATACGTGAGGACGGGAAACCGTATTCCTCGGATATTTCAAGAATCGACCTTGTGGTGCGATGGGGCGGAATGAGGAGACTTTCAGGATTTTTACCGATTCAGAGTGTGTATTCGGATTTTTATGTGGTGGATCATTATTGGCCGGATTATGAGGATGAAGATTTTACCAAGGCACTTTTATGGTATTCAAGACAGGATGTGACGCTTGGGGGATGAAAAATGATAAGGTATTTTTATACTTTTCGGCTAAAATGTACTGAGAATACAGATTAGCCGAAGAAAGAGAATATGGTGTTTTATTCCCTGCAGATTTCAAGAATTTGGTTGAATTCGAGCTTTCCGCCGAACAAATCAAGCGCACTGCCTATGGTGACGTTGATGCGGTTGTGGGAAAGCTTTTTTAATGTGCGAAGGTCTTCGTATGAACCTACACCACCGGCGTAGGTTATCGGTATGCGGTTCCATTGGTCTAAAAGTTCGACGAGCTGGGTTTCTATTCCCTGACATTTGCCTTCCACATCAGCGGCGTGGATGAGAAATTCATCGCAGAATGAGGAGAGGAGATTAAGCGTGTCGTGGGAAATGCTTACGCTGGTAAATTTCTGCCAGCGGTCTGTCACAATATAATATGAACCGTCTTTTTTACGGCAGCTTAGGTCAAGCACAATGTGCTCACGGCCTACGGCATCTATAAGTTTCTGAATGTTGTCAAAATTAATTTCTCCGTTTTTAAATGCATATGAGGTTACTATTACGTGCGAAGCCCCCGCTTTGATGTAGTCAGCTGCATTTTGCGCTGTAATGCCTCCGCCAATCTGTAATTCGCCGGGATGGGCGGAAAGTGCAGACAGGGCAAGTTTTTGGTCGGCTTCGTAGAATTCTGAATCAACAGAATTTAATAAAATAATATGACCGCCCTTAAGCCCCAGGTTGTGGTAAAGATTGGCATAGTATGCACCATCGAGGTCGGACTCGAAGTTGGTGGTTGCACCGGTGTCAGTAAGCGAACCTCCTACAATTTGTTTTACTTTACCGTCGTGAATATCAATACATGGACGAAATTCCATAGTTCCTCCTAAACCGGATAGACAAATTGCAACGCAATTTCCTATCATAAAATAAAGACTGCCTTCGTGTTGAGGGCAGTCTTATGTATGTTATAAATTATGCATTAGCAAGTGCACACAGTTCATCAAGCATCTTAGGAAGTTCGGTCTCCATATTGTCGTCAGAGAACTGGCATGTTCCAACTGCTTTGTGACCGCCGCCGTTATACTTGAGCATAAGGCTTCCTACATTGACATCAGATGTTCTGTTAAGAATACTGTAACCAACTGCAGCAGAACAACCCAGACCGCCACGGCCGCTTACAATCCATACTGAAATATTCTGTTCAGGGTACATGCTGTAAATCATGAAACGGTTACCTGTGTAGATTGGGTCAACACCACGAAGGTCAGTGATGATTACGTTACCCTTGGTATGTGTATATACAGAAACCATCTGCTTGAACTTCTCTGTCTGCTCCATATATACTTCAATACGTTCAACGACGTCCGGAAGAGCGAGGATCTCTTCTGTAGTCATCGTACGGCAGGCATCCATAAGCTTCTCCATTAACTGATAGTTGGAAATGGTGAACTGTCTCCATCTTCCAAGGCCTGTTCTCGGGTCCATAAGAAAACCGATAAGAATCCATCCTGTAGGATTCATTACTTCATCTATGGTAAGGTTACCGGAATCTACCTTATCAACTGCTTCCATCATGTCATCAAACTGTGGAAAACGTTCCCTTCCGCCGTAATATTCATAAATAATACGTGCACATGAAGGTGTAATTCGGCTCTCGCCCTTATATTTACCATTTAACGCATTACGCTCAAGCTCACTGGAATGGTGATCAAACCATAAACCGCAGCCTTCAACAAAAGGTACGTTAGCAAGGCAGTCGTTTTCATTAACCTCTACCAGGCCATCCTGTAAATCCTTAGGATGTGCAAATTTCCATGAATCAATGATTCCTGCTTCCTTAAGAAGTGCACCACAAGCAAGTCCATCAAAATCAGAACGTGTGATAAGTCTCATATGTCAATTCCTTTCTCAAAATAAACATTAAACATATATAGTAACATTATAGAACAAATCCTAGAATTTTTCAAGGATTTGAAACGAAGAATATGCATGGTAAAATTGAATAGGTGATTGCGAAACTATTAAACCTGTTTATTGCCGTAACTACAGTAGTTTCGCAAATACCTATAAATTTATAGGAGGTGCATATTTACGGTGGAGAATTACAAATTTTTTCAGAATACGTGTTGTGAATTTTTTCCGTGTCACAAGATGAAAGACGGTGAAGAGCTTAACTGTCTGTTCTGTTACTGCCCGCTTTATGCGTTAGGTGATAAATGTGGCGGAGATTATATATATACCGATAAAGGGGTAAAAAGCTGCATAAACTGTACAAGACCTCATGGAAAAGACGGATATGAGCATGTAATGTCAAAAATGGGGCAGGTTATGGAAACTGTGCGTAAAAAAGACCGTTCATAGTTTTTAAAATGAACGGTCTGATTATTTAGAATTTTTTAAAATTATCGAGTGAATAGTATTCGGCTTCTTCTGCCGTAAGCTCACGCGAAAAATCTACACGTCCCGTGCGGTCTGCACCCGGACCAAAGCAGTTGTACTCGGCATAAGTGACTGTTTCGTGTGATTCGGGTTTGTCCCAGTCATGGAAGCCCTCAGATTTGATATGTTCACCAAGCTCACAGTTAAGCAGCACCGTCTGTGCGTATATTCTCCATGGACGGCTTATATATACAGTGCCCGGAGGGCAGTTGCCGGTAAAGCGGCAGTTGTTGAATATATAGCCATATTTCTGATTCTGGTAGGTAGAAGGTGCTGTTATGTATCCGTCAGGGTCAATGCCGCGGTCTATTGAATATAATTCACAATTATCAAAGTAAGCGGCGGCACTGCCGAAAATAAAGTCAACTTCGCCTTCTATATAGCAGTCGGTATAAATCTGACGACATAATTTTCTTTCTGCAAATTCGGTAGGACCGGTAAAACCTCCGGATATAACAACTTCATTTGGAAGAGGACCTGTAAACAGAGTATCCTGATGCCCAAGTATCCTGCAGCCTTTAAAATGAATATGGTCGCCCTCTGCGTAAACAGCGATTGCCTGACCGACTTGTTTGCCAAAACCGGAAGTGTTGGCGATGGTTATATTGCTGCATGTAAAATAATCCGCCGTAATCAGCATCGTATAACTTCTGAATGTACCACGTTTTTCGTCATTTTCAAGAATCATATTGGCATAATTGTCATACTCTATGATTGTTTCATTGGCATCCTCGCCCTCGATTGTAAGATAAGGCATGGAAATGTTTACTATCTCGTGATAAATTCCCTTTTTGACAAAAATAGTTTCAGGCAGCATGCTTACACTGTCAACCGCTTCCTGTATTGAATTAAAATCGCCTGTTCCGTCATGTGCTACGGTAATCATATTTGTTCTCCTGAAAATATATTTTTTATATTCATTATATGATAACACATTTTTAGTGGAAAAAAAACAGTTGTTAGGTTATAATTACATTTATCATAATTCAAAAGGATATGTACGTAATGTTAGAAATCAGAGAAAATCAACTGGATATAGATACTTATATGCTTCTTCGTAAAGAAGTCGGCTGGAAGATGCTGTCAAAGCGTCAGGCTCAGATGGCGCTAAGCAACTGTTTATTTAACGTGGTTGCGTATGAAGACGGCGAGGCGGTAGGAATGGGAAGAATCGTCGGAGACGGTGCGGTTGTGTGTTATGTTCAGGACCTTGTTATTCTGCCTAAGGTACAGGGAAGAGGAATTGGAAGTAAGGTTCTTGGCAGGCTGATTGAGTATGTCGAGAGTATTACGGAGGATGGAACGGAAATGATGCTTTGCCTGATGTGCGCCAAGGGCAGGGAAGGATTTTATACCAAGCACGATTTTATACCAAGACCGACACAGAATCTTGGACCGGGTATGATTCAGTATATTCGAAAGATGTTCTAGAAAAGGAGACTAATAAGATGGCAGGTTCAACGTTTGGAAATATATTTAAAATTACAACATGGGGAGAATCACACGGAAAGGGAATCGGCGTTGTGGTGGACGGCTGTCCGGCAGGTGTTCCTTTGTGTGAAGAGGATATACAGAAATATTTAAACCGCAGAAAGCCGGGACAGTCAAAGTATACAACGCAGCGTGTCGAGGATGATGCGGTTGAGATTCTTTCCGGTGTTTTTGAGGGAATGACAACAGGAACGCCTATATCGATGGTGGTTTTCAACAAGACGCAGAGGTCTTCGGATTATTCTGAAATTGCCGGTTATTACAGACCGGGACATGCTGATTATACATTTGATATGAAATATGGCTTCAGGGACTACAGAGGCGGAGGACGTTCGTCCGGAAGAGAGACCATTGCGAGGGTTGCAGCCGGTGCAATCGCACTTAAAATGCTTTCCATGATGGGAATTACAGTCGCTGCATATTCAAAGGAAATAGGCGGAATTGAAGCGTCATGTATTGATATGGATGAAAGATTTTCAAATGCATTTTATATGCCGGATAAGGAAGCTGCAAAGAAGGTAGAGGATTATGCAAAAGAAAAGATGAGTCAGACGGACTCCATGGGTGGAGTTATAGAATGTGTTGTGACAGGTATGCCTGTCGGAATAGGAGACCCATGTTTTGAAAAGCTTGATGCTAATCTTGGAAAGGCTATTCTGTCCATAGGTGCGGTAAAAGGCTTTGAAATAGGTGACGGATTTGCTGTATCGAAAGCCACGGGACTCACAAACAATGATGAATTCTTTATGCAGGATGGAAAGGTTATGAAAAAGACCAACCATGCCGGAGGAATTTTAGGCGGAATGAGTGACGGCAGCGATATCATTTTAAGGGCAGCAATTAAGCCTACGCCATCAATTGCTGCAACACAGGGTACTGTTAATAAAAATGGTGAGAATATCAGTATAAATATTAAAGGACGTCATGATCCGATGATTGTTCCGCGTGCGGTTGTGGTTGTCGAGGCGATGACGGCACTTGTCATAATCGATGAAATGATGATGAATATGACAGCGAGAATGGATAAAATTGTAGATTTTTATAAGAGGAATAAATGATGTATGAATTATTAAAAACCGATGGAAGGGCAAAAAGAGGCAGGCTTCATACGGTACACGGAACAATTGAGACTCCTGTGTTTATGAATGTTGGAACTGTTGCGGCCATTAAGGGTGCCGTTTCAACAACTGACCTTAAGGAGATTGGAACGCAGGTTGAATTATCCAACACATACCATCTTCACGTAAGACCGGGCGACAATATTGTTAAACAGATGGGCGGACTTCATAAGTTTATGGTGTGGGACAGACCGATACTTACGGATTCAGGAGGATTTCAGGTATTTTCGCTTGCAGGAATGCGCAAAATAAAAGAAGAAGGAGTTTATTTTAATTCGCATATAGACGGTAGGAAGATTTTTATGGGACCTGAGGAGAGTATGCAGATTCAGTCAAATCTTGCATCAACGATTGCGATGGCATTTGACGAGTGCCCTCCGCATCCTGCAACAAGGGAGTATATGCAGAATTCGGTTGACAGGACTACAAGGTGGCTTGTGCGCTGTAAGGCGGAGATGGACAGGCTTAACAGCCTTGAAGATACTATTAACAAAAATCAGTTGTTATTCGGAATTAACCAGGGCGGTACATTCGAGGATATAAGAATTGAACACGCAAAGAGAATTTCTGAACTTGAACTTGACGGATATGCCCTTGGTGGACTTGCCGTCGGCGAGTCACATGAAGAAATGTACAGGATTCTTGATGAGACCGTTCCATATCTTCCGCAAAACAAGCCGACCTATCTTATGGGAGTGGGAACACCGGCTAATATATTGGAAGCAGTTGACAGGGGTGTTGATTTCTTTGACTGCGTTTACCCTTCAAGAAACGGAAGACACGGCCATGTGTATACAAGATGGGGTAAGATTAATCTGTTTAACTCAAAGTACGAGACTGATTCAGAGCCGATTGAAACAGGATGTCAGTGCCCGACGTGTAAAAATTACTCAAGAGGGTATATAAGACATCTTCTTAAGGCAAAGGAAATGCTTGGAATGAGATTATGTGTTCTTCATAACCTGTATTTTTATAATCACCTTATGGAAGAAATACGCGAAGCAATCGATGAGGGAAGATACGCCGAATTTAAAAAACAAAGGCTTGATGACCTTAAGACGATAAGTTAAAAACAAACTTTTTGCAAATATATGTTGCTATTTATGCAACCAAAATGGTATAGTATATACAGTTTTTATTTTAGGAGGACTTTAAGATGTTTTTATTAGAAGCTGGAACAGAAGCAGTAGCAGGCGGCGGAGCAAGCATGCTTTTAATGATTGTTATCTATGTTGTTGTAATCGGCGGCGCTATGTACTTTATGGCAGTAAGACCACAGAAGAAGCAGCAGAAGGCTCATCAGGAGATGATGGAAGCATTGGAAAACGGAGATTATATCCTTACTTCAAGCGGTTTCTATGGAACAGTAATTGATATTACTGAAGACACTGTTATAGTTGAATTTGGTAATAACAAGAATTGCAGAATTCCGATGAAAAAGGATGCTATTATTGAAATCGAAAAAGCACAGTAAGATAAAATAAAACCAGAAAATACCAGAATAGTAAGACCTCTATTTGCAACAATATTAATATGTTGTGAATGGAGGTTTTTTTATGTCTGAAACCGTCTACATTAAATTTGAACGAAGTACCCAGATGTATGAAAGAAAAGTGTCTGTAGGAGATATAGCCAGTGTTCATTGCAGCAATGCTTCAGTTGAGGCAAGGGTAAAGGCTATAAAAATCATAACAATCCCGGATGTTAAAAAAGGTAATTTTGTTTTCTCTGTGTTAAACATTATTGAAAAAATTGAAAAAGAGTGTCCGGGCGCTGAAGTTAATAATATCGGTGAAAGTGATTTTATAATTGAATACAGGAAAAATCCGCCAAAGAAAGGTATTCTGACCGGCATTAAAATATTTATTACATGTGTGATAGTTTTTGTCGGAAGTATGTACACTATCATGGCATATAATAACGACGTCGGTGTAAATGAATTGTTTGGCAAGGTATATGAGCTTGTGAATAATGGTGAAAATAACAGCATGCTTGAACTGTTCTACAGCGTTGGACTGACTTTTGGAATTGCGGTGTTCTATAATCATTTTGTCGGGAAGAAAATGTCGGATACGCCGACACCTGTTGAGGTGCAGATGAGAAGTTATGAATCCGATGTTGACACTGCGATTGTGGAACGGGCTTCGCGCAAAAAGGAGGAGTTCGATGCCTCTTAACAGTTTTTTGGGGAATATTATCCTGGCAGTTATCGGAGTATCAGGCGGAATTCTGGTGTCGGGAGGAATATATGCCCTGATAACAATGCTTGGAATCATAAACCGAATCGCACAGGATACACATACGGCTAAGCATATTATGCTGTATGAGGAATGTGTTATCTGGGGAGCAACTATCGGAAATATTATTTTTGTGTTTGATGTAAATATTCCGATTGGAATTACAGGTCTTATTATTTTTGGATTTGTCGGTGGAATCTATGCAGGATGTCTGGCGATTGCACTGGCTGAAATTATTAAAACGATACCTGTGTTTGTAATGCGCTCGGGGCTTACAAGCGGATTTGGTTTTATCATACTTATGATGGCGCTTGGAAAGGGAATAGGAGGACTTGTTTATTTCTTCCTGTTTAATTATAAAATGTAGGAGAGTATTAATATGGCTGAAAATGAAAATGTTCTTGAAAAAGACAGAAATAAAAAATATAACGATTATGTAAAATATGTTACCCCGACACACAGTTGTCCGGTAAATTGTATTAAAGCATTTATAACAGGCGGTATTATATGCTGCATAGGACAGTTTATTATGAATACGCTTATGGGAATGGGACTTGACAAGGAAACCGCCGCATCGTGGAATACGCTTATACTTGTTCTTTTAAGCGTGATATTGACATGCTTGAATTTATATCCGTATATAACTAAATGGGGCGGCGCAGGTGCACTTGTTCCGATAACAGGATTTGCTAATGGTGTCTGCGCACCGGCCATGGAATTTAAGAAGGAAGGCTGGGTATTTGGCGTTGGTGCCAAAATTTTCACGATTGCGGGACCGGTTATCCTGTACGGAATAGTGACAAGCTGGCTTCTCGGAGTAATATACTGGGTCGGAGGTCTTTTGCATTTCTGGTAGGGAATATGTATACTTGACAAATTATGCGCAAAGGTTCAATAATAAAGAAAATTTGAGTTGGACAGGGTGAAATTATGACTAAGGATATGACAAAGGGGGCTATGCTCCCATTAATAATAAGATTTACGATACCGCTTATTCTTGGTAATCTGCTTCAATTGACCTACAATGCAATTGACAGTATCATTCTCGGAAGATATGTCGGCAATGAGGCTCTGGCGGCCGTAGGAACAAGTAATCCGCTGATGACGCTTATTATTCTGTTTGTACAGGGTGTGTGTCTTGGAGCAGGTATTCTGGTTGGTACATTGTATGGTGCCAAAAAGTACGACCGGTTAAAAAAGCAGATAAGCACTTCCATGATAGCAGGTCTTTGCTTTTCAGCTGCTGTTTCTGTTATCAGTATTATAATTGCACCGCTTCTGCTTAGAATACTTCAGATTGATGAAGTAATCCTTGATGAGGCGGCACTGTACCTTAGAATTGTAAGTGCGGGACTTATTTTTAGTTTTATTTACAATTTTTTTGCAAGTACATTAAGGGCAATGGGAGACAGCAGGTCGCCTTTATTATTCCTTGGAATCAGTGCGGTTATTAATATTTTCGGAGATCTTTTCTTCGTCATGGCACTTCATATGGATACGGTGGGCTGTGCCATCAGTACTGTATTCAGTGAGGCTGTAAGCTGCCTTTTGTGCTGGCTTTATATCAGAAAGAAAATTCCTCTTCTTGATATGGGAAGGGAGTGGTTCGTTTTTGATAAATCGCTTCTTGGTGAAACGTTCCGATATGGTTTTGTAAGTGCCATGCAGCAGTCTACGGTACAGATTGGAAAGCTTGGTATCCAGGGTATAGTAAATACAATGGGTGTAACATCAACGGCTGCATTTGCGGCTATAAACAGGATTGACGATTATGCCTATATTCCTGAACAGAATATCGGACATGCGATGACGAGCATTATGGCACAAAACAGAGGTGCCGGTGAAAATGGCAGAGTGAGAAGGGCATTTGGCATCGGTATGTGTATTGAGCTTGTCTATGGACTTTTGGCGGGCGGAGTGCTTCTTTTGTTTGCAAGACCGCTTATGGAGCTTTTTACATATGACGCCGGGACTATTGAAATGGGTGTAAGTTATCTGCACCTCATTGCATTTATGTATATGATTCCTGCCGTAACCAATGGTATTCAGGGTTATTTCAGGGGTATGGGAGATTTGAAAATCACATTGTGGAGCAGCATTATTAATTTTCTGGTAAGATTTTTAAGCTGTATTCCGCTTGTGTTTAAGCTTAATATGGGAATAATGGCACTGCCTTTTGCGTATCTTTGCGGATGGATTGCAATGATGGTATATGAGGTGCCGTTTCTTATTGTTCAGCTCGTTAAAAATCATAATAAGGAATAGTTAACATTATCTGAAAATAAGATTACATAAGCAAATATTTTTGGTGTTCTGATGGAAATATATGTTGTAAAAGAAAATGATTCTGTTGATTTAATTGCAGCAAAATTTGGCGTTTCGACGATGAATCTTGTGCAGATTAATCAGATTCAATATCCATACGGGCTTGCCATAGGGCAGGCGTTACTTATTCCGGAAGAATATAACTTACCTGACGGATATGCTATAGTTAATGGCTTTGCATATCCGTTTATTAATCCGTGGGTACTTGAGCAGACGTTGCCGTATCTTACATATCTGTCAGTTTTTTCTTACGGATTTACCATGCAGGGGTATATCGTTTATCCCCAGGTTTCTGATGAATGGATGATTGAGACGGCAAAAAGGTTTGATACAGTGCCAATTCTTACGCTCACGCCGCTTGACGAATATGGCAGATTTAATAATAATCTTATCACTTCGGTTGTCAACAGTGAGGAGTACACACAAAGGCTTATTGGAGAAATTAAATATGTTCTTGATACTAAAGGATTTGGCGGTGTTGATGTTGATTTTGAATATATAAAGCAGGAGGACAGGGATGCTTTTACGGCATTTGTGGCAAGACTTCAGGAAGAACTGTCGCCTTACGGCTATATCGTAACTGTTGATCTGGCACCTAAGACTTATGCCGAACAACCGGGACTCCTCTATGCGGGAAAAGATTACAGGGCTCTTGGTGAGGTGGCGGATGCAGTCCTTCTGATGACGTATGAGTGGGGATATAAATATGGTCCTCCGCTTGCGGTAGCACCAATTAATAAGGTGCGCGAGGTTGTTGAGTATGCCGTAACTGAGATTGACCCGGCAAAGATAAGCCTTGGAATTCCAAATTACGGATATGACTGGCCACTGCCTTTTGTAAGAGGAGAGACCGCAGCGACAACTATTGGGAATATTGAGGCTGTTCAAATCGCAATAGAGAATAATGCAGTTATTTTGTTTGATGAGACTGCCATGTCACCTTATTTCAATTATGAGCGTGATGGTATTGAACATGTGGTATGGTTTGAAGATGTCAGAAGTATTAAATCAAAATTTAATCTTATTAAAGAATTTGGGTTAAGAGGCGCAGGATACTGGAATATCATGTCGTGGTTCAGACCAAATTGGGAATTGCTTAAAAGTACATTTAACATAATAAAAAAGGAGCTACCACAAAGTGATAACTCCTGAAACTACATTATGTTTTATTTTCTGCGCTTGCCCATAATTGACAATAATCTGATAAAGATATTGATGAAATCAAGATATAATTCAATGGCACCCATCAATGCTACACATGTTACATTATCAGAATCTGTGTAGAAACTCATTGTTTTGATTTTCTGTGTATCATATGCAGTAAGACCAACAAATATTGCAACGCATATATAGTTTAATGCCATTTCCATCGCACTGCTCTTTATGAAAATGTTAACAAGGCTGGCGATGATAATTCCCCATAATGCCATTAAGAGTATGTTGCCGATTGAACTGAGGTTCCTCTTTGTTACAAGTCCGTATACAGCCATGCCGCCGAACATCGCAGCTGCAACAAAGAAAGTTGTTACAATTGATGAACTTGTGTATACGATGAAGATGATAGAAAGTGTTATACCATTTATCACTGAATAAGCAGTGAATAATAAGGCAGATGGAATCAACATATTCTTACGCACGGTTACATTATTAATCATTACAACGATAACTTCTGCAAACAGAAGCCCGTAGAATACACCCGGATTTAAAACCAGCGAAACCAGAAGCTTAGGTGATGATGAAACATAATATGATGTAAATGCCGTAATTACAAGTGCAACCATCATAAATAAAAATGACTGCGAAAGAACATTTTCTTCAAAGTTAATCTTTGAAAGGTCAAATGCACTGTGCTGCGTCATATCTATTGTATCATATGCAGCAGATGTAAGGTCCAGATTGTCGGATACAGGCTCATCGTTGAAACCATCATTCCAAACTCTGCCGTTCCATTCGTTATCTGATGGTGAATTATCCGTTGGATTAAAGTTATAATTATCGTAACTCATATATACCTCCCCTAAAAAGTTTCTACCTTAATAATGTATCATATTACTTAGAAATAATCAAGTTGAACTCTTGACGATAAAGATACTTAGAGTTATGATATTTTCAATAGGCGGTCAGCAGACCACCGAACGAAGCGAAAGGAAATAATACCATGGAAAAGAAGAATATTGATTGGTCTAATCTCGGCTTTGGTTACGTTGAGACAGACAAGAGATTTGTAGCAAATTATAAGAATGGAGCATGGGATGAAGGCGCTCTTGTAAGTGATGCCAATGTTGTTATCAGCGAGTGTGCCGGTGTTCTTCAGTATGCACAGACCTGTTTTGAGGGAATGAAGGCATATACAACAGAAGACGGACATATAGTTATCTTCAGACCTGACCTCAATGCACAGCGTATGGAGGATTCATGCAAGAGACTTGAAATGCCTGTATTCCCACAGGATAAGTTTGTAGATGCCGTTGTAGAGACAGTAAGGGCAAATGCAGCTTATGTACCACCTTTTGGAACAGGCGCAACACTTTATATTCGTCCGTTTATGTTCGGAAGCAGTGCAGTTATCGGTGTTAAACCGGCACAGGAATATCAGTTCAGAGTATTTACTACACCTGTAGGACCATACTTCAAGGGTGGCGTTAAGCCGTTAACAATTCGTGTCTGCGATTTTGACCGTGCAGCTCCTCATGGAACAGGCCACATTAAAGCAGGACTTAACTATGCCATGAGCCTCTATGCTATTGTTGATGCCCATAATCAGGGATATGATGAGAATATGTATCTTGATGCAGCAACAAGAACATATGTTGAAGAGACAGGCGGAGCAAACTTCTTATTTGTTACAAAAGACGGTAAGGTAGTTACTCCTAAGTCTGATACAATTCTTCCATCAATTACAAGACGTTCTTTAGTTACAGTTGCAAGAGATTATCTTGGACTTGAAGTTGAGGAAAGAAAGGTTCACAAGGATGAATTAAAGGATATGGCAGAATGTGGACTTTGCGGTACTGCAGCTGTTATTTCACCTGTTGGCAAGATTGTTGACCATGGTACGGAAATCTGTCTTCCAAGCGGTATGACACAGATGGGACCTGTTACACAGAAGTTATATGATACTTTAACAGGAATCCAGATGGGACGTATCGAAGCTCCTAAGGGCTGGATTAAGGTAGTTGAATAATTTAGTATAAGACATACAGACTTACATACCGCTGTTTCATCATATCGATGGGGCAGCGGTTTTTTAATTACCAAAAATTACATACAAAAAATCCAACAAATTTACAATACTATAATTAGAAAAGTATTTTTTGGAGTTTGCGAAACTACTCATTGTATTTATATATTAATAAGTTTGCGGACACAAATTATGTGGTAATTGTGAGCCGCCGGTACTTAGGTACCGTATTGTGGTACCTTATGTACCGCTGCGAGCGAGCATTAGTGCAAACGTGCCACGTAATTGTGTCCGCAAACATTTATTAATACTGTAATTAGAATCGTTTCGCAAACACCTGATATATTATTTTTTGTAGATTGGAGATTTTGTATGGAAAATGTTAAGCAGACAGTTGGCAGACAAAGTCTGCATTTTTGCCAGCCGGTTTATGTGCAGGCTGCTGCATGCATTGCCGGGGAAAAGGAAGGCATGGGTCCGTTGGGGCATCTTATTGAAGAGATAAATGATGATCCGATGTTTGGAATGAATACATGGGAGGAGGCGGAAAGCCGCCTACAGACACTGACAATCAATAAGCTGCTTAAAAAAACTAATATGACATCAGAGCAGATAAGATATATATTTGCGGGTGACCTGTTAGGACAGCTTATTGGAACGACATTTGGAATAAAGGAGTTTGAGATACCTCTGTTTGGATTGTACGGTGCGTGCTCTACGATGGGTGAGTCAATGGCTCTTGGTGCGATGAGTGTGTCGGCAGGCTTTGCTGACAGGGTTATTGCAATGGCGTCAAGCCACTATGCGGGGGCAGAAAAACAATTCAGATATCCGCTTGAGTATGGTAATCAGAGGCCGCTCAGTGCAACATGGACGGTCACGGGCTGCGGTGCACTGCTTCTTGGAAGTGATAAATCAGATATAAAAATTTCGGGAATTACAACAGGAAAGGTAGTTGATTATGGTGTCAAGGACAGTATGAATATGGGCGCGTGTATGGCACCTGCCGCGGCTGACCTCATTTATGCCAATTTCATGGATCTTAATTATAGTGCGGATGATTATGACATGATAATAACCGGTGACCTGGGGCTGGTTGGACAAAAGATTCTTATTGAACTTATGAGGGATAAAGGATTTGATATAAGTAAAAAGCATATGGACTGTGGAATTGAAATATTTGATGATGAGAAACAGGATACACATGCAGGCGGAAGCGGCTGCGGCTGCTCGGCAGTGGTGCTGTGCAGTTATATTTTAAAGCAGATAGAAAAGAAAAAATGGAATCGGGTATTGTTTGTTCCGACAGGGGCACTGCTTTCGACAGTGAGCTTTAATGAAGGTAAATCGGTACCGGGTATTGCCCACGGTGTTATTCTTGAGAGTGTGTAGGAGGGGAAAATGGATTATATAAATGCATTTGTTGTTGGCGGACTTATCTGCGTAGCCGTGCAGATATTAATGGAAAAGACGAAATTAATGCCTGCAAGAATTATGGTTATGCTTGTGTGCCTTGGCTCCCTGCTGGGTGCGTTAGGGGTTTATGAACCATTTCTTGAATTTGCAGGTGCAGGTGCTTCTGTTCCTCTGCTAGGCTTTGGAAATGTTTTGTGGAAGGGTGTTAAGGAAGCGATTGATGAGAACGGCGCAATCGGCTTATTCATGGGCGGATTTAAGGCAAGTGCGGTTGGAATTTCAACAGCACTGATATTCGGATATATAGCATCACTTTTGTGTGATTCCAAAATGAAGAAATAAGAAAACGGGCTGATTGATATCAGCCCGTAACTTTTATCGTGATAATGAAGCTTTGTATGATTTTAACCTTGTAGCAATTGCCTCAAGCGGTTCATCGTCACTCGGGTAATCAGGTGTAACAGGGTCGTCAGGATCAAAAGGATTTTCAAAATACCATGAACCATGAACCGGACATACTGCAGCCTCCATTTCGTAAGGTACTGTATAAGCTGCATCGGCAACTGTGTATTCAGTCTCTTCGGCATCCTCCGGAACAATCGTGTTGTTAGGAGGGCGTCTTACCATTAATCTAGGTATTGCCGGACATGTTCCAACTGAAAGCTTGCCGGTCTCTACACAGATGTTATAGTAACCGTGTGCGGTACAGGTTTCGGTAGGCTCTGTACCGACTGCAAAGTATTCTGTTATAATCTGGCTTCCTCTTTCATCATTTTCACACATTCCTTCAGCAGGAAGCATTCCTGACTGTGAACATACCTCTACCTCGACTATTGTGTCAGGCATCGGCGCAAATGAACCGGTAGGAAGGTCCTTGTGTATTGCAGTCATAATCTTTGACCACATTGTTTTGTGGTCTACGGTTACTTCGTAGTCACAGTCATCAAAACCGGTCCAGATAGCTGCCGTGTAGTAAGGCGTGTATCCGACGAACCAGAGGTCTCCGACTGAGTTACTTGTACCGGTCTTACCGGCTACAGGCTGGTTAGGAATACGACACTTGGCACCTGTACCGCCTGCATCGTTGACAACAGACTGAAGTGCACTTGTCATAAGCCATGCTGTGGTATCCTTTACAACCCTGTGTGTCTCAGGTTCACTGTTATCCAGAAGCAGATTGCCGTTATGGTCATAAACCTTGGTGTAGTAGATAGGCTTGGTGTAAACGCCGCCGTTTGCATATGTTGCGTATGCTGCACACATATCGATATTGTATGCACCGAGTGTCATGCCACCGAGTGCAAGTGATTCGATGACGTCGTGCTGACCGTTTATGGCGTTCTCAGGACTTACAAGTGTGCTTAGACCAAAACTCTGTAAATATGAGAAACCAAGCTGTGGAGTTATCTCATCTAAACATTTAACGGCAGGAACATTTTCGGAACGTGTTAATGCAGCACGCATATTCATAAGTCCGAGGTATTTCTTGGTAACGTTGGTAACAAGCTTTCCGCCGTTTTTATAATAATAAGGACAATCGTCAAATACAGTTGCAAGAGTCATACCACCACTGTCTAAGGCAGGACCGTATACTGCAAGCGGTTTCATTGTGGAACCCGGTGAACGATAAGCACTGGTTGCACGGTTTAATGAACGGCTGGTCTGTTTGTCGCCGCGTCCTCCCACGATTACCTTAACCTCGCCCGTGTACTGGTCCATCAACGTGAATGAAATTTGTGGCTGTATTGTAAAGTAGAGGGATTCGGCTGTTATTTCGTATCCCTGTGACTCAAGATATGCCTTGTATTCGTCAACATACTTTGTTGCTGTTTCTTCGTCGTTAAATGTAATCTGGAAAGCAGGGCTTTCTTCCTGGAAATGCTTTAACAAATGCTGGTGGGAAAAATGTTTTACTTTGCCGTCAGGACCAACTGTTGAAAGCGCAAGTGAAATTGAAACATAAGTCTTTGCCGGATAGTTATCAGGATCATTTAAAATGTCCTCTGCAATCTTCTGCATTTCCATATCCTGTGTTGTATAAATTGAAAGACCGCCGCTGTAAAGCAGGTTAGTTGCCTGATTTTCGGTATAACCAAGCTGTTCGCATAAGTCATCAATCAATACTTCAATCAATGCGTCGGTAAAATATGAATAAGCTGAGCTTGTATTTGTTTCAACATGAATGTCCTGAATTCTGTCATAGACATTGTCGTTGACAGCTTCTTCGTACTCCGCAGGTGTTATATATCCCTGTTCCTTCATATGCTTAAGTACTTCAAGCTGTCGTTCCCTGTTCTTTTCAGGATGATTGATAGGGTTGTACCCGACCGGATTTTTGGTTATTCCGGCAATAACGGCACATTCTGAAAGTGTGAGTTCAGATACGTCTTTGTTAAAATAGTTGTTGGCTGCAGCCTGTACGCCTAAGTTACCGTTTCCAAGATTGATAATATTGAGATAGTTCTCAAGAATTGCATCCTTGCCCATTTCGGCGTCAAGCTTGATCGCCAGATACTGTTCCTGAAGCTTACGCTCGATTTTCTCGAGAGTGCTTTCGTTGTACGCGTTAAACACTGTGTTCTTAATAAGCTGCTGCGTTATCGTACTGGCACCTTCTGAGAGACCAAAGTTCTTGATTGCCATGTATGCGGCACGTCCGATACCCTTTAAGTCGATACCGTTGTGAGAGTAGAAACGCTCATCCTCGACAGCGATAAATGCATGCTGTAACATCAAAGGAATGTTTTCAAGGTCTACATATACACGGTTAGAACCTGCTGAAATCAAGGTTTCAACCTCGCGACCCTGGTTATCGTATATTTTGGTTGCAAATTTGGTAGGAGCGACATTTATTGTATCAATGGAAGGCGTATTTGCAAGGATTCCCGATGCCATACCGAAAACCATTGAACATCCAACGACTCCTATAAATATGACAGCACACACTGCCAGTTTAATTGCCAAAGACTTAAGTGTTGAACTAAACCTTGCAGAGAGGGAATTAAGTTCCTTCTTACGCTTGTTTATGTGATCTTTGGAAAAGTTCATTTAAATTACCTCCTGATCTATAATTAAGTAAAAGAACATAATTTCATTTGATTAAAAGATAGTATATCAGATATTTTTTCATTAATCAAAGAAATAATAAATTCTTAAAACTTATGTAACAATTTGTATACTGATTATTGACGGCATTGTAATTTCTATACATAATATTAGTAAGGTTTGGCTTTTGACACCCTAACCTTAGTAATATATATTGATACAGGACGGTGTGATATGTCAGATGTTCAGAAAATAGTATATGAGGGCGGAGTGGGAGAAATAGTAGAGAAGAAATCGAGATTTATTGCATCCGTTTATGCGGTACACAGCGAAGAGGAAGCTGCCGGTATAATTGAAGGGCTCAAAAAAAAGTACTGGGATGCAAGACACAACTGCTATGCATTTGTACTGGGAAATAATAATGAAATTCAACGCTACAGTGATGATGGTGAACCGGGCGGAACGGCAGGCAAACCGATTCTTGAAGTTATACTGGGTGAAAATATAAGAGACTGTCTTATTGTTGTGACGAGATATTTTGGAGGAACACTGCTCGGAACAGGCGGGCTTGTGAGGGCTTATCAGCAGTCTGTCAAAGAGGGTATAAGTGCTTCGGTTATTGCAGTCAAAAATCAGGGAATTATTTACGGCATAGAAACTGATTATAATAATATAGGAAAGATTCAGTATGCAACCGGCGAATTTGAGGGAGCATTTATACTGGAGAGTGAATATGGAGAAAAGGTTGAACTTAATATACTTGTAGAGAGCGACAGGGAAACTTCTTATATTAAAAAAATAACAGAACTTTTGAACGGCAAGGTTTCTCCTGTCAGAAAAAATGCCGCCCAATACATTGTATCAGACGGCAGGGCAATAATTTTATAATTCGCTGTATTTTTTCTTTTGAACTAATTTAATGAAAATAGGGAAAATGCAGGTTATCCACAGGCAGATAAAGAAAGTGCCGATGGAATCCTGAATCATTTCCGAAAAAGGAGTAAACTTTGAAAGAAATTGTATTCCGAGAATTCCGCCGATGCCAAGTACTATTTTGACTATCTGCATCCACCAGGAAATGCATTTTGTACCAAAATTAATAAATCTGTTTTCAATATATGCCCCGATGGCGAAGCCTGATAATGAAGCGGCAAATACAATTGAATCCGCAACAAGTTCCCAGGTTGAAACATTCCAGTAAACCAGGAGCGCGGCATACGCCGGCAAAAGCAGGGAATATAAAATGGCAATGAATAAAAGTACATTCTGTGTTGAGCGTGGAAAAGCATAATTGTCGGTAAAAAATTTAATTCCGAGAACAACGATGGTTGAAATCAGTAATGCGACAAGTACGTCTTTTGGTGTGTGTACGCCAAGATACATTCTCGAAAAAATTACGAGGGCCACAATTATATAAGAAAAAAATCTGATGAAGCGGTTCTTTGCCCATAGTGAGAAGGACAGGAATACGGAAGAGGCACTCTGGGAGTGGCCGCTTGGAAATGAATATCCGGTAGCTGTCTTAATTGCTGAACCGACAGGCTTGAAATCGGGATTAATTACCCATGGACGAGGTATTCTGAATGCAATTTTTGCTCCCTGTACAAACGAACCTGAAATAAAGAAAGAAAAGAGTGTTTTGTACGCCAGGGATTTGTTGACGCACCAGTAAATTATACACAAAACCGGGAGAAGTACGGTGATTTCGCCGAAATATGAAACACCCCTGAAGAATATGTCGAGATATTCGGTACGAAAACGGCTGATAAATTCTAAAAAACGCATATATGCCTCCATATACAAATATTATATATAGAATATATTAGAAAACTGAAAAAGTCTATACGCATTTAAGCTGCGAAATTGTGAACAGTATAAAAAATACACAATTAAGATGATAAAAATGTGAAAAGTAAAATTGAATTAGTTGATTTTTAATAAATAAACTTCAAAATGGTAAATAAAATTAGTGAAAATTACAACAAATTGACAGAAAACTTGGCGGGAGTGGAATCCTGATATCTTCACTGTACGATATAAAACTGATAAATTAATATTTTCTAAAAACAACGTAAATACGCGGTTTATGTCAGCTTGTTCAAAAAATGTTCAAAAAAAATTAATATTTAATGAAAAATACTCTTGTTAAAATCGTACAAAAATGTTATTATATTAAAGTCAATAAAAATAATATATGACAAGTGGGTGAAAATCCCACGCAAAAAACCAAAAGGAGGGTTTATTTTCAATGAAAAAACTAGTTTCACTTCTCCTGGTGCTTACACTTGTATTTGGTTTAACAGCTTGTGGCGGTAACGATGCTAACACAGACGTTACAACAGCTGCAGATACAACAACAGCAGCAGAAGAAACAACAGCAAAGGTTGTAGAAAAACCAGCTAAGCTCACAATTATGTGTGACGGTACAGTAGTTACTGAAGATGATGATGCTAAGGCATTCTATGATGGATTGTCTGCAGCAACAGGCATCGAATTAGAGTGGATTCGTCCGGATCACTCAGGATATTCAGATGCAGTTAACAATACATTCACAACAGGTACTAACTTACCTGATATTGTATTGTTACCATACGATGCATATGCAACATATGCTTCACTTGGATATCTTTGGAACATGACAGAAGCTTGGGAGAATTCAGAAGTTAAGAACTCTGGCCGTTTAGTTGCTAGTGCAGAAGGATTATTCGAAGCTAACAAGGTTAAGGGTGAAGACGGAGAATTAGGCTTATACGGCTTTATTCCTCAGCAGGGTAATGGATGTCTTACATACATCAAGCAGTCTTGGTTAGACGCTGCCGGTATTACAACATTACCAAAGAACTATGAAGAATATCATACAATGCTTGTTAAGATGAAGGAAGCTACAGGTAAGGCTCCTGTTGCAGCAGCCGGTGTTATCGGTAACGAAGCTCCATACATCAACTACCTTCCAGAATTCTACCAGGATGCATATCCAGAATTCTATGAAAAGGATGGAGTTTGGGTTGACGGTTTCACAGAGGATGCTATGAAGGCAGCTCTTCAGAGATTAGCAGATGCTTACAGCGAAGGCCTTATTGTTGGTGATACATTCACATTAACAACAAAGGAATGCCGTACAAAGTACGAAGAAGATGAATTCGGTGTATTCACATACTGGGCTGGTACATGGAGAGGTAACCTTATTACTAACATCCAGAAGGCTGACAAGTATGCAGCAGCTGCAACTGAAACACTTGCTGTTTTAGAGCCAATCGCAGAAGTTGGTGCTTACCTTAACAGATACTCACCATTATGGTGTATCACAACAAGCTGTGAGAACCCAGAAGGCGCTTTCGAGTACTTCTTACAGAAGATGCTTGATGGTCGTGAATGCCAGATGCTTTGGGAGTATGGTGCAGAAGGTGTACACTACACATACGATGGCACAACATTTACACAGCTTAACCGTAAGTCAACAGATAAGCCAGGAACAAAGAACCACTTCGATGGTATGCTTAAGTTAGGCGAATATGCTTCAGACTTCAACGGTGGTGTAGACGTAGGTCTTTCATCAGCTAAGCCAGAAGCTTTAGAGGCTATGCAGATCTTCAATGCTAACTCTAAGCAGGCTCCAGCTATCAACAAGACAGAAGCTTTCACAGATTATTCAGCTAAGATTTGGCAGAGCAGATCAGAACTTACAGCTAAGGTTGTTAAGGGTGAGATCTCTGTAGATGATGCTATGGCAACATATGCTTCAGAGTGTGGTGAAGAAATCGAGGCTATTTTAGATTCTCTTAACAACTAATTAGGAGTGTTTAGAGCCTTCTCTTATAATTACACAAATGAATAATCAAAGGAGTGTCTCTAAGAGCAATCTTAGGGACGCTCCAAGTTTTTACGAGGAGACTCGTAATATTTTTATCGTATTACAACACTTTAAGGACAGGAAAGAGGGTAATAAAATGGCACAATGTAAGGCATGTAGTACAGAATTGCCGAAGAAAGCCAAGAAGTGTCCACAATGTGGAACTAAAGTTTACCAGCCACCTAAGAACGTTCGTGTTCTGGCTATTGCTGGTGCTGTAATTGCTTTCATTGGTAGTTTACTTCCTTTGATCCAGAATGTGGTTAAGGCAGACAAGAAGTTAACAACTTTAAAGAACATTCAGGATGCATTTGGTTTTATGAGTTATCTGCATAAGGCGAAGACTCCTTATGCGTATGATTACCACCAGTATATGTGGTATGCTTTTCTTGCAGCGTTGGTTGCAACCTGTATTATCGTAGTATTTAAGAAGGAAATATATTCTATTGCAACGACAGCTATAGCGGGTATTATTTTTGCAATAGTTATGAAGGATTTAAGCTCATTTTTAGCTGATCCTAAATATGGAATCGGTTGTGGCGTTTATGTTACTATTATTGGTTTGATAATTGCAGTGGCAGGATGCTTTTTCGATATCCTTAAATTTAGAAAAACAATAGATTATGATACAAGATATTATAAAAATGACAAATCTACATGGACAAGAATGAAGAACCATGGTTGGTTCTATCTTATGTTCCTTCCGGTATTAATTTTCATTTTGATTTTTAACTACTGGCCAATGCTTGGTATCCGTTATGCTTTCACAATTTACAAAGCTAAGGATCCGACATATGTAGGTTTATACCAGTTCTATAAGATGTTCTATGAAATTAAGTTCTGGCATGCATTCAGAAATACACTTCAGTTAAGTATTCTTAAGTTGATTCTGAATACAGGTATGGCAGTTATTATTTCATTAATGTTACATGAAATTAAGAACATCCACTTTAAGAAGACAGTTCAGACAATTATTTACTTACCTCACTTCATGTCATGGGTAGTAGTTGCGGCTATTTTCCGTATGTTATTATCTCATACAGGTAACCTTGGTATGGTTAACCAGGTACTTCTTACACTTGGAGTTATTGATGAACCTGTTTACTGGTTAGGTGAGCAGAGTACATGGCGAGGCGTTTACTATATAATTAATATTTGGAAGGATACCGGTTGGGGAACAATTCTCTTCCTGGCAACACTTTCAGGTATCAGCCCTGAACTTTATGAAGCAGCACAGATTGATGGTGCTAACAGATGGAACAGAATGTGTTATATCACATTACCGGCTTTAGCAAATACCATTATTACTGTATTTATTTTGAATCTTGCAAAGGTTATGAACCTTTTTGAATCTGTATTCGTTTTGAAGAATGACCTTGTAAACGATGTTGCAGATGTTATACAGACATATATTTACGATATGTCATTTGGTAGTGGCGGTGTTAATGACTTTGGTTATACGACAGCGGTTGGTTTGTTTAAGTCATTCGTTGGATGTATTCTCGTTCTTGGTTGTGACTGGGCATCAAAGAAAGTCCGTGGCCGTGGTATTGTATAGTAGGAGGGAAAGCATATGAATAACAGTAAGAAAAAGAAAAAAATTAAAGTTTTCCCTATTGTAAACGGAATTATCTTTATTCTCATTTCATTGATAATTTTAGTTCCAATTTGGAAGGTTATAGTTGACTCATTAGATGCAGCACCTTCATATGGTATGAGCTTATGGCCAAAGGAATTTACATTTGGCGCATATGTAATGATTGCTACCAGAGCTTCATTATTTAAGCCATTCCTTATTTCGTGTGTTGTTGCCATAGCAGGTACCTTCTTAGGTCTGTTATTATCAACACTTGGTGCTTATGTATTAATTCAGTGGCAGATGCCTGGTAGAAATTTCTTCGCATACATGTTACTGTTTACAATGATTTTCAATGGTGGTATGATTCCTACTTACTTAGTAATCAGTAAGATTCATATTCTGAATACGCTTTGGGCGGTTATCCTGCCATTGTCAATTAACGTTTACAATCTTGTACTTATGAGAAACTTCTTTGAAGGTATTCCGGCTTCACTTTTTGAGGCTGCTGAAATTGACGGATGTACACCAATGGGAATTTTCTTCAGAATTGTACTTCCATTATCAAAGGCTGCACTTGCTTCAATTGGTTTGATGTTCTCAGTTACATTCTGGAATGACTATACCAACTTCAAGCTCTATGTAACAAATAATGCCTTATTCAACTTCCAGATGAAGTTACGTACAATGGTTATGGATAGCGATGTTCCTGCAACAAATGGTAAGCTTGCTGATAGTACGATTCAGAATGCTGCCGTTATCGTAGCAATTATTCCATTCATGATTATCTATCCTATTTGTCAGGATTACTTCGTACAGGGTGTTAACGTAGGTGCCGTTAAGGAATAATTTATTTAAAACATTTAAGGGATCGTCTTATGACGGTCCCTTTTTTGTATAATAGGAAATTTCGTTGAAATTTCCTATTATACAAAAAACGCTCCGCGAGGAACGCACTGCGGTAAATAATCTGTATTATGAATTTATGAGGACAGAATATATCCGTGCAATTACTTATTTTTTATGGTAAAATAGACATATAATTAAATTTTTGGACGGAGGTCTTAAATATGGCTGCAAGAGTATTTTGGGCAGGTGATTCCACAGTAAAACAGAATTATTATATGAGTTTTCCACAGACGGGAATTGGTCAGGCATATGGACTATTCCTAAAGAAATCGGTTAAAATAGAAAACTATGCTGAAAATGGAAGAAGCACCAGAAGTTTTATTGATGAAGGAAGACTGGACTATATTGATAAGGCAATTGGCAAAGGAGATTTTCTGTATATTCAGTTTGGCCATAATGATGAAAAACCTGACGGGGCGAGACATACGGAAAGCTATGGCTCGTATCAGGATAACCTTAGGAAGTTTGTAGACGTTGCCAGAAAGCACGAAGCATATCCTTTATTTATTACATCGTTATACAGAAGAATATTTAACGAAGACAGAAAAACATTGATTGAAGGAACCCATCTGGATTACCCGGATGCTATGATTGCACTGGCGAAAGAATTAGATGTTCCTGTTGTTGATTTATGTACATTAAGTAAGAAAAAGATAGAGGAGGCAGGTTTTGAAACCAGTAAAAAATGGTTTTTACATGTTCCTGCAGGCGTTTATCCGAATTTTCCTGATGGAAAGGAAGATAATTCACATCTGCAATATGAGGGCGCATATGTTTTCAGTAAAATAATTGCAGAGGAAGTTAAGAAAATCGGTGGAGTATATAGTCAGATTCTTGTTGACCCAACTAAGAATCTTGAGGATCCGGCATTGCTAATAGATTAATATATTTTAGGAGTGTTAACTTATGACAGATTTGGAACAGGCGATATTACAGCATGATTTCTTCAAAGTAAAATCACTTTTGGAGGAGAATCCTCCTATCATTGATGAAACAGATGATGAGGGTGTTCCTATGGCTCTTGTGGCTGCGAGAGCAGGTGATTTTGTCATTTTAAAATATATAGTTGAATATTCAAGGGCAAGTATGAATATTTATGACTTAAAGCACAGAAATATACTGCATTACGGTGTTTTGTCGGCAAATAAGGATATAGTAACCTATCTTGTTGAAAGAGTCGGTATGAACCCGTTATCGGGCGATTTGGACCTTATAACGCCATATCATCTGGCTGTAGCAGGCAACATGACAGATATTGCAGATTATTTTGCCGGGTATTGCGGCACCGGTATAGATGAAATGTATCAGAATCCGATTCGTACGGGAATGTTTCCGGACCCTTCGATTGTAAGAGTCGGGGAAGATTATTACATGGTTAATTCATCATTTATTTTCTTTCCGTGTATACCCATCTCTCATTCAAAGGATTTGATTCATTGGGAGATTATTGGACATGCAGTTACCGAACCGGAGTGGGCTTCACTTGATGAGCTTGAAGGCGGAAGAGGGTTTTGGGCACCGGACATTTCATACCATGACGGAAGATTTTTTATCACGGCAACCTACAGGTTAAATGATACAGGAACAGTTTACAGAAAACAGTTCGTAATGTCATCAGAAAAACCGGAAGGACCTTACAGTAAGCCTGCAATAATTGATGAAGATGGAATTGATCCGTCAATTTTTGTAGATGATGACGGAAGAAAATATATGCTTCTTAACAGAGGAGCGAGAATATTTGAACTTAATAAAGAATGCACGAAGCAGATATCACAGGCAACGCTTCTTTTTTACGGGGATAATAAGAGAGCTCCTGAAGGTCCGCATCTTCTTAAAAAGGACGGTTATTACTACTTATTTGAAGCGGAAGGCGGAACAGGTCCGGGACACAGAATAACGGTGTCACGTTCAAGGACACTTATGGGAAAATATGAGCCTTGCCCGTATAATCCAATTATGAGACAGAATGATGAGGGCGCGGCTATACAGCGGTGCGGACACGGAAAGCCTGTAATGACGCCAAACGGCGAATGGTATATGGTGTATCTGTGTGCAAGGATGATAGATGGCAAATATAGTATTCTGGGCAGAGAAACGGCATTAGACCCGATTACGTGGACGATGGACGGATGGCCTGTGGTAAATAATCTTAAGGGACCATCAGTGCTTAACAAATTGCCATCACTTAAGCAGACAGACGTTAATGAAATGCTTAGAGATGATTTTGACAAGGACAAAGTTAATCTTAACTGGATGACACCGAGACCGCCATATAAGGATGGCATTTATGTTAAAAACGGTCAGTTAAACATTGTCGGACTTCAACATGATCTTGATTCAACTGCATGCAGAAGCGTATTGGTGCAGCGTCAGCGTGATTTTGTATTTGGATGTGAAACAGCATTATTTGTAACAGACATGTCAGACGGACAAAATGCAGGAATCACCTGTTATTATGATGAAAACACATATTTGAAATTCGGTTTGTTTAAAGAGAATGGACGATATGTATTAAAGGTAGTTGAACATGTTGATGCTGATGAGAGGGTTTCGCTTGAAAAGCAGCTTGATTTGGATAATAAAGACGCTAAATTATATCTGCGCGTAAACACACAGTATCTTAAAAGAAGTTTCCTGTTTAGTACGGATGGAAAAGAATATATTGATATGGGAACGCTTATGAATGTATACTATTTGTGCGACGAGGGAATTAAAAAGGGTAAAAGATTTACAGGTGCCATGACAGGTTTATATTCCGTTGGCACTAAGGAATCACCATATACAGCGAAATTTGATTATTTTGAATATATCAGGGAGGTAAAATAAGTGAAAACAGATAGTTATGTACGCCAGGTTGCGGAAAATTTCAGATTTGATGTGAATGACGGCTGGGGAAACGAAAACAGCATGATACTTCAGGGATTTGGTATGCTGTTAAAGAAGCGCGATAATGAGTATATCAGAAAGGTTTTTGGAAATGTTCTTCAGCAGATTTCTTATGACAGGAAGTATGCAGGTATTGCCAGCTTTTATGAAATGGAAAATGGAGAAGTTGAGGTTAAGGACAGAATTAAGGAATTAATGACCGCACTTAACAAGAATTTTGATAATGAAGATGACGAAATGGCTTTGGTTTTCTATACAAAATATGAGACTAAGCTTGGCGGAAAGGAACATTATCAGGATGTCATGAACCGTTATAAAGCGGCTGCATCAAAGGAAGAAAAAAATAATGCATATTTCCTTACTGCAGTAATTGAGGGAATTGATTCCATCGACCAGGCTATTTATGAATATTATGACGGACTGAAAAAACTTTTTAAGAGTACCTTAAAGGATTTTCTGGAGGATGACGAGCAGGATGAAACAGACAAGGCACTTGCAGCGTATGCAATACTTAAGGCATGCCGCTTAAAAGTTATTCTCAGTGAAAAGTATGAACAGATTGGAATGAAGCTGTATGACGAGGTAATGGAAAATGCAGATTCTAAAGATATCAATCATGGTGCAGTTGTGATGCTGATTGCAGAGAAAATGTTACATTAGGAGGATTGTCATGGAATTAAAATTAGTTGCAAAAACCGCCAGATGTGTAGTTGTAGAATTAACGGATTCAGGCAAATATTTTACTGAAAAAGAATATGATATATATGTTAACAGCCAGAAGTATGTTACAGGCAATAAAGTAATTACGTCCATTTACGGGCTTAAGCCGGATACGGAGTATGATATTAGAGCTGTCTATGACGGAAAGGAAACAGAGCCGTTAAAGGTTACTACTGATTATCAGTATGTGACTCTTAATGTAAGGGATTTTGGCGCATACGGAGACGGAGAGCATGATGATACATGTGCAATTCAGGCTGCAATTATGGCATGTCCAAAGGACAGCCGTGTGCTTGTGCCAAAGGGTGTTTACAAAATCACATCAATTTTCTTGAAGAGCGACTTAACGCTTGAGTTAGCTAAAGATGCTGTTTTGTCTGCATTTACAGACAGGACGAAGTTCCCGATTTTCCCGGGAACAATAGACAGCTATGATGAAAAGGATGAATATAATCTTGGAACGTGGGAAGGAAATCCACTCGATATGTTCTCCGGTATTGTAACTGCCATCAATGCAGAAAACATTGTAATTACAGGTGAAGGTACAATTGATGGCTGTGCTGATTTTGACAACTGGTGGTTTGAACCAAAAATCAGAAAGATTGCATGGAGACCAAGGCTTGTATTTATCAGTCATTGCAAAAATGTGATGCTTCACGGAGTTACCGTACAGAACTCGCCATCATGGACACTTCATCCTTATTTTTCTGAGAATTTGAAGTTTATTGATGTGAAAATTAAGAATCCGTTTAATTCACATAATACCGACGGACTTGACCCTGAAAGCTGTAAGAATGTAGAGGTTATTGGAACACACATTTCTGTCGGTGATGACTGTATTGCAATTAAGTCAGGCAAAATATACATGGGCAAGAAATTAAAGCAGCCTACAGAGAATATGACCGTAAGACAGTGCTGTATGAGGGACGGACATGGCGCAGTAACGGTAGGAAGCGAGATTGCGGCAGGCGTTAAGAATGTTAAGATTATGGATTGTCTGTTTATGAATACTGACAGAGGATTAAGAGTAAAGACAAGACGCGGACGCGGTGAGGATTCAGTACTTGATAATATTACATTTGAAAATATTGACATGGATAATGTAATGACACCATTTGTTGTTAACAGCTTCTATTTCTGTGACCCGGATGGAAAAACAGAGTATGTTTCATCTAAAAAACCGCTTCCTGTTGATGACAGGACACCATTTATCAAGAGGCTTACATTTAAAAACATCAAGGCAACCAACTGTCATGTTGCAGCAGCATATATTACAGGTCTTCCTGAACGCAAGATTACATGTCTTACTTTTGAAAATGTGGATGTCAGCTATGCAAACGAGGCAAAGAGCGGCGTTGCGGCAATGATGATTGGCTGTGATGAGTCAAGCAAAGCAGGAATTCTTGCATTAAATGTTGAAAAACTTATTTTGAAGAATGTTAACATAAAAGGCTGTGAGGGTGAAGCAATCGTAGCTGAAAATGTTGATGAAATTGAGAAATAAACACGGGAGATAAAAAATGATTAGAAATCCTGAAAAAGATAACGCAGAGGACAGGTTCATCGAAAGCTTTAAAAAGTACAAGGATGACCCGTTAAGGACTCTGCTTAGTATTTACAAGGGAAATTACGGTAAATTTATACTGTCTGTAATATTTTTCTTCATAAAACACAGCCCGGTCTGGATGGCGCCTATAGTACTTGCCAATATTATTAATTATGTAACTATGCAGGATGAAAACTGCATAGAAAAAATCATAATAAATGTTGCTGTTATGATTTTTCTGATACTGCTTAATGTTCCGATGAACTATTTCTTTGTTAAATACAAGAGTCTTGCCGTAAGATATGTAGAAACAGGACTAAGAGGCGCATTGGTACGAAAACTTCAGCAGTTATCAATTTCATATCACAAAAATATCCAGTCCGGACGTCTGCAGTCCAAAATTATGCGAGACGTTGAAGCTGTTGAGACGTTGTCAACCCAGATGTTTGTAAGTATTCTTAATATTGCGCTGAATATTGTTATAGCAATGGTTGTGACAGTATCAAAGAGCTGGATAGTATTTATATTTTTCCTGTTGACGGTGCCTGTTGCGGCCATTACAATGGTTGCATTTAAGGATCTTATTAAGAAGCGCAATCAGGAATTCAGGGTTGAAATGGAAAAAACGTCTGCCAGAGTCATGGAAATGGTTGAACTGATTCCGGTGACAAGGGCACACGCACTTGAGGATGAAGAGGCACAAAAAATCGGCGGACAGCTGATTGAAGTGGCAGAGAAGGGATATAAGCTTGATATAATCCAGGCAGTGTTCGGTTCGGTAGGCTGGGCTGTATTCCAGGTGTTTCAGATTATCTGCCTTGCCTTTACCGCATTTCTTGCATTCAAGGGTACAATTTTAGTAGGTGATATTGCACTTTACCAGAATTATTTTACAACAATTGTTCAGCAGGTATCAGCGGTAATTACGCTTATTCCGACAATAACTAAGGGTCTGGAGTCAGTCAGGTCTATTGGGGAAGTGCTTGCAGCCGAAGATGTTGAGGATAATGAAGGCAAGGAAGTTATTGAAAATGTAAACGGAGAGTTTGAATTCCAGAATGTTAAATTTAGATATAATAAGGACGGGGCTGATGTTTTATCAGGTCTGAACCTCAAGGTTAACAAGGGTGAAACGATTGCTCTTGTGGGTGAATCGGGTGCCGGTAAGACAACAATCCTCAATCTTGTTATCGGATTCAATCATCCGGATGAAGGCACTGTTTTATTGGATGGTAAATCGCTGGCGGATATTGATCTTAGAAGTTATCGTAAGTATCTGGCAGTTGTTCCTCAGAATACAATATTATTTTCAGGAAGTATCAGGGATAATATTACATATGGAATGCACAATATAGATGATGATGAGCTTATGAAGGCGGTTAAGGCGGCTAATTTGTCCGAACTTATCGAGTCACTGCCTGACGGGCTTGATACTATTGTCGGTGAACATGGCGGAAAGCTTTCGGGAGGCCAGAGGCAGAGAATTGCCATTGCAAGAGCGCTTATCAGAAATCCAAAGGTTATTGTTCTTGATGAGGCTACATCGGCATTAGACAGTATCTCAGAAAAGCTGATTCAGGAAGCAATAAATAATCTGACGAAGGACAGAACGACATTTATTGTTGCACACAGATTGTCTACAATACGTGACGCTGACAAAATTGCAGTAATTCACGATGGTAAATGTACAGAGTATGGAACATACGAAGAACTCATGGATCTTAAGGGTGAATTCTATCGAATGAAACAGATTCAAAGTTAATAAGATATCAGGATATTATTTTTAAGTTCTATGTTAAATCAATATTTAACATAGAACTTATTTTTTGCCTGCCATAGCTTTCCCGGTGCGAGTTCACTAAAACCGTGAAGTTCTGCGGGTATGTCACGGTTTGGTGCGTCTATAATGCAGGTCATTGGCTCAATACAAACATAGTTGTCAGAAGCTTTCTTGTTCCAAATCATCCATTGCGTAAAAACAGGGTCTGTTTCGTAAACAAAACGTGTACCGCTCTTATTGTTATAAATAACAGCACCGTGGAAATTATCAATCGTTACCGCAGTAATATGCTCTGCAAGCTCCTGTGACATAGGATTAAGATTTCCTGATGTAAAATCATAAACCGGGGAAATTAATCTGCCTGTTGGAAATCCGTCAGAAAGCTCCCACTGTTTATCTGATGTAACATAAATAGTATAGTCCAAAGGCTGATAATCATCATTTTCAGGAATCCTGAATGAGGTATGGAAACCTACGCCGAGAGGAATGATGGTGCTGCCGGTATTTTCAATTGTAATTGTTTGTGTAAGTCCCTCATCCGACAGACAGAATTCAAATGAAACTGTAAATAACCAGTTGAATGCAGCATTATAAGGACTATCAACAGAATTAAAACTAAATTTAATTAGTATTGAATCATCAGTTTCAACTATTTCGTCAAGGTTATAAGGAAATTCCTTTAACAGACCGTGTGCTGACGGAATACCATTTGCCTCAAGGTCATAGCAGGTTTTGTTCCAGTTAATTTGACCCTGTGTAAGTTTATTTGGCGGAAATAGAACTGCACTTCCGAATCTTTGAGGTGCAGTGGAAAATTCTTTTACTTCATCATCGTTTTCCGGAAAATGCAGAAACGAAATGTTCCTGCTTATATCTTTAAATTCAACAATGTTGCATCCTTTACCGTATGTAATTATAACCTCATAATTGTTAAATGATAATTTAAGCGACGGATAACCTGCATATATTACTTTTTCAGCAGCCATATTAAATCCTCCATGCGTATAAGTTATATTAATATTGTAGTATAAATTAATAAATATTTCTACAAAATTCTTTGTGATAAGCGGATGGAAGACTTTTGTAATCCGGTATTATATGATATAGTATTATTAGCATATTATAAATTTTTTTACGGAGGTGTTGGTATGGTAACGGTATTTGATGGCTTTGATAAATTATCAGATGATGAAATACGTGGTCAGATTGCTATATTAAGACATGTTACTTTTACGAACAGCCTCAAGGAGCGAAGCCAGAAAGCAGTCAGATTTCTTGTCGAAGCAGCAAGCGGTATTTTTTCGACCGGAAAAGAATCAGGGGAAGAAGATGCAGCCCAGATTACCAATGTGAGAAAGATAACATCGGATTGCTTTGAAGAGCTTAAGGGCTGCAACAGGAAAGAACTTGACACAATGTTAAAACAAGAATTAATCAAGAAAAACAACGCCGTATCAACGACTGTCCTGACAGAGAATTCTTCAAATGATGAAATACATTTTACAATTGTAAAAGAAGCTGCCAGAGTATACATGATTGATGAAAATAAAACGCCACAGGCTAAGGCAGACGAAATATGTGAAAAGTATTATCAGCAGTATGTAACCGTTCTTCAGAGAAAATTGGAGAAGATGGGCAGAAATGAGCTTGATATAATCGCACAGCGCATACAGAGGGAAATTGTCAGGTCTGATATTGTCAAGATGCGTCATCTTGCAAACGAAATGTTTCTTACTGAATTTAACGGCAAGACAATTGTTTCAAGCCTGATGCATGGAAACATAAATAAACTCCAGCGTGTGATTGATGTCTTTGGACTGGGTATATTTGACGGACTGGATTGTGTAATATCCACTGCGTTTGATTCCGTTATGATGTTTTGCAGAATGGAACGTGCGATACTGGCTCAGTGCGTATGGACTGCAGGTAACGGATATAATAGGAAATTCAGATTAAGCGATGATTTAATGCCTAGCTTTAAGTCGGGTATGTATGATGTGGATGATGAGAAGGAGAGAAAACTTCTGATATTAATTTCGCGTGAAAATCAGCTCAACAAAGTTTTGAAGGAGCTGCTTTCAGATATTGATAAGAAGAATAAACAGCTTGTAATCAGAGAGGAACGGCTTGAGAAAGAAAAGGAAAAACTTGCTTTTCTCAATGATGAGTCGGTTGTTCTTGAAGAAGAAAAAAATAAGATAACGGCTGATGGTGAAAAGACCAAGAAAGCATATGAGGATTATATCGCTGCCAATCCGGTAAAAAACAATTCTGATATACAGTTCAGACAGATAAAGCAGGATTATGAAAATCTTGCCAGAAATGTAAGAAGTGCTGATTCCAAAATTCAGACCAATGCAAGAAGTATTTCAAAAACGACTGAAAGCATTGCAGAATGGGAGAAGAAAATCGCGGATATAAAAAACGAAACGTATACTTTGCGTGAGAAGCTTGTTGAACATGTAAGGGAATTCAATGAGGTTATTTTCCTGCAGGACAATGAAGCCGGATATCTGTCTCAGGTGTTAAAACGCCGATGGGAAAAATTTTTCACCGGACTGTCGTTTGAAAACAGGGTATATGATCAGACTGTCAGACAATTTACACATAAGGAGATTGTTGCAATAGAGCATATGCTGTATGAACTCGAACAGTGTGACAATAAAGAATTGTTTAATTTAAGGACAGGAAGTTCTGACGGCGATGATCTTCCCATGTATTGTTACTGCGTTGTGGGAACAGGCAAAAATGCAAAGATATCTTATAAAGATTCGGATATATTTTCAATAGAGGTAAAGGAAAGAATATGATAGAGATGGAAGAAGCAAAAAATTATCTGTTCGGACTGCACAGGTTTGGAAGTGAAACAGGTGCCGTAAGGGCGAAGAGGGCGTTAGAGAGGCTTGGCAATCCGCAGGATAATTTAAATGTTATACATGTGGCAGGAACCAATGGAAAGGGTTCGGTCTGCGCATATATGTCGAATGCACTTATGGCGCAGGGATACAGGGTAGGTTTGTTTACATCGCCGCATCTCGTTAAGGTAAATGAAAGAATAAGAATCAATGGTGTGATGATTTCTGATGATGATTTTCTTAAGTACTATCAGAGGGTAAGGGCAGTTTCAGAAGAAATCCAAAGCGAAGGCAAGGATGGCCTTGCATTTTTTGATTTTATGTTTGTGATGGCGGTACTTTATTTTGCCGGGCATGATACTGACTATGTGGTAATGGAGACGGGGCTTGGCGGAAGAACAGACGCTACGGCAGCCCTTTCAACCAAGCTGTTGTCGGTCATAACATCATTAAGTCTTGACCATACAGAGATACTGGGTGATACGATGGAGCAGATTGCGATTGAAAAAGCCGGAATAATTGCAAGAGGGGTGCCGCTTGTCGCATGGAAGAGCAGTGAAGAAACTTATCGTATTTTAGAAGATAACGCAATAAAATGCAGTTCTGATGCATATTTTGTAGATGAAAATTCCTATAAAATTCATAAAATCGAGACAAAACAGGTTGATTTTTCTCTGGATAATCAGTATTATAGAAACAGTGTCTTTTCAATACAAAACACAGGATTGTATCAGGTGATGAATGCAGCATTGGCACTTGAAGCATTGACAAAGCTGCCCGGAGCGGACGGTTTTGATGTGAATCAAATTGTGGAGTCAGTTAAAAAGACTCATTGGGAAGGCCGCATGGAAGAAGTGGAAAATAACATTTACCTTGATGGCGCACATAATCCTGACGGAATTGCCAGATTTATAGAGACGGCAGGTTTTATGAAGGGAAATCACAGGAATTATTTGTTGTTTGGCGCAGTGTGTGAGAAAGACTATGACAATATGATAAAGCAGATTGCGGGGTCAGATTGTTTTGACGGATATATTTTGACACAGATAAATAACAGGCGTGGTCTGCCGGTTTCAAATATGCAGGAGTCATTTGCAAAATATACTGACAAGCCTGTATATGTGCAGGAAGATAATGCCAAGGCATTTGAATTTGCCAAGGGTTTACTTTCCGGGGATGATATTTTGTTTTGTGCAGGATCATTATATCTGGTCGGTGCACTTAAAGAGTTGATGGGAGAAGAGTTATGATTAATTACGATGAAGAAATCAAGAAATTTCAGCCGAGTCTTGAAGTAGATGAGGCAGAAGATGCAATATATAACAACGATATGCCGGATGTTACGGATATAATTAACAGAATTATGAATGAACTGGCATTAAGACAACAGGAACAGCAGTAGGAAAGAGTGAGAATATATGAGATGTTATCAGTGTAACAGCCCGCTCACAGATGAAGATTTCTGTGTAAAATGTGGTGCAGACGTTACGGTCTATAAGATGGTTGCAAAGACATCGAATTCCTACTACAATCTTGGACTAGCCAAGGCTCAGGTAAGGGATTTGACAGGTGCAATAAACTGTCTTAAGACCAGTTTGAGATTAAATAAGAATAATATTAAGGCAAGAAACCTTCTTGGTCTGGTTTATTACGAGATGGGCGAAGTGGTTGAGGCTCTGGCCCAGTGGGTTATAAGCCGTAACCTTAAGCCGGAGAAAAACGCCGCAAGCGTTTATATACGTAAGATTCAGTCGAATCAGAACAAGTTTGAGGCGATGAACCAGACTGTAAAGAAATATAATCAGGCGCTTCATCATGCAAAGTCGCAGAATTATGATCTTGCGGTAATTCAGTTAAAGAAAATTCTTGCGACCAATCCGAGAATGATTAAGGCGCAGCAGCTTCTTGCACTGCTTTTGATGAAGGATGGAGATTTTGCAAGAGCAAAAAAACATCTTAAGCAGTCTCTTAAGATAGACAAGAACAACACAATTTCACAGAGATTCCTGTATGAAATTGAATTGCAGGAATACGAGCTGGCGAAGGAGGAAACGGATACATTTCTTCCTAAAAAGAAAAAGACGGTTATTGACAATAAGCCGCTTAGCGGCAATGATGTAATAATGCCGCCTACAACATACAAGGAGCCAAGTAACGGCGCAATAACAGTAATCAATATACTTATAGGTGTTGTTCTCGGTGCGGCAATAATCTGGTTCTTTATCATGCCTGCAAGGCTTCAGAGCCAGATGCAGGGATATAACAAGACGCTTACGGATTACAGTGAGCAGCTGTCTAACAGAAATGCTGAGAATCAGATTCTGAATGAGCAGATAGAGAAACTGGAAAAAACAGTAGAGAGCCTCGAACATGCTTCGGAAAATATAGGCGTCACTGTCGATAATGTCGGATATTATGATTCGATTATTGCCGGAGCATATGCATATATGACGGGTGATAAGATAAAGGCAGCGGAAGAAGTGGTAGGTATTGACATGACACAGGTTGATCAGGCAGTCGGTATCAGTGTGTACAATCTGATAAAGGATGAGTGCTTTGATGAAGCGGCTACAACGCTTTTCCAGGAAGCAAGAGAAAATTATGGAAACAATGAGTACAACAAGGCTATTACGGCATTCGAACGCTGTGTAAGACTCAAGCCGGACTATGTAGAAGCATATTATTATCTGGCAGGCTCGTATGACAAGCTTAAGGAAACAGAGAAGGCCAAGGAATATTATCAGATTATTCTTGAGCAGTTCCCTGACAGCTTCTATGCAAATGATGCCAAGGCATATGTAAATAACCATTAGAAAAAAGTATAAGGTCACTAAGGAAGATGATGGATTTGTTCCATCATCTTTTTTGTTTGACAGGATTCGAGTGTGAAAAGCCAAATGGTTTAAATATATCCGTCAGCGTGCACAAAATTTATTAGATGAGTGACTTATGTGCTACGGAGATGAAACTCAGCTGAGGTTCATCGCAGTGTTTAGCACATCGGAACGAAGAAATAAATTTTGTGCACGCTGACGAAGGAAATTTATTATTTGGCTTTTCACACCCGAATCCTGATAAAAATGTAAAAATGGAGGGGAATATGAGAAACATTATCATGCTTGATGGTGACAGGATGCTCATCAAAATAACCGATGACCTGGATCACCATATCACAAAAGAATTAAAGGACCACATTGATGAAATGGTAGACAGGGGCGTAGTAAAAAATATCGCATTTGATTTGTCTGCGACGGGATTTATGGATAGTGCGGGTATAGGACTTATCATGGGCCGCTACAAGAAAATCAATCCTTTAGGCGGAGAAATTACTGTAGTGGGCACAAATCCTGCAATAGAGCGGATAATCAGAATATCCGGTATTCATAAAATAATCAGAATGGAGATATCAGAATGAGAGATAGAATGAGGTTGGAATTTGATAGTAATTCTTCAAATGAGAGTTTTGCAAGAGTAACGGTGGCGAGCTTTGTTGTAAGGCTTGACCCGACGATGGAGGAGTTGTCGGATATTAAAACGGCTGTGTCAGAGGCGGTAACGAACTGCGTTGTTCACGGATATGAAAACGGTGAAGGAATCATTTCAATCGAATGTTACATAGAGCAGAATGTGCTGACAGTTATAGTAGAAGATAAGGGTGTAGGAATTGAAGATATAGATAAGGCGATGGAACCGCTGTATACAAGTAAACCGAGTGAAGACCGTGCCGGAATGGGATTTTCATTTATGGAAATATTTATGGACGAGCTGTCGGTAGAATCAAGTGTAGGTGTCGGAACAAAAATAACGATGAGAAAGAAGATAGAACGAAAATAGTAAGGTAAGGGTGTGATTTTTATGGATCATACGAAAGACCTGATAAAAAGAGCACTTGATGGAGATAAATGTGCAAGGGATACACTGGTTACGGAAAATATGGGGCTGGTGTACAGCTCGGCACGTAAATACACGGGAAGGGGATATGAAATGGAAGACCTGATACAGGTAGGCGTAATAGGTCTTATGAAGGGAATTGACAGATTTGATTTAAATTTTGACGTAAAATTTTCAACATACGCAATGGTAATGATAGTAGGAGAAATCAAGCGTTTTTTAAGAGATGACGGAATGGTTAAGATATCAAGAAGCATAAAGGAAAATGGCATGAAAATCCGAAGGGCAAGAGAAGAGCTTAGCAATGAGCTTATGAGGGAACCGACAATTGAGGAGATTGCCCAAAAGGCTGAAATAACTCCTGAAGATGTTGTTGTCGCGCAGGAGGCATTGCAGGATGTGGAATCGATTCATAAAACCATTTATCAGTCAGATGGAAATGAGATATATCTTATTGACAGGATTTGTGGCGAGAAGGACGAAAAAGAAGAACTGCTTAACAATATGCTGGTAAAGAGTCTCATAAAGGATTTGCCGGAAAATGAACAGAAAATAATAAGAATGAGATATTATGAAAATAAGACACAGACTGAGGTTGCACGGGAATTCGGCATAAGCCAGGTGCAGGTAAGCAGGCTGGAAAAAAAGATTCTCCTCTCAATGCGAAAGAAGATTGTTTAGCAATGTCATATTATGTTGTATTTATGAAAAACAGATAGTATAATAAAATTGACATAATATGGCAGAGAAGGGGATTTTATATGGAATTTTTGGAGAAGTTTAAGAGAACGGCAACTGTTTTTATTCTTATGCTTTTTACACTATTCGGGATATTAATAATGCTTGGCGGTCTGTTTGCTATTTTCGCATTCAAAGAGGTGATTGGCGGCATTGTTTTGATGTTTATCGGACTTGTGTTTTCGATGATAACAGGAATTCCGCTGATTATTGTTGTGAAAGGTGACATACCGTTCTTTGAGAAGGCTTTATTTGGTTTCACATTATTTTTGGGAGCGGGACTTACCGTCGGAAGCATTTTTTATACTGTGTCTTCAGTGAAGTATGTGAAGAGCTCTGTACCGGTATCGGCAGAGGTTGTTTCGATATCAACATATCATGACAGGAAGGGAACCGAGAAACATGATGTTACGGTATCCTATGAATATGATGGTGTCATTAATAAAGTTGCGATTAATTCATGGACGCCGGGTATGAAAGAGGGAGATATTATAACGGTATACCATCATGGGGATGCAGAAGGCAAGATTCGTGACAAAATGGAGCTTTGGGGCGTGCCGGCAATAATGCTTGCAATCGGTATATGCTTTATTTACGGAGGAATATATAACCTGAAAAATTCGGTTTCTGATGTACGGGAAAATGAGGTGTATTAGGATGAAAGATAAAACAATAGAGAAATTAGTATTCGGAATATTTTTTGGAATAGGTATTGCAGTTATGTGTATCGGAATAGGTATTATGGCCAACTCAATACGCGTATCGGGCAAGGCTGTAGCCACAACTGCAACTATTTCAAGCATAGAAACATACAGGGATTCTGATAATGAAATCAGACATAACGTTTTCATTTCATACGATGCAGAAGGACAAAGATTTGAAAATGTGATACTCGGCGAGTATTCATCCGGCATGTATGAAGGAAAAACAATTGAAATTAAGTATGTACCGGGTAATCCGGGAAAACCATACAGCAATGGTATTTTGTGGCTGGCACCTGTCATAGTTATTGCACTGGGACTTATATTTGGAACGGTTGGCGGAATAGGACTTGGAGTACAGTTAGGAAAGGACAGAAAGAAATATATGCTCCTTAACAGCGGTAAATGTCTTCATGCAACTGTTGAGAGCATAAGCCTTAATACCAGCTACAGCGTAAATGGAAGACATCCGTTTGTTATTTTCTGTTCATATCGTGATGAGTATGAAAATACGGTGTATCGTTTTAAGAGCGGGTATGTATGGGACGATCCTCAATATACAATGCCTGTCGGCTCTTTGATTGATGTGTATGTCAATCCGCAGGATTACAGTAAATATTATGTGGATACTGAAACAGTATACGGTGATGGTACGCGTGTCGTTGATTACACCTAAATCTTGCATAAAAATTATTACTGTTGTAAAATGGTTAAAGCGTTTTATAAAGAAAAATTCAATTAAAGGAGATAGAGAACATGGGAATGACAATGACTCAGAAAATACTTGCAGCACATGCAGGGCTTAGCGAAGTTAAAGCCGGACAGCTTATTGAGGCCGACCTTGACCTTGTACTGGGTAATGATATTACTTCACCGGTTGCAATCCATGAGATGGATAAGATGAAGATTACAACTGTATTTGATAAGGATAAAATAGCACTTGTTCCTGATCATTTTGTACCAAATAAGGATATTAAGTCAGCAGAACACTGTAAATGTGTAAGACAGTTTGCAGCAAAGCATGACATCACAAATTATTTTGAGGTTGGCCAGATGGGAATTGAGCATGCGCTCCTTCCGGAAAAAGGTCTCACAGTCGCAGGTGATGTTATTATAGGTGCAGATTCTCATACATGTACATATGGTGCACTCGGTGCATTCTCAACAGGTGTCGGTTCAACTGATATGGCAGCAGGCATGGCAACAGGCAAGGCTTGGTTTAAGGTGCCTTCAGCCATAAAGTTCGTGCTTACAGGTAAGCCGGCAAAATGGATAAGCGGTAAGGATATTATCCTTCACATCATCGGTATGATTGGTGTTGACGGTGCATTATATAAATCTATGGAATTCGTTGGTGACGGCATTGCACATCTTACAATGGATGACAGATTTACAATAGCCAATATGGCAATTGAAGCCGGTGGAAAGAACGGAATCTTCCCGGTTGACGACCTTGCAAAGGAATATATGAAGGAGCACTCAAAGAGAGATTACGTGGTATACGAGGCAGATGAAGATGCTGAATATGATGAAGTATACACCATTGATCTTAGTACATTAAAGCCTACGGTTGCATTTCCTCATCTTCCTGAAAATACACATACAATCGATGAGGTCGGCGATATCAAAATCGACCAGGTTGTTATCGGTTCATGTACAAACGGAAGATTGGATGACCTTAGAATTGCAGCAAAGATTCTTGAAGGAAAACAGGTTGCGAAGGGACTGCGCGTTATCATTATTCCGGCGACACAGAAGATTTACCTTCAGGCAATCGAAGAAGGCCTTGTACAGACATTTGTAAATGCAGGTGCGGTAGTAAGCACATCTACATGCGGTCCGTGTCTTGGCGGATACATGGGTATTCTTGCAGAAGGCGAGAAATGTGTATCAACAACTAACCGTAACTTCGTGGGAAGAATGGGTCATGTTAATTCAGAGATTTATCTTGCAAGCCCGGCAGTTGCAGCAGCAAGTGCAATCACAGGCAGGATTTCATCTCCAAGTGAGATAATGTAAGGAGGATTCTAAGATGCAGGCAAAAGGTACAGTTTTTAAATATGGTGACAATGTAGATACAGACGTTATTATTCCGGCAAGATATCTGAATTCATCAGATCCTTCTGAACTTGCAACACATTGCATGGAAGATATCGATAAGGAATTTGTCAATAAAGTAAATAAGGGTGACATCATTGTTGCGAATAAGAATTTCGGATGCGGTTCATCAAGAGAACATGCTCCAATTGCAATAAAGGCAGCAGGTGTTTCGTGCGTAATCGCAGAGACATTTGCAAGGATTTTCTACCGTAACGCAATCAACATCGGTCTTCCAATCATTGAGTGTCCGGAAGCTGCAAAGGCAATTGAAGCCGGCGATGTGGTTGAAATCAATTTTGATACAGGCGTTATTACGGATGTAACAAAGAATACAAGCTATCAGGGTCAGGCATTCCCTGAATTCATGCAGAAAATCATCGCAGCAGAAGGTCTTATTAACTATATAAATAACAAGTAGTATAAAAATGTTAGGTGCTTTCAATATGGCATTACAAATTGCGATAAGTCTTATAATGTTTGTGGCAGGAGCAGCAGTATTTTCGCTTCTTAATGTGGTTATATACCGTCTGCCAAAGGACAGACCCACAGGTAAGAAAAGGAGCAAGGTAAGATGCGCACTGATTGACTTTTTAGGCGGTGTGCTTTCGGTTATTCTTACATTCAAATATGGATTTACATTAAGAACTTTGACAATATTCTTGTTTTTTTGTGTAATAACGGTTATTGCGTTTATCGATTTTGATACACTAAAGATTCCTCCGGTTCTTAATGTCTGCGTATTTATTATTGGTGTGATTTCAATCCGGACACTTGGAAATGCAGGCATTGCAGACAGAATTATCGGAATGTTTGCAATAAGCGTTCCTATGCTCATAGTAGCGGTGATCGTACCGGGAGGATTCGGCGGAGGAGATATTAAGCTGATGTTTGCAGCAGGATTTCTGCTGGGATTAAAGAGTACTGTGGCAGCATTTGTAATCGGACTTCTCACAGGGGCAGCCTATGGAATATGGCTGATGATTACACGCAGACAGAACCAAAAGGGACATTTTGCATTTGGCCCGTTTCTATGCCTGGGAATGGCGATAGCGCTGTTTTGGGGCGACCGGATGGCTGACTGGTATATCAGATGTTTTATGGGAATAGTAACTAAATAAAATTTGAAAATGGTATAATAATATCAGCAGAAGGTGCCGATATAAATAAGACAAAAGGATTTGTCTAATATGATTTCAAGGAGGAATAATTATATGGGAACAGATGCAGTTAATCAGGTATCCCAGACACAGGTATATGAGCAGTCATCAAATACCGGTGTGACAGCAGGGAAGACCATCGGTGAGCCGAAGCTTAGTGAAAAGGCTCAGAAGTACTACGAGTCACTTCAGAAAAAATACGGAAACATGGATTTTATTCTTGTCAGCAAGGACATGAAAGAAACCGCACAGGCACAGGCGGGCAAATATGCAAATCCTAACCGTATGGTAGTTCTGATTGATGAAGAGAAGATTGAACGCATGGCAACGGATGAGGCATACCGTAAGAAGTATGAAGGCATAATAAGCGGCGCGACGGCACAGCTTGAACAGATGAAAGAAAGCATTATAAGCAGTGGCGCTAATGTGAAGACTTATGGTGTTCAGATAAATGATGGCGGTAATACATCATTCTTTGCTGTAATCGACAAGTCGTTAGCTGACCAGAGAAAACGCATAGAAGCTAAGGCTGAGAAAAAGGCTGAAGAAAAGAAGAAGGCAGCTAAAGAAGAAAATGCGGAACGTTTAGAACGGCAGCGTGAAAAAAATAAGCCTGATAAGGTATCGGATAAGACGGATGAAGAGCTTGTAACGGTTACGGCATCCTCAATTGAAGAGCTTATTAAGAAGATTAATGATACCGTTTATGCGGCTATGAGTGACACAACTGAGACTGAAGCAGAAAAGAAGATAGGAAGAAGTATTGATTATACAGTATAATATTATTAACTATACGGGATGTGGCCGATAAAGGTTGCATCCTGTTTGCTTTTTATATATTATATTTGTATAAAATATATAAGGAGCTAAGTTTTGTGATGCAGGAAAAACAAAGGATAGCGGGACTTGATGTTGTCAGGACAGTGGCCCTGTTATTCATAATTGGAGTACATGTTTTTTATCATAATGGTTTTTACGGACAGGTTCAGAAGGGGTTCGGAATGCTTCTTGGCGATGTGTTAAGATGGCTTACGTTCTCATGTGTTCCGCTGTTTATAATACTAACCGGTTATCTGAAATGCAGGGCAGAGCTCTGTAAAAAATATTATAAAGGCATTGTGCCTGTTTTAATGGCATGGGTGATAATATCCATCCTGTGTATGGTTTTTAGGATTACATATCTTCGTGTAGAGAAAACACCATTTGAGTGGCTTGTTGAATTTTTTAATTATAAGGCAGCCGATTACTCATGGTATATTGAACTGTATATAGGATTGTTTGCGCTGTGCCCGTTCCTCAACAGGATGTTTAACTGGGAGGCTGACCGCAGTTACCACAATGCACTTGTTGTAACAATGATTTTAACGGCATTTGTGCCGTCGCTCGTGAATAATGTGATTCTGGCTGCCTCACCTTTGGAGGTTATGCCTAATTATTTTGTGGGATTATGGCCTTTTGCTTATTATTTTACCGGCTGTTACATTTGTAAATACGGATGTAAAATTCCATCGGGAATATGTTTTTTATTTGCAATTGTGTTTAGTGTGTTTAAGGGCGTTCTTACGTTTATCACAGCAAACGGACATAAATTCAATGACGGAATTACAGGAGGATATTCGGATTTTTTTGTTGCATGTATAACAATATTTGTATTTTTAAGCTTTTACCGAGTGAATGTAGGCTCAAGCGGGCTTAGGAAAATATTCAGCCACATATCGAAACACTCTCTGTGCATATATCTGCTCTCGAGCATACCGGATGCATTTGCTAATAAACTGTTTTTAGGTGTGAAGGCACCTGTAAATTATTACTGGGTGTTCCCGGCAAGAGTTGCATTTGTATTTGCCATAGCACTTATTTTAAGTGAGATAGTATATCCTGTTACAATGCTGTTTAGCAGATTAATTTACAGGTGTTTTGAAGTTAAGGGTGATGGACATGAAAATTAAGCTTTCGGGTTATGATGATTTTAAATGCGCCGCTGATAAATGCACCATGACATGCTGCATGCAGTGGAAAATAGCGGTAGATAAGGAAACAAGAAAAAAGTGGAAGCTCACTGTATATGACGGAAAATCTTTGGATTCCCATGTCACGAAAAAGGATGGACAGGATGTAATAAAACTTAATAAAGACAAATTCTGCCCGTTTTTGAACAGTGAAAAATTGTGTAACCTGGTTCTTAATTACGGCGATGATATATTATCCGATACATGCGATACATTTCCACGCCAGATACATGAATTTGACGGCGTAACAGAGTATTCGCTTGTTTCGTGTTGTCCGGCGGTTGTTGACATGTTTAATGAGACGGATGAAATTGCCTTTGACAAAGAGGATTTGATGACTGACCGGAATATTTCAATCAGAAATATTCTGATAAATATTTTAAAAGATGATAGTATTTCGATTACTACAGGACTGTTGATGGCATATTATATTCTGCTTGACATTTATGACAGATATGATGATGAAGATGACATCTGTTTAAAAGAGTATGAGGATAAGGATGCTCTTTCTGAATTAAAATCAATGGTTGATGCAAGAATAAGTGATGTCATGGACACATTCACGGAAGATAACGAAATATGGCTTGATATTGCAGAAAATTACAGAAATGAGAAGCTGTATACGGAGTATATTGAAGATATATCACTTTTGGCAGTGCAGTTGGAAAATACATCCGGCAACGCAGGGAAGACGGAAGCGCTCAAGACATCTTACATGGAATTTTGTGAGAGTATGAAACAATATGAGAAGCTCTTTCGCAATTTTCTTGTGGCAGAGCTGTTTACCAATTTATATGTTCCAAAATCTGATATTCCGGGGATGGTAGTAAAGCTACAATGGATTGCAATGGAATTTACGGCAATCAGACACGGCATTTTCCTTAAATATTTAAAAACAGGGGCACCAACAGAGTATGAAACCGTCAGGGATATGATTGTTGTTGTATCCAGGATGATGGGGTATGATGAGGAAGACGTATTTGAATATATGGAGAACAGCTTCGAAAGCGTAGTCTGGGAATGGGGATATATGGCGTTCATTCTTGGAAAATAATAAGACAGAGGATAATTTAAGATGATTCAGGATATAAAACCGCAGTTTTTAAACAACCAGTATCACAATTGTACTTTGCAGGATATGAGCAGTGTAGTGATTTTTAACGGACGTGAAATACTGGTAAAAAGAAAAAATGATGAAGTTGAGTTCCTGCATTACGGGGAATTTGCAAAATTATGTGAGCAGGCGGGTGCTGTCAGACCAGAGTGCATCTATCTTTTTTCGATAGGTGAAAAATCGTATTTCATGCCTGATATTGCGTTTGTTGCCGAAAATAATGTTTTGGAGATGTTTAATGACGCAGCAGAAGGATTTGAATTCATAAAAATGTATGATTTGCGTCGAATGAAGCCGAAAGAGACTGTTTTTGCAGGAGCTACTGCATGGCATTTGTACAATTGGTACAGGTCAAACAGGTATTGCGGAGTATGCTCGGGCGTTATGAAGCATGATGAAAAGGAACGAATGATGCACTGTCCGAATTGCGGGAATATGGTGTTTCCGAAGCTGGTGCCTGCAGTTATTGTAGGTGTAAAAAATCATGACCGCCTGCTTATGACAAAATATGCAGGACGTGAATATAAGCGTTATGCGCTGATTGCCGGTTTTACGGAAATTGGTGAAACAGTCGAGGAAACTGTTGCAAGAGAGGTAATGGAAGAGGCCGGAGTGAAGGTGAAAAATATCACATATTATAAAAGCCAGCCGTGGGGCTTTGACAGCGATTTGCTGCTTGGTTTCTTCTGCGACCTTGACGGTGATGATACCATACATATGGATGATGGCGAGCTGTCTGTGGCAGAGTGGATTGATTATAAGGATATGCCGAGGTATCATGAAGGCTTAAGCCTCACGGAGGAAATGATGAATCACTTTATAGAAGAGAGAATAAATTTTCACAGAAAAGATAAGTAACAGGAGAAGCATATGAAGAATATTTTTAAAATTTTATTTAGAATTTTTTATGCGGTTATTGTATTTTATGCTGCCAATATGTATACGCTTGGCAAAACAGGCGGATTTGCCGTGGCTTTGTGGATACCGGTTGTGGCATTTGTATTTATCAATATCATTCCGAGCCTGTTCTGCTTTAACGTAAGGACGTTTAAACTTAAAAACTGTGCGTTCGGCTGTGAGCTTTTATATATTTTCCTGATGTCTGTCAGTGCGTCGGTAATTTATCTTTTTTGGGGAATATTCGGTATGTTTGGAGTCGGTAATATTTTTGATGAATCCAAATTCTGGCTTATAGGCATAGTTATATGCGTGGTAGTTGAGGCTGTTGTTTTCTGGAACGGAATGGTAAGACTTTATATAAGTTCATCACAGCTTGGCGTAAAATGGCGTGTAATCGGCGGTTTGTGCGGAATGATTCCGGTTGCCAATCTGATTGTATTAAGAAAAATGCTGAAAATCGTAAGAGAAGAAGTTACTTATGAAAATGAAAAGATTCTTCTGGATGAGAGCCGAAAGAGTGAAGAACTGTGTAAGACAAAGTATCCTCTGCTTATGGTGCATGGTGTATTTTTCAGGGATTTCAGATATTTTAATTACTGGGGAAGAATTCCGGATACACTAAAGGCAAACGGTGCGACGATTTATTATGGAAATCATCAGTCTGCGGCTACGGTTTCGGAATGTGCTAAGGAACTTGACGAACGGATAAAATCTATCGTAAAGGAGACGGGGTGTGAAAAGGTAAATGTAATCGCACACTCCAAGGGCGGTCTTGATATGAGATATGCCCTGTCAAAGTTTGATACAGCCGATTATGTAGCGACGCTTACAACGATAAATACACCGCACAGGGGATGCGAATTTGCAGACTATTTATTATCCAAAATACCACCTGTGCAGCAGAGCATGGTGGCGGATGCATATAATGGCGCACTTAAAAAATTAGGTGATTCCAATCCTGATTTTATCGGAGCAGTAACTGACCTGACGGCAAGTGCATGTGAGAAGCGAAACGAAGAGATACAGGATAATCCTAAGGTATACTATCAGAGTGTGGGTTCTAAATTAAATGTTGCCTCAAGCGGCAGATTTCCGCTTAATTTTACACATTCCCTTGTAAAATATTTTGATGGTGATAATGATGGACTCGTTGGCGAAAAATCATTTGAATGGGGTTCGCATTATACATTCTTAAAAAGCGATGGACAACGCGGAATATCGCACGGGGATATGATAGATTTAAATCGTGAGAATTTTAAAGGTTTTGATGTCCGTGAATTTTATGTAAATCTTGTCTCTGACTTGAAAAAACAGGGCTATTAGGTTATAATAATATATGTATTGCATCCATGTTCCGGATGACACAATGTATCGTCCGGAAAAAAGGTGGAGCGACAACAGGAGGATTAAAAATGAATAGAGGAAGTAAACTTTCAACAAAGCAGTGGGTAACTTTGGGTTTGTTGGCAGCACTGGTACTTATTATGTCAAGCACACCGCTTGGCACATTACCGCTTGGACCATTGTCAATTACCCTCAATATGATTCCGGTAGCAATTGCAGCGATTGCAGTAGGACCTGTAGGTGGATGTATCATAGGAGCCGTATTCGGAACATATAGTTTTTTGCAGGCGATGGGAATTGGTGTACCTAGCGGAATGGGTATTCTGACATTTGGAATCAGCCCGGTACTTACATTTGTACAGAGATTTGTATCACGTGCGGTTACGGGTCTTTTGCTCGGTTACATTTTCAGAGGCATCAGAAAACTTTTTAACACACCTGTAGCTGTTTTTTCAACAGGCTTTTGTGCTGCAATACTTAATTTTATATTCTTTATGGGATTACTTGCAGTATGTTTTGGCAACAGTCCGGAATTCGGCGTATTTTTACATGATAAGCTGGGTAAGGCTACAATGACAGCTTATATTGTAGGAACATTTCTCTCAAACACAATATTTGAGATAATTGTTACAACGCTTCTTACGGGACTTGTAGGTCTTGGTCTTTTTAAGGCTAAGCTTATTGATGTAACGGAAACTAAATAGTAAAGATAAATGTGGTTGTCTCACTGTGTGCGGCAACCTCATTCTATATTACAGCATGCGATTGCGAAAATAAAGTATAAATAATAAGGGGTAGGGGATATGAGAAAAAAATTATTAACGGCAGGGTTTGTCCTTGCAATGTCGGCTGTCATTTTTACAGGATGTGCACAAAAAGACGCAGACAGTACTAAAACTACAAATGAAGTGACCGGTGCAGTGACCGAATCACCTTCAATACCGGAAACAACCGAGGCGGCAACTGATTATGAAAAATTATATGGTGGAGTTTTAGACAGATACTACAAGCTGATTGTTTCGGGAGATGATTCAGTAAATCCGGAGGATGGCCAGATAGGTATAAAGGAAGCGATGATTGGATCAGCAAGCCCGGTTGTGCTTGAAAGTATTGGATATGCCATACAGGATATCAGCGGTGATGGAATACCTGAACTGATAATTGCTGATACGGCATCTGACAGTAATATCTATGCTGTGTACACATACATTAACAACGCACCGCAGTTTGTTTTTGAAGGCTGGGCAAGAAACAGATATATGCTCCTTGATGACGGAAGAATATATAATGAGGGCTCAGGCGGTGCGATGTATTTGATTTTTGGAACATATAGGCTTTCAAATGACGGCACGACACTTGAGTGTGAAGATTATTATTTTACATATGAAAAGGATGAGACATTTAAAAATATCGGATTTTACCACAATACCTCAGGTATGTGGGACAGGGATGCTTCTGAAGAACTGAACGTCTCTGATGATGAGTTTACTAAGATACAGCAAGGTTTTGAGAATAAGATACGAAAGATTGAGGTTACTCCATTTTCACAGTATATATATAAAGATGATAAGGGAAAGGTAAGTGCTGTGTGGTATGCAGATGCCGCAGATAAGCTTACCGGATATGATGAATTTTCTGTTTATAATAACGTAGAGCAGGTTAAGGTGGTGTTTCAGACTGACAGGGATGTTACGGATTTTAAACTGCTGACGCTTAACATAACAGGTATTGATGCAAACGGCAATATGTCATATACATCAGAAGAAATATATTCACAGGATAAACTGACTGTTCAAAGACCGCTTGTTGTCGCAATGGCATTTTACGGTGACCTTCCGTCTTATGCTGTCTCATATGTGGATGAGAGCGGCGAAACAAGAAGATTTACGGTGGAGATAAGCGGTGAGAACGGTGCACTTGTTTTAAATGAATTTAAATAAAAGTTTTCAGGGAGGCATGTATGATTCTTGCAATTGACATGGGAAATACCAATATAGTTGTAGGCTGTATTGATGATGAAAAGACATTTTTTGTTGAGCGTATTTCAACAGATAAATCAAAGACAGCACTTGAGTATGCCGTCAGCTTTAAGACGGTTCTGGAGCTTTATTCGATAGACATTACCGCTGTCGAGGGAGCAATAATTTCCTCGGTAGTGCCGCCGCTTACCAACGCGCTTATAGAGGCGGTGGAGAAAATAATCGGTAAGACTCCGCTGGTTGTAGGACCGGGCGTTAAGACCGGACTTAATATCAAAATGGATAATCCGAAGACCGTGGGAAGCGACCTGATTGTAGATGCTATAGCGGGAATCAGGGAATATGGTGCACCGTTAATTATCATTGATATGGGTACGGCGACAACGATGTCGGTTGTGGATAAAGACGGAAACTATTCAGGCGGTGTTATCTGCCCGGGTGTACGTTTGTCGATGGAAGCACTCTCATCCAATGCGGCACAGCTTTATAAGGTAAGCCTTGAAGCTCCTAAGAAAGCAATAGGCAAGAATACCATCGACTGTATGAAGAGCGGACTTGTTCTTGGAGCAGCATGTATGCTTGACGGCCTGATTGACAGAATGGAAGAGGAGCTTGGATATCCTGCAAGGGCAGTTGCTACAGGAGGCCTTGCCAAGGTAGTTATACCTCTTTGCAAAAAAGATATTATAGTAGATGATGACCTGTTATTAAAGGGTCTTAAGATTATTTATGATAAGAATCAGGAAAATGATTAAGGAGGAATTGATATGCTGGCCGGTAAAAAAGTAGTTCTTGCCGTAACGGGAAGCATTGCGGCATACAAGATAGCAAATCTTGCAAGTATGTTAAAGAAACTGAATGCTGATATAACCGTTCTCATGACTGAGAATGCGACTAATTTTATTAATCCGATAACATTTGAGACACTAACGGGAAATAAATGCCTTATCGATACATTTGACAGAAACTTCCAGTACAGCGTTGAGCATGTTGCACTGGCAAAAGCAGCAGACATAGTGCTTGTTGCGCCTGCTTCAGCAAATGTAATCGGTAAAATTGCAAATGGAATTGCGGATGATATGCTTACGACAACAGTGATGGCATGTACATGTAAGAAGATAATTGCTCCTGCAATGAATACACAGATGTACCGCAATCCTATAGTGCAGGATAATATTGAGAAGCTAAAAAAATTTGGATATGAAGTTATTACGCCGGACACAGGTTTTCTTGCATGCGGCGATGTCGGAGTAGGCAAAATGCCTTCTGAAAATGTGCTTATGCAGTACATTATAAGAGAATGTGCGATGAAGAAGGATATGCAGGGACTTAATGTACTTGTTACGGCAGGGCCTACGATGGAAAAAATCGACCCGGTAAGATTTATAAGTAATCATTCTTCGGGCAAGATGGGATATGCTCTTGCAAGAAACTGTATGTTAAGAGGCGCCAATGTAACTCTTATTACAGGCAGGACAAGTCTTGAACCGCCGATGTTTGTCAATACTGTTCCGGTAGTTTCCGCACAGGATATGTACGAGGCGGTGATGGAATATTTTGATGATCAGGATATTGTAATCAAGGCGGCAGCAGTTGCTGATTTCCGCCCAAAGAATCCTGCTGATGAGAAGGTTAAGAAAAATGATGGCACTATGAATATTGAGCTTGAGGCTACGACAGATATATTAAAGACTCTCGGTGAACAGAAAACGAAGCAGTTTTTATGCGGATTTTCGATGGAAACAGAAAATATGCTTGAAAATTCAAAAGCCAAGCTTGTTAAGAAGAATCTTGACATGATAGTTGCCAATAATTTAAAGGCGCAGGGCGCTGGATTTGGCACGGATACCAATATTGTGACGATAATTACCGCTGATGAGGTAAGAGAGCTTGAAATAATGTCCAAAGACGAAGTTGCGGATGTGATAGTTGATAATATTTTGGAAAAAATGAAATTTTAATGTGATTTTAATCTTTCTAACCTTTTTATTTAATTTTGAAATCGTATTATAACCTCATCAACAAAACATATTGGAGGAAAATACAATGGAACATTTAGAAATGGTTGAAAAATTAAAGGAAAAGACAGGAGTTACTTATGAGGATGCAAAGAATGCATTGGAAGCATGCCAGTGGGATTTGCTGGATGCGATAGTTTACCTTGAAAAGCTTGGAAAGGTAAAGGAAGGAGCTGCAAGATTCTCAACACAGTATGAGCAGTCGGAACATTTTGAAAAAGCAGCATCGGTTCATTCACAAAAATCTTCTTTTATTGATGTGGTTAACCGTTTCATCAAGTGGTGTACAGACATCATCCGCAAGGGAAATGAGAACTTCTTTAACATTGACAAGAATGAAAAACGTATGGTGACAATGCCGATTACGCTTCTGGTAATTATAACATGCTTTGCTTTCTGGATTGTAGTACCGTTACTTATTGTCGGACTTTTCTTTGGATTTAAGTACTCATTTTCAGGAGAAGTTGCCAGAGGTATTGACTTAAACGGTGCCATGGATAAGGCTTCACAGGCAGCAGAGAACATCAAGAGAGATTTCGAAAACAAGGATAAGGAATAATGAAAATATTAATCGTTGAAGATGAAGAGAAGATTGCGAGATTTATAGAGCTGGAGCTTGTCCATGAAGGATATGAGGTATCCAAGACGGTAAGCGGAAGAGAAGGACTTGCCATGGCAGAAAGCGGTGAGTACGACCTTATGGTACTGGATGTGATGCTTCCTGAATTAAACGGGCTTGAGGTATTAAGAAGACTAAGAAAAAGTTCTGATATGCCGGTCATAATGCTGACAGCACGTGATGCGGTGATGGACAAGGTGTCAGGCCTTGATGCCGGAGCAGATGATTATATTACCAAACCGTTTGCGATTGAAGAGCTTCTGGCAAGAATCCGTGTAGCATTAAAAAAGCATCCGGCAAAAAGCAGTATCATAACATCAGAAGATGAAGGTCTTTCGTTTGGAAAGCTTTACATGGATCTTGCAAGGCGCACGGTCACGTATGACAATGAAAATATAGACCTTACTTTCAGGGAATTTGAATTGTTAAAAGAGCTGCTTGAAAATAAAAATATTGTTTTATCACGCGATACACTTCTTACGAAAGTATGCGGCTATGATTACGTCGGTGAGACCAATGTCATAGATGTTTATGTGCGTTATCTTCGAACCAAGATTGACGATAAATATGGGATTAAGATGATTCAGACAGTCAGATGTGTAGGGTATGTAATAAGGGAATGATTATATGAACAGGAATACCTCATCCATTGCCAGAAAGCTTAACTGGTCATGGACGATAAAAAAGTTTTGGGATTACATCTTCTGGGATATACTTGGTGCTTTTCTGATAATTGCAGCAGGGTGCTATTTATTCGAAGAATATGAGTTTGGCGGCTTTGTATTAAACTCACAAAGAAGCATTATATCGGTTACACCGGATTGGTATGACGGTTACGCGGATAATGCTCACCTTCCGCGCAAGGAGGAGTTTGAGCATATTCATTATCTGGTCATAAATGAAAACGGCAGATTTATAGCTTCTATCGGCGAGCCGGTTTTTATTTTGACATATGTGTCTGCCGGAATAGTATTTCTACAGTTATTTGATGTTCTTTGGAACCTGATATTCGGTGTGTTCGGTATACGAAAGAAATTAAAGCCTTTGGATGAGATTGCCAAAAAGGCAGAAGAACTCAGCAGTATAGCATTCGACGAAGGAAAATATGCAAATCTTGAGTCTGCCATTGACAATGTGGACCCGGATGGTGCAGAGCTTGTTGTTTCAACGGGAAATAAAGACCTTGAAGGCGTTGAAATAGCGATAAATAATCTTCTTACAAGAATGAGGGAATCATACAGACAGCAGTCAAGATTTGTTTCTGATGCGTCACATGAGTTAAGAACACCGATTGCCGTAATTCAGGGCTATGCAAATATGCTGGATCGCTGGGGTAAGGAAGATAAGGAAGTTCTGGAAGAATCTATTGAGGCAATCAAACATGAATCGGATAACATGAAAACTCTGGTTGAGCAGTTACTGTTCCTTGCAAGGGGAGATGCGGGAAGAAATCAGCTCGATATGAAAGAGATTTCGCTAAAGGCAATAATACGTGAGGTATACGAAGAATCCAGGATGATAGATGACAGGCATTGCTATGAACTTTATGAAGATACAGGCGATGTAATAATGACAGGCGATTTTGCAATGATTAAACAGTCGGTAAGAATTCTTGTGGATAATGCGGCAAAATACACTAAAGAGGGCGAGAGTATCATGCTTAAGTCCGGTATAAACAGTGAATTAAGACCGTTCTTTTCAATACAGGATTATGGTATCGGAATGAATGAAGAAGAGGTGTCGCATATATTTGAAAGATTTTACAGGTCTGATGAAGCAAGAAACCGTCAAACCGGAGGAACCGGTCTTGGCCTTGCGATTGCAAAATGGATAATTGACAAGCATAACGGATATTTTGACGTAATATCAAAGCCTGAAATAGGGACAAGGTTTACGGTTGTATTCAAATAAAAACTGCTGCTATTGCAGCAGTTTTTTCATTATGAACTCATATATTTCCTGACTGCAGTTTTTCCAGTTGGCACACATGACATCTGCCTGCTCCTCCATTGGAACGTTAAGATTAAGCTCTATAAGATTGGACTGGCCTTCCTTTACCTGGCAGTGAACAACATAATCACGCGAGGAGTTCTTGTAGTAATTGGAAGTGGTTCCGACCTCATTTTTTAATTCGTATTTATTGCTTTTTAAGTACTCTATGATGTCATCCTTAATTGCGTCAGGTATCTGGTCGTCTAACAGTGATACGGTAGATGAACCTGACCGTGTTATGCTGTACTGGGTTGTATTCCTGAAATTCTCTGTCTGAATATATTCGAGTTCAAGGAGATCATTCAGGGATTCCTGAAGCGTAAAATAATTGGTATATTCTTTTACCAGCATAAAATCTGAAATCTGTGTGTTGGTCAGCGGGAAATTGACCTTGTTGAGCATATAAAGTATCATTAATTTGTACAGAGTGGATGCGTCAGCAGTCATGATAATTCATCCTTTCCTAAGTAACTGCTTCCCTGAATAATGTTGTTATCAAGGAGAGCTTTGTTTATTGTATTAAGTACCATTTTTTTATCTGCACTCCATAAAGGTGCGATAAGGAGTTTTTTGGGACCATCACCGGTAAGACGGTGAATGACCATCTGAGGTGGAAGAACCTTTAATATTTCCATAAGTATTTCAGTATATTCTTCAAGTGATAATACATTTATCTGTCCTTTTTCGTATTCTGCTGCCAGGTCGGTGTTCTTTAGAATGTGCAGAAGCTGCAGCTTAATACCTTTTGCACCGCACATGCCTATATAGCGGGCGGTTTCAAGAATCATCCGTTGTGATTCGCCGGGAAGACCGATTATCATATGAACAATTGTCTCAATACCTGCGCTGTTAAGCATTGCCATCGCATGGTCAAATACAGGTAATTCATATCCGCGCCGGATGTATGCGGCAGTGGTTTCGTGAATTGTCTGCAGCCCGAGCTCTACCCATACGGGCTTGATGCGGTTAAGACGTGCCAGGAGATTTATTTTGTCCTCATCAAGACAATCGGGTCTTGTCGCAATGGACAGACAAACAATGTCAGGATGATTAATTGCTTCGCTAAAAATCCTCTCAAGGTATTCCAATGGTGCATACGTGTTGGTAAAAGCCTGAAAGTATGCAATGTACGAATTACCATGATATTTGGAAGATAACAGCTTTTTGCCTTCTTCTATCTGTTCGGTAACTGACATTAATGGACTTGCGGCAAAATCACCGGAACCGCCTTCCGAGCAGAAAATACATCCTTTATGACCAATAGAGCCGTCCCTGTTGGGACAGCTCATATTTCCGTTTAATGCAATTTTATATACCTTGGTGCCAAACCTCTCAGTGAGATATTGGTTAAGTGAATAATAATGTGTCATTTTATCTTACGATATGGTCTTTAACTGCCTGAGCAACAACATCGGCAACTCTAGGATCAAATGCCATAGGAAGGATGTTTACGTCGCTTACTTCATCATCAGGAACAAGACCTGCAATTGCGTTGGCAGCGGCAAGCTTCATTTCTTCGGTAATCTGTGTTGCGCGTCCCTCAAGAGCACCCTTAAAGATACCAGGGAATGCAATGACATTATTAACCTGGTTAGGGAAATCACTTCTTCCTGTACCAACGATTCTTGCACCTGCGGCCTTAGCTACGTCAGGCATGATTTCAGGAACAGGGTTAGCCATTGCAAAAAGAATTGAATCCTTGTTCATGCTCTTAACCATGTCGGCAGAGACGATATTAGGTGCAGAGACACCTACAAAAATATCTGCTCCGACTAATGCATCTGCAAGTGAACCTTCTTTCTGCTCAAGGTTAGTGACCTTAACCATTTCCTGCTGCATCCAGTTGAGACCTTCAGTTTTAGCTGATAAGATACCGACCTTGTCACACATTGTAACATTTTTAAATCCGTATGTGAGAAGAAGCTTGGTGATTGCGATACCGGCAGAACCGGCACCATTTACAATTACCTTACAATCTTCCTTCTTCTTGCCTGTAACCTTAAGACCGTTGATGATTCCGGCAAGAACAACGATAGCCGTACCATGCTGGTCGTCATGGAATACAGGTATATCCAATAATTTCTTTAAGCGTTCTTCAATTTCAAAACATCTTGGAGCTGAAATGTCTTCAAGATTGATTCCGCCAAATGCAGGAGCAATATTAACGACTGTCTTAATGATTTCTTCCGTGTCCTGTGTATCAAGACAGATTGGAAATGCATTGACATTACCGAATTCCTTAAATAAAACTGACTTGCCTTCCATAACAGGCATAGCTGCGTAGGCTCCGATATTACCGAGTCCGAGTACGGCACTTCCGTCTGAAACAACAGCAACCGTGTTGGCCTTGATTGTGTACTTATATGCAGCTTCTTTGTCTTCTGCAATTACCTTACATGGTTCTGCAACACCCGGTGTATATGCAAGTGCCAGATCCTCACGTGTCTTGATTTCGCACTTGGAAGCTGTCTCTAATTTACCGTTCCATTCTTCATGAAGCATTAATGCTTTTTCACTATTTGTCATTTTGATTCGACCTTTCTCTTTGCGATAATAAAGATATCATATCATATTTAAAATGTATCATCAACTTTTTGAAAAAAAAACATAAAAAAACTTGCTATGTTGTCCCGTTGTATGTATAATGGTTGTGTAATCAAGTTATGTAGTTCTACATATTTTTCCCAGAGAGATAGGAGAATAGATTTATATGCGTGCAAAATTAGAAACATTGTCGCTTGCGGTTCTTAGGGATTTTGCCAAGGACAAGGGTGTTAAAAATGTCAGTACAATGAAGAAAAGTGATTTAATTGATGCTATTATTGCGGCTGCCGGGCAGGAAAATCAGCCTAAGAAGGAGAATAAGAGTGAGGAGAGTGCCAGACAGGATAAAGCAGAGGTTAAGCAGGAAGTACAGTCGGACTCAACAATAAAGCCGGAAGAACCGGTTTATACAGAGGAAGAGAAGTTTAAGAAGCGTCAGGAGATACTTGAACAGAATATAGTAGTTGACCCGAATCCTGCATCAGGAATTCTGGAAGTTATGCAGGACGGATACGGATTTATCCGCTGTGAGAATTTCCTTCCGGGAGAGAACGATGTATATGTTGCGCCTTCACAGATCAGAAGGTTTGGTCTTAAGACAGGTGATATTTTATATGGTAAGAAGAGAGTTAAGAATCAGGGCGAGAAGTTTGCGGCTCTTTTAGAGCTTACAACTGTTAACGGATATAATCCTGAGGTGCTTCAGACAAGACCTAATTTTGAGAATCTGACACCGATTTTCCCTAATGAAAGAATACATTTGGAGCAGGGTAACCCGACGACGGCAATGAGAATAGTAGACCTTATATGTCCGATCGGTAAGGGACAGAGAGGTATGATTGTATCTCAGCCTAAGGCAGGTAAGACAACACTTCTTAAGCAGATTGCAACGGCAGTTTTAAAGAGTAACCCTGAGATGCATATGATAATTCTGCTTATTGATGAGCGTCCTGAGGAAGTTACTGATATTAAGGAATCAATAGTTGGTGACAATGTTGAGGTAATTTACTCTACATTTGATGAACTTCCGGACAGACACAAGCGTGTTTCGGAGATGGTAATTGAGAGAGCAAGGCGTCTTGTTGAGCATAAGAAGGATGTTATTATTCTGTTAGACAGTATCACAAGACTGACAAGAGCATATAACGTCACTGTACAGGCGAGCGGACGTACCTTATCAGGTGGTCTTGATCCTACCGCACTTCATATGCCGAAGAGGTTTTTTGGAGCGGCACGTAATATGAGAGAGGGCGGAAGCCTTACAATTCTTGCGACAGCCTTAATAGAGACGGGAAGCAAGATGGATGATGTTGTATTTGAAGAGTTTAAGGGTACCGGTAACATGGAACTTGTTCTTGACAGAAAGTTATCGGAGAAGAGGGTATTCCCTGCCATTGATATTGCAAAGTCAAGTACAAGACGAGATGATCTTTTGTTCTCGCCTGAGGAGATTGAGGCTTCTGAAATTATACGTAAGAACCTTAACGGACTTAAGCCGGATGAGGCTGTTGACAGAATTATAGACACATTTGCAAGAACCAAGAACAATAAGGAATTTATCCAGTACATTAAAAAGACACGCCTCAACTAAATTTTTTAACAAATTATATAAATTGATGTTGCATTGGTTTGTTTTTTATGCTACAATTAAAAAGCTGTTTATCGAAAGGGCAATTGATTGCAGGCTGATTGTTATGCACAGGGATGTATGAGATTTAAGAGGCAGTCAATTATATACAGAATTTAGTTTAAAGAGGTGAAAATCATGAGAGAAGGAATCCATCCAGATTACTATCAGGCAAAGGTTGTTTGCAACTGTGGTAATGAATTCGTTACCGGTTCAACAAAGGAAGATATCCATGTTGAAATCTGTTCAAAGTGCCATCCGTTCTACACAGGCCAGCAGAAGGCTGTTGCAGCACGTGGACGTATTGATAAGTTCAATAAGAAGTATGGTGTTCAAAGCAAATAATTTGAAAGATAAGGTTGAGGTTTTTTAATCTCAACCTATTTTTTCTTAATTGATAGAAAATTGCAAGGCAATTTATCTATCTTGTCTGATTTTTTTTATTTACGAGGTTATATAGAATGAAACCATCAGGAATAGGCGGTCAGGCTGTTATTGAAGGAATAATGATGAAGAACAAGAATCGTTACTCCATTGCAGTAAGAAAGCCTGATAATGAAATAGAGGTTGTCGTTAAAAAATGTAACGGCTTTTTAAGAAAAGTTAAATTATTTAAATTACCGATTATTCGCGGTGTTTTTAATTTCATAGATTCGCTGATGCTTGGAATGTCAACGCTGACATATTCTGCAAGCTTTTATGAAGACCCTCAGGAACAGGCACCAACTGCAGCCGATAAGATAGCAAGAAGTCTTTTTAAAGATAAGCTTGATTCTATTATTATGGCCGTAACCATGATTGTTGCCATTGTTATAGCATTGGCACTGTTTATGGTATTACCGTTTTATCTCTCAAGATTGCTTGAAAGATTTATTGTGTCACAGCATCTTATGAATCTTTTTGAGGGATTGATAAGACTGGTGATTTTCCTGATATATGTAGTTGCAATTTCCATGATGAATGACATTAAAAGAGTTTATATGTATCATGGAGCTGAGCATAAGTGTATTAACTGTATCGAGAACGGTATGGAGTTAAATGTGAAGAATGTACGCCAGAGTTCAAGACTTCACAAGCGCTGCGGAACCAGTTTTATGCTGTTTGTAATGGTTGTCAGCATCATTTTGTTTATGTTTATCAGAAATGAGAATCCTGTTATTCAGATGCTTTACAGAATTGCTCTGATTCCTTTAGTGGCAGGTATTTCTTACGAACTTATTAAGTTTGCCGGAAAAGGAAACGGATTTTTAAGTAAGCTGATAAGCGGTCCCGGTCTTTTGCTTCAGAAGCTGACGACGAAGGAACCGGATGATGATATGATTGAGGTCGCAATTGCTGCCGTTGAGGCTGTGTTTGACTGGAGAGAGTTCCGTTCGGTTTATGATGATGACGATGAGGATGCATTTGAATTTATTGACGATGATGATGACGTCCCAGAGTATGTTGAGACATTCGGTGCCGTAAATGATATGGATATGATAAATGATTCAGTTATGGTAAATGATATGGATATGGTAAACACTACAGATATGGTGAATGATATTGATATTATTAACGACAATGCTATGATGCAGGAAGGGCAGCCGGAAGTATTTGCAAAAGATACGGAGAGTTTTGGCAATGACTTATGAGAAAGCTTTGCATGAGGGCAGGGAATTACTGAAAAACAGCGGTATCATGGAATATGAAACAGATGGATTTTTATTGATGTCAGAGCTGCTTGGGATAACAAGAACACAGTATTTTATGAAGCAAAAGGACATAATGCCTGACGAATCATACGACATTTATATGAAGGCCGTCAATGAGAGGTGCAGTCACAAACCGCTTCAATATATCACGGGCAGTGCATATTTCATGGGATATGAGTTTAAGGTAAATGAGAATGTTCTTATTCCGAGAATGGATACAGAGACTCTTGTTATTGAATCTGAGAAGCTGCTTTCTAAGTATTTTGGTGATAAGGAAAGTGTGAAGGTCCTTGATATGTGCACAGGCTCAGGATGTATCGCCGTGTCATTGGCACTCAGAAATCCAAAGACTTCTGTAACGGCTGTGGATGTATCAGATAAAGCGTTAGAGGCTGCAGTAAATAATGCAGAGATACTTGGGTGTAAAAATGTCACCTTCATAAGCAGTGATTTATTTGATAATATCGGTGATAAGTATGATATAATAATTTCTAACCCGCCATACATAAGGACAGAAGAAATTACGCGTCTGATGGAAGAGGTCAGATGTTATGAGCCTTATGGTGCCCTGGATGGTTGTGAGGACGGACTGTTTTTTTACCGTAAGATAACAGAAGAAGCAGCAGCTCATTTAAATGTAAACGGAGTCCTGTGTTACGAAATCGGATGTGACCAGGCACAGGCCGTAACGGCCATTATGGAAAAATGCGGATTTAAGAATTGTAATGTTATCAGGGATCTTGCAGGACTTGATAGAGTAGTAACAGGAAATTTATAATTGGAGGAAGATTTGCCGTGGAAATTTTTGACAAATTGGAAGATATTGTACGTCATTATGAGGATATTAATGCTGAACTTTCAAGTCCCGATGTTGTAAATGATCAGGACAGATTCAGAAAGCTTATGAAGGAGCAGAATAACCTCACTCCTATTGTGACGACATTTGCAGAATATAAGAAGAGCAAGCAGAGTATTGAAGACAGTCTGCTTATGCTTGATGAGGAAAGCGACGAGGAGCTTCGTGAGCTTGCCAAGGAGGAGCTTAACGAATCTAAGGAAGCCGTTGAACGTCTTGAGAAGGAATTAAAGATTCTCCTTCTTCCAAAGGACCCTAATGATGATAAGGATATTGTGGTAGAAATACGTGCCGGTGCCGGTGGTGATGAGGCTGCTTTATTTGCAGCTGAACTTTTCCGTATGTACAGCCATTTTGTTGAAGCACGCGGCTGGAAGGTAGAAGTGGTAAATGCCGATGAGACCGGTATTGGAGGCATGAAGGAAGTAGAATTCATGGTAAAGGGACAGGGTGCATATTCTGTCATGAAATATGAAAGTGGTGTACACCGTGTTCAGAGAGTCCCTGAAACTGAAAGCGGCGGACGTATTCATACGTCAACAGCCAGTGTTGCTGTTATGCCTGAAGCTGAAGAGGTTGATGTTCAGATTGATGAGAAGGATATCCGTATAGACGTAATGCGTGCATCCGGTAATGGCGGTCAGTGTGTCAATACAACGGATTCAGCCGTTCGACTTACTCACTATCCGACAGGTATTGTAATTTACAGTCAGACTGAAAAGTCTCAGATTCAGAATAAAGATAAAGCATTTGCGCTCCTTCGTGCAAAGCTTTATGATATGGAATGCCAGAAGGCACACGATGCGGAAGCAGAGTCAAGAAGAAGCCAGATTGGTACAGGCGACCGTTCTGAAAAGATTCGTACTTACAACTTCCCGCAGGGACGTGTGACAGACCACAGAATCGGTCTGACACTTTACAAACTTGATAAGATTATGGATGGTGACATTCAGGAGATTATCGATGGCTGTGTTGCAGCCGACCAGGCAGCGAAGCTAAGCAAGCTGGATGAAAACAATTAAGTTGAATAATATGGATAAGACGGACTTTGACATTTACATTTGTCTCTGCCCGTCTTTTCTTTTTGGATGTGTCTTTGATGCATCAAACAGATGCTATTGTGAAACCGTTTAGGGTATAATATAATGAATTATATAAATCAGGATTGGTCGATTTGGTAAATTCAAATTTGGTTAATATACATATTGCGTTACATTACGGATGAAATTGCAAAAAAACAAGAAAAGATTCGTAATAGGAAAGTGTAAACTACGAATAAAATTCAAGAAATTGTAAATTGATATGTAAAATGCAATTCTCGACAGCTTCCAAGTTTTCACTGTTGCCGATCATCTGTAAAGCTGCTTCACACTGAAAAATATGAAAAAAATAATAAAAAAGTATTGACTGTAAACCTTGTTTATAGCTTAAGGTTGCCTCAGAGATCAAAAAGGAGGTCAATAAAATGACAATTAAAGAAATGGAACAGATTCTGGATATTCCAAGGGCAACCATTCGATTTTATGAAAAGGAAGGACTTATCAATCCGCAGAGGGAAGCGAATGGATATCGTGATTATTCCGAAGAGGATGTGGAACGATTAAAGAAGGTAATCATCTTCCGAAAGATCGGGCTTACTGTGAGTGACATAGAGGACATATTTGATGGAGTGAAGTCAATAGATGAGGTGCTTGATGAAAATATGAATCGACTTCAGATTCAAATATCAGAATTAACCGGAGCATTGAATCTATGCCGTAAGATGAAGGACGACACTATAACTATTGAATCTTTTGACACAACAGGGTATTGGAATTATGTTGAGGAAGAAGAGAAACAGGGACATCCATTCGTTGATATTGCAAAGGATTTTGTCAAAGAAGAAAAGAAGGTTTTTCTCAGTTATCTTGGTTGGACTGATAGTGAAGGCAATCTGTATAGTCCCAAGCGTGACATACTGAATACAGTAGTTATACTACTCGTGGTGGGATGCATATTTTGTCTTTTGAAAAAAGAGTGGAATGCAGAGAATCTTCTGAAAGGGTTTGCAGGAATTCTTTACATGCTGGGCTTAGAATGTATCCTCAGTATTCCTGTATTCTTCCTTGGGAAGAAATTCCCGTGGGTGGCAAAGAACAGAAGGAAGGTTTTAATTCTTGCAGGTGTTCTGTTATTAATCATTTTGTTTGTATTGATTTTGATTGGCAAGGAGTGAAAGCGTGAAGGAAATTATTGAAAGAAAAAGTATTAGAAAATATAAAGATGGGGTTATTCGTAAGGCTGATATTGATACTATTCTAATGGCTGGAATTTTGGCACCATCTGCTAAGAACAGGCAGCCTTGGAAATACTATGTTTATATGGAGCAAGAAAAGGATAGATTGTTGAATGTTATGGAGTCAGGTCTGCTTAGAGAACGTGATGGATTGCAAATACATGTTATGCCTATAACGAATTGGCTGAATTTATTGGTATAAAAGGACAGTTGGTTGGTGATGTTTCATTAGGTATCGCAAATGAAAAACCTAATCCCCGACCAAGAAAAAAGATTACCGATGTTGTTGAATACAGATAGCACGGAAAAATTGGCTTTGAATGAAAAGGTGGTTATCATAATGCGTATTATTTTGTCTCCTGCGAAGAAAATGAATGAAAATCCGGACACCATAGAGCCACTTGGTATTCCGGAATATATAAATCAGACGGAGGAAATCTTATTATGGCTGCGTAAGCAGACGCATGAAGATTTGCAGAAATTGTGGAAATGCAATGATAAGATTGCACAACAGAATTTTGAAAGGTTAGAACAAATGAACCTTTATTCCCGGTTGACGCCGGCAATTCTGTCTTATGAAGGCATTGCATATCAATATATGGCGCCTGCAGTATTTGAAGATGGACAGTTTGATTATGTGCAGGAGCATTTGAGAATTCTGTCTGCATTTTACGGTGTATTAAAGCCAATGGATGGGGTGACACCATACCGGTTGGAAATGCAGGCTAAGGCAAGGATAGGAAAGTATAAAGATTTGTATGATTTATGGGGAAGAAGGCTATATGAGGCTGTGCGGGATGATAGTGGAATCATTATCAATCTGGCTTCAAAGGAATATTCAAAGTGTATTGAAAAGTATCTCATCAAAGAAGACCGATACATAACAGTAACGTTTTGCGAGAAATGTGAAGGAAAGCTTGTCACAAAGGGTACCTATGCAAAGATGGCAAGAGGGGAAATGGTTCGTTATATGGCCAAGATGAAGATAGAGAATCCCGTGGAAATTAAGAACTTTGACCGTTTGGGATATGTTTACAGGGAGGATATATCCACTGATTGGGAATACATTTTTGAGAGGAGTGAGTTGACAAAAGATGAACACAAGTAAAAATCCTTTTCAGATCGCAACTTATAAGAAAGTATTTCAAGAAATTCTAGGCTTTAATGAGATAACAAACAAGGATGAATGTCTGGCGGAAATGAATGAACCTATGGGAAAGAAGATATCATTTTTGCCGGGACATCCGGTGCATAGCACGTCTCAATGCAAGGCATTTGTAACAACAACTACAAATGACAGGCTTCTTGTTGCAATATTTGATTTATATGGGAAGTTCTATATATGTTATGAAATGAAATTATGTGACATGAGAAATCTGGTGATAAAAAAAGCATTTGGAGGAATGAAGGTTTCTTTTGGTGGCAGTACACAATTAGGGTGGACAACCATGGAAATGTATATACCCAAGTATGATTTTGGTTCGGATTTAAAAGAACAAAAATTACATTTACAGCGTTTAATCGGAAATTTGACGGGTTAGATATAACAACCAGCCATATGATTTGGGAGCCACGCTTACGCTA
>JBJEOB010000051.1:0-67020 GCA_051880495.1 Lachnospiraceae bacterium
GGTCTTATTTTGCTTAGATATCTTTCACGCTTTATATACATAACATCATCTCCAAATTATAATATATATTTATTATGCCACAAATCAAGAATTTTTCAATATTTGTGGCACATGTTTTAAAAATTATTGATAATATTATCTATATGAACTTCTGTCAATACTGGTATGGAACCAACTACCGCCGTTACGATCAGTGCGCCGCCGCTGGCGAGGAGAACTGCCATCCACAATGCGATAGTAGTCGCTGTAAGGTAATTGTCTTCTCCCGAAAACTTAAGACGTTTGTTGTATCACTTTTCGAATCAATCCCGTTCCGGAAGGGAAAGAACAAACGCCATTCCTTTCTTAAAATTATGCTTTAATAGTTTCATCTGAATCCTCCTTTGATTTTGTAGATATGTAGGTTTTCTCAAATCACAACCTTTATCAGACCGAAAAAAGCACCAATAAATACTTTATTCCAAGCACCGCTTTTAACCTCTCCTGCGACATATGATAAGTGTTCAAATAATACCAGTTAGCAAATTAAAAAGTAAAGGGTATTTATACTATTACCATATTAGCATCTATCACTGAATTAATATACTCAACTGTCTTCTCATTAATTCCGGCTTTTAGAAGATCGGATAACCCTATCTTTGTTGTCTTTCCATTCACAGTCATCTGATGTGCATGTAACCATTTGTTGGTGGGATTATATGAAAATGTAATATCATAAGCTGGTGAGAGCATCCATTTGCCTGTCCTATCCACATATTCCCGGCTCCTGATAACTAATATGTGCTAATGCTCCAAGCGACTGCATGTGTAGTTTTCTTCCATTCTCACGATCAAATCTCTTTGTCATAAAATGGTGGTCACCATTTTTTGAAACATTGTCGAACTTCATCAACCAGTAATCATACCCGGGTCCCAGCTGCATTTGTCCCGATCTTACTTCATTTGTAGCTTCATTCCATGCAATAAGTGCTTTTGCTCTCGCTCCTCCTGCTGAACTGCCAACCTGAACAAGCTGTGAGTAGGTGAGGCTGTCATTTGCCTTTAGTGAAATATTTTCTCTATCACTAAGAATATCTGACGCAAACTTTACCATTTCACTCACATTAATATTCTCATCTATATCCTTAATATCTGCACTTGCCGGAACATATTCAAGTGCACCCATTCCGCGCTTTCCTGTATAACATAGTCTATCGATAGCAGTAAAATCCGACAATGATTTTCCAAGTGACATAAGCCACTGTTCTATAACCGCATTACCAAATCTGTCCGGCAGCGAATCTGCCACCAGTCCCGGCATTCCATAAAAAGGCTCACCAGACAAAGCAGGAAATTCATATATATTCTTCACAAGGGGCATCCTTATCGGAGATACTTCAATTGCACTATTTACAAAATTGGCATCATATTCAAAAGTCGCATATGGTTTTGAAATATCCTGATGAATAATACCAATTCTCGTTCCCCATAGCATTACCTCTGCCGTATCATTCATTCTTCATTCCCCCACTTAAAATCATTCTTCTTAGTTCTTTTTCTCACTCGCTTAGGCTTACTCTCAGCTTTTTCCAAATAATACAAAGGTCTCTTTGTTTGATCCGGAACAAGCAATTCTATATTATCGCCAAGACCTAATGCTAAAAGGATTTTGAACAAATTATCAACCTGCACAGATTCCCCCTGTTCCAGTCTGGATATACTTCTCTTCGATACACCTGATTTATCCTCAAGATCCTGCTGTGACATTTCATTCATTATTCTATATGTCTTTATCTTTTGCCCTAAATATCACGCATCCACCAGTTCAAATCTTTCCACATCCTCATGCGGATTTACCTTTGCAAGCCCTATCTGCGTTACCGTTGCGTCAAAAGGTGCAAAGCCTTCCTGCAACACGCCCAAAGCTTTTATCATTTGTTCTTTGTCTAATTTCTTTCCCACCGTTACATGCGGCAGCCATGATAACGGCTGATAATACCTGCTGACAGCAGTCTCAGGAATATCCTTTACAGCTTCATAAACCTGCTTTGAAACATCCAGTAAATACTCGTTTAACACCGGGGTTACATACATAACATATGGTAGCAGCTGACCCACAGACACAAACTTAATCTTTCCCTGTCTTATCTTTCCTTGAAGACCAATAAATACCGGTTTTAGAATTTGTACCGACCTTGCCTCAATTGCAGATATGGTCATATGCGGTGGCACATGATTATCCGTCATGAAAGTATTTCCTGTCTTTGCTGCAATCTTATTAATATATCTTTGCAATATTAGATTTGTTTTCTCATCAAAATATACTGAAATCAAATACATATCTTTCTCCAAATTATTTACAACCTGTCGCTTAATCACATGTTTCACAATTTATAGTATGCCAATTATGGCAACTTTTCAATAAAAAAAGAGCAATGCAGTACATTACAGCATTGCCCTTTGAACCATTTGGTTTACATTCTCTCTTCCTCGGTAATCTGAATAAGTTCACTAATTTCCACATCAACACATTCTACTTCAATTTCCGAATCAATATCAATGATATCCTCTTCTTTTTCAGTATATTGAGGATTGCTTAAATATGTATCTTCAAGTACAGTTTTCAATTTAACACAGCATGGCTTAAATGTTGCATAGGTTAGCCCACCGCCAACCACTCCACCTACAAGAGGAATCGCTTTTTTGAAAAATCCGGCAAATATTTCCTTTGTCATCTTAACGCCAAACCATTTGCTGATGCTCTTTACAATCGGATAAATTGTACCCTTGGTTAATGCTTTCTTAACTAATTGTTTTTCAACACCTGTTCCTAGTGCTTTTGCAATTGCCAACAATCCATTCTTCGCATTTGCAACTCCAAACATAACACCCATACACAGAATAATCTGATTCATGGTCTCCGTGTCAAATGTCTGCTCATTCTCCTTATACTCAATCTGCGGAAATCCATACAAATACAGTAGCTTTTGTGCCACTCTCAGCATACAACCATAATACTGTGCAATATCAGCTGGTATAGTTGCTGCCATAGCAACACCGCCCGGTGTACCTAATGCAGCAGAAATCCCAGAAACTTTTAGTCTTTCATTTTGAATAATTGCAGTAGCAATCTTATCAATATCATTTTTTTCAATATTTGCTTTCATTGGTGTTGTAAGAATTGCTTGTTCAATTGTTTCCTGTTGATATTTTGTTAACAGTTCCTTACGCAAAAAGTTTTCTCTGTTTATACTGACTCCAGGGACTTTAAACGCCATAAGTATTACATCTTCGATATCAATTTGTCCGTCACCGTTCACATCAACTGCTTGAAAAACCGTCTCCTTGGTCTTATCAATTGCTTCTGCGGATTTTTGGGCTACTATCCCTGCTTTCTCTCCCACGGCACCCGCCAATTTCTTTACTGAGACACCAAAATTCTTTTTTTCTTGTATTTTATTTTGTTCAACAATCTCACTTTCTACCACAGTTTTTTCAACATTACAGTTCTCAGCCAAACCATACACCCCTTTACTATATATTCTACAAATTGTTACATAATTTATAAATTATAATCCTATACTTATAAAAGTAAAGGTGGTGGAAAATATGGATAAAACATTGCTTTCGCAACGTTTGAAAGAGTTAAGAAAATTACACAACTATACACAGGATTATGTAGCATCTACACTGGGTGTAGTCCGTCAAACATACTCTCACTATGAAACCGGTAAACGAACACCAAACTCCGAAACACTTTATAAACTGGCAGGGATTTATAATGTTCCAATCGATGATTTCATGCACTTAACAATAGAGCTTGATAAAAATATATATTATGATGCACCTGTACCGTCTTCGTCCAGCATTGAATTAACAGATTTTCTGGATTATTTTAATAACCCAAAAAACAGGAAAAAGTACCTCTATAATACAAATCTTGAAAAAGAATTATTATATTACTTTGAGAAAATCTCTGATGATGACAAGAAAGAAATCATTGAGTTTACTAAAATAAAGGCACACAAAACCAAATAGCCAAAGTCATGGTTAATTCGTAGCTTTGGCTATCGTGCTTAAAGCTGAACCTTCGCACGCAGTTTTCTGAAGCCCCTTAAACGAACAACATCCCCGTCATTGACGAGGATGTCTTCAATACTGGCATGCAGTAATCTGCTTAATACATCAACAGTTATTAGTCTAATAAAACACCTTGCTCTGTCAGATATACTTTAATAGCACCTGAAAATTCTTCAGCTCTGGCAATCTGCTTTTTTGCTTCTTCACGTGAAGCAATGTAAAAGTCCAAATAATCTGCTTTTTCTCGGTTAATAGAAGCCTGAGTGATTATCTTGGAAAGTTCCTTGGAAAAGATTCCTTCTTTTACGTAATTCTGATTAAAATAGGCGATTACGCCACTGTGCTTACTGCTGTCATATTTTTGCAGGGCATTAACGGCTCTAATCGCATGAAAAATAGAATAATATGCTCTGTTCAATGCATTTTTGTATCTACCGTTCTCAAACATTAACTTAGCATCTTCCAGATTTTCAAGGCTGGTTACAAAGCGATATTTTGATAACTCTTTTACGCGCTCTTCCATAAAACAATTCCCTCCTTCTCAACATTTTTATAAAAAGGAAGTGTTGTTTTCCATTCCATTAATTCACGTTGTTCAATTAAAATAACAGATAGCGTAATGCCTAAATCCAGCTGGTAATCAACCACAATATCTGTCATCCTGTCATATTGTTCTTCTGTTTGCTCAGCCGTTAATACTAATGCCATATCAACGTCTGACTCATCTGTCTCCTGGCCTCTGGCATACGACCCGTACAGTACAACTTCTGCGATAGTTCCTGCATAGATTTCTCCAAATGTCTCACACATCTCGCATAATTTCTTTAGCATTTCAGGATGCTTATTGTTGAGCCTCACCCGCTGTCTCCAGTTTCGATACTCGCCACTTTTAACCCTTCTGTCCTCCGGATACTCAGTGCCCTTTGGTATAAGCCATTGACTGCCAATTTTTTTGCCGTCCAGAGTTCCTTTTATCAGCATTCGTCTGATATTTCCCGGATCTTTACCGGTGACTTCTGCGTACTGAGATACTGTATAATACTCACCCATATCTTTCATCTCCCATCCAATCATATATTAACACGATATCGTGTAAATGTCAATTCACACTTATCCTAATTCTGTTTGCCCATTACAAAGAATATTTATTGTAGATTTTTATTCAAATATGATTTATAATAATGCTAATATGGAATTGGAGGAAAATAGTATGAGTTTGTTGAATATTTTTAGAAAAAATCCGCCAAAACCGAATACTCCCCCAGCCAACACCTCTGCTGTTTATCCTAAGCACAGGGTTTCTCATACATTTGTTCATACCTACGGCATTTCACCGAAAGACCCTTCTATTTTTGTTGAGTATGAAAATGGAGAAGAAGTATCACAATTACGTTTTTCTATTTCCAAAAACGAACTGAAAATTTGCGATTTTTTAGCCGGAGGCGACGATAAAGACTATCATCACGGAACTGAAATGATGATTGCTCTTCTAAAACATTTCAAGACCCCTTTTGTGAGAATTTATGGCGAACTCTCGCCGATTGATGCCTATAATATGAACTGGACCCGTTCCATTCCTTTTTACAGTGATTTACCGCGCCATGTGTTTTCACAGCTCGGTTTAAAATATGAATTTTATCTTTTTGATGACAAAAATTTTGAGCATGATGTAACCGACATTCTCTCCATTGAAGAAGAACGTGATGCCAATATTGAGGCTTACCGGATCAGTCATCTTTATGACACAGAGGGAAATATCACAAATCGTTTCGGCTCTTTTCATTATATTTTGTCATAGGATTAGCTTACTGCTCAATCCCATTTTTTCAAATATTCTTTAATCATAAAAGCGCAAAAGTAAGGAAATGTAAATATATTATTTGCATAGCCAACATTGAAATCTCCCAGTTTTATACCATGCTGTATGTCACTATAATTCTCATTTGCAAAATGCAAAATTGATTCTGTTTTTCCAATCTGTTTCACCCCTTTTTCTTAGGTTATCACATTTTATGAGGGTATTTAATCATGATTATCACATTTTATGAGGATATTTAAGCATTATTATCACATTTTATGAGAATAATATTCGTACTCATAAAATAGTCACATTTATTCATCGCAATACATTTGATCTGGAATAAATGTAAAACAATTCCTGTGTATATTTATAGCCCTTCTCCATTTGAGGAAAAGTAGCATCAAACTCTTCAAACCCGCTCTCATCCGGTTCATGAGCAGGACTCTCTACATATTTCCATATCTTACCTGAAAGCGCATTCTCGTCCAATACCTTCACCATCAGCGCAACAGGATAAACATCTTTTTCTAAGCACACATTGTATCGTTTACAATTCTTAAATCCATAGCATGCATAGTTCTCAGGATTGCCCCAAATCGCTACCGTGTCATATCCTAATTTCTTTGCCACCTCAAACGAATGAAAAAGTAGCTTTCTTCCATATCCTTTTCTCTGATAATCCGTATGTATTGTAAAAGGTCCAAAAGAAAGGATTTCTTTCTCGGTCCCGTCGTCAGCAATTAGCTTTGCTTTCACATAGATAATATGACCAATGATTTTTCCATCCTTAATTATCCATATTTTCCTTTGTAAAAGGCTTATCAGCAGACATTGCGCACGTCACTTTCCACGATATTAAATCGCATAAATTCAGGTATAGCATTTGCCAATGCCTTTTCTTTTATACTTTCATCTCCTGTCGCTGCATATGATACTACAACGCCTGCCGGAAAATACGGCTTTTCAAGTTTCTGGGAACGAATATCGTTATAATTAGTGCTAATTGGAAGACCATTTATTCTGGACAGATAATCAATCATCGCCAACAAATAAAAGGCTTCTCTATACCAACTGCGTTCATAAAGTTAACGTATCTCATCCGCCTCAAGTGTTTCAATGATGAAATCAATGTCGCCCATATCTTTTACATGGTGGCATGTATTACTCTTAAATGTCTCAAAAGAACATCTATAATCCACCTTTTCTATCTCTTTATTCTCCAGTATAGAATCAACCGTCACACCAAGGACCTTAGCTATCTTATATAAAGTTCCGGCTGCGCATTTATCAAGATCAGCTTTTCCGCTACAGATATCTGTAATGGTAGTCATTGCTACGCCGCTTTCTTTGCTCAAGCGGTATCTTGACATATTTGCTTTTTCAAGTAAGTCATTTACAATCATCAGCTTTCCCTCCTTTAATTATAATATATCGGTCAACCGAACTAATGTCAATAATATATTATATCCAGGATTGGAAAAACTATCCGTAATGTGAAATTTTAAATTCCAGTTTTTTACCCCATCCACGAGCTAAAATCCAATTATTTATATTATAAAATCCTTCCAAGTTCCCTCCTGATTGCCTCCACCTGTTTTATCGCCTGCCGTATCTTCTTCTGTGCCCTTCCTATCTGCAAATGCACAAGGCAATCCATAAAATCACTTTCGACCCATAAATCAAAAGCTGATGCCAGACTTTTATAATTTAACTGTACAGTTTTGTTTCCTAACAAATCCTGTAATTCAATATTCATATTTTGCAAGGCATTCTGTGCAATCTGCAATTCACTGTCGGCATCCGAAAGTGATGAATATTTCCACAATGATGTAAGAAATCCCTTGTTCATCATATTTATGAAGCTTACATTACTGCTGTCATACATTGCTTCCTGTGCATTATATAAGCACTGCAATGCATAATCAGCAGCCTGGGTTGCAGATTGAATTTTCCACATTAATTCATCTTTTGTATCTTCTTCATTTTCCGGTTCCTCTTCATATTCTTCACGCATTTCCTCCGGCAGTTTTAATTTACACATATTGGCTGCTTCAATAATTACATTATCGTCAATATTTCCATACAGTTCTTCCAAACTGTCTTCATTTAGCAATGAATTTGATGCAAGCACAGCTTTCCTTGTTGTTTGTGCATCACATAATACAGATATCTCTAACAAATTATCTACGCCAAACGTCACACCATTAAGAACTGCTCTTTGAATGAACCGAGATGCTTCATACCTGTTTTTACCAAACAACACATTTACAACCTCTATTACTTCGTCCTCATTTCCGAAATCACTTAAAGCACGTGAACGGGTGCTGGCATAGCCGCTATCCCAATTTTCATAATTATTGTAGAAACTGCTCCAGCTAATAGGTGATGTAACATCTGTACATAGTTTTTCCTCATATTTACCTGCAATATCTCCCGGTGCAGATATTTGATATTTCTTTGCTATATCAATAATCAGCTCATCATCAATGCACCCGTACATATCTTCCAAATCTGTCGCAGTCAGCTTATCTGCCGATTGATATAATGCATTTTTAAAGCCTTCTTCACTGCATGAATCACATATTTCCACAAGATTCTCCCCGGAAAATTTTACTCCCTGCTGCAATGCCCTGTTCAACAGTCTTGTTGCACCTTTCTTATCCTCAAAGCCAATAATATTAAGCACATCAACTATCTCATCCGGGACACCCATATCTTCAAGTGAACCTATCTTATTTACAATAGTGCTTACTGCCCAATAATTTGATTTTTCATAAAATTCATCCCAAGTCATATTTTTCTCCTATCCGGCCATATGGCTATCCATTTCCAAATTATCAGTGTCAATAGTCTCTGTAATTCTTTCCAGTTCTGTAAGACTTTCCTCACAAATATCTGCAAAAGCCGGGCAGTCTATGTAGTCTGTCAAAGCATACAGGCAATCGAGTTCTTTTGTTTTCATCTTTCTCTCAAGTCTTAAATCCTTTAACTTTCTGAATACCTTGTAGCCCTGTGCCACATTACAGTTCAAATCTTCCATTGATTTCAGAGTTTCCTCAATTTCACGGTCAATATTTTCGATGTCGAGCAGAAGATTGGTAATATATTGCCCTGCATTTCTGTAGAACCCTGCCTGCTGCCTGGCAAAATCCAGCCAGTTATTATTTCTGCCATCAAAAGGTGTCTTGAGCCTTTCTTTTACCATAACTTCCTTACCGCTTTCCATAATTTCATCCGCTCCTTCCGACCTGTTATCCTGTTCTATCATTTTTTCCTCATATTTTTTATGCCTCATAGTACAATTATCAAACAATTCAGTATATACCCTTGGCTTATACTGCCTTTTTTCAAGCCCCTTAATTAACTTCAATGCCTGCTGCGCTTTTGCGACATTGGCACTTGTACCAAGATTGTTCTGAAAATATTCTATACGTGACAATTCATCCTTAATTTCTCTTCTTTTTTCCCTGCATGTACGAAGCTGCTCCACTAAATCAACCGCTTCGTCATCATTTGTCTCACAAAGTTCAATATAATGAAGAATATCGCTTATCTTCTGGTCTATTTCAGAATGTTTTTCTGCCAGTTCATCACGATAATTATTTATCTGTGATCCTATATACGAAAAATGTGTCAAATACTCTTCCCAGTCAATCTCTGACAAGTCATATGCATATTCAGATTTTTCTGATTTTTCTGACGTTTCTTTTACAACCTCTATTTCATCCTCATTAACACATTCATTCTCATCCACCGGAATCATACAGTAAAATCCTGACTTCTTTCCTCCTGATATTCTTGCGTTTGCCTGCGCAAATGTAAAAACTGTTGCTTCATCCGGGCATGATGCCACCACAAGCTGGTCTTCCCTGTTTGTTCTGTAATAATGACTGCTATAGTCCATGATGTAGTAAAGTAAATTTGTTCCCATAGGCACCTCCGTATTCCAACACCCTGATTCTCTCAAACAAGCTAGAGAAATTTCATTGAAATTTCCTATTATACAAAAAAAGAACCGGAAAAGTATATCTCTTTTCTGGTTCTCATTTTAAATTATGAGGTGTCCAATAAACACACCTGATGTATCGAAAGTTTGTTTGATATCCGCTGTTTTTACTGTTTTTTCTTCACCGGAATCCATATTTCACAGTAATAATTATCATCCATGGTTCCTTTTTCATATTTTGTCGGATCATCATAATACTCAACACAATAACCTGCCGCAAATTCATACTCTTTAAGCGCCGGCAGCCATTCTGTGTAAATCTTGGTATTCACATCCTGCAATGCATTTGGCATCGCACCCTTGCAAGGGAATACAGCCCAGTCAAAAGCCGGTATTGTCCTTGTTATAAATCCTTCCGGAACCTCCTTCTGCGGATTATACGGATCGGCAATCAGGTACTCAAAATTCTCCTGTCCCATCTCCAAATCAATATTAATTCCATACAATCCACAGACCACAGCACCCTTTCCACTCCGGAAATGCTCCTTCCAGAACTGCGGTATAATTTCCTTTGCACCTTCATACGGAAATGTCTTTGCGTTTGCAATAACAGTAAATGCCTCTTTTTTCATAATCTTGTAATCCATGAGATAACCTCCTTCTAATGATATTTTGATTTTTAATGGAGCAAAGGACTTAAGCAACACCGCACTCTTGCGCACAGATGCAGGGGTTACTCCATGGAATCTGGTAAATGCCTTGGTAAAACTATCCGGAGAATCATACCCGTACTTCATGGCAATATCAATAATCTTTTCGTCAGTAACTAACAGATCATTCCCGGCAAGTGCCAGTCTTCTGTTTCGAATATACTCTGAAACAGTATATCCACAGAGCATTGCAAAACCTTTCTGAAAATAAAACGATGATACGCCTACTTCTTTTGCGACATCCTCTACAGTAATATTTTCTGTAATGTGGTCCTCCATGTACTGAATCGAATTTCCTATTATTGCCATCCATTCCATGTTTCTTTCCTCCTTCGCTTCTGATAACATTCTATCTCATGAACACGCCATGTTCCCGACTATTTTTGCACAAATTTGTCTCTATCATTTTTAACCGAATATTTTACGAATAATATCTAACGCCTTCTCAGAATCCAGATTGGTCACAGCCGTATTAAGCTGTTCCATCTGGTTTTGGAGCTCGTCATCAAATTCATAACGGCTAAGATTCTCCATTACTTCATCTGCTTTGTCCGTATCGAAGTCCTCTATTGCCGTTTTTAATATTTCAAGATATCCAAGGAGAATATTCCTGTCATCAAGCACAATTTTCTCTTCCTTGTCAGGGATGCAGACCTCAAGTTTTTCCTTATAACTTCTCCACTCTGAAAGGAACGGCATTGTCATTGACAAAATAACATCAAATTTCTTATCGTGTGCCGCGTTTTCAAGCATCTTAGCTGTGCCGGACAGCGGCATTATGCCAACGAGTGCGGCAGCACTCTTCATCGCGTGGACCTTAATGCGGTATTTTTCCAGACTTTCCATATCCTGACGGTTGTTTTGAAGCTTTTTAAAAATTTCTTCAAGATAATCCGCATCCGGTGTAATTTCCTGATAAAAGTCTTGTAAAGCTTCCAGTAAAAATTCCTGATTAGGGAAATGAATTAACGCATAGTCCCAGTCCGCTCCGTCAATCATCGGAAGTTCCCTGTCAACCTGGTTGTTCAGGTAAGCTTTGTTGTTTTGTCCGTTGTTTTCTGTTAAAAGAAGTTCCTTAGGCAAAACATTCCTAATCATCATTTCCAGTTTTTCAGGAATAATCGGTTTTGACAAAAAGCCGTCAAAGCCTTCTGCAAGATACATCTCCTTTGCTCCTGAAATCGCATTGGCAGTCAGAATAATCACCGGCGTGTCCTGACACGGGTGGTCATGATTTTCACGAAGTCTGTGGAGAGTTTCCACACCATCCATATCCGGCATCATATGATCCATGAAGATAGCATCATAATGTTTTGAAAATGCCTTTTTAAGGCACTCTTCGCCTCCGCTTGCCTGTTCCACACGAATTTGGGTTTCCTTCAAAAGACTTACAAATACCTTACGGTTTACAGCGTTATCATCTACCACAAGGATTCTTGCCTTAGGGGCCGTAAAAAGAGCCTCATGGCTGTACTCGACAACCTGTCTGCGGATTCTTTCCTCCAAATCACCAATAGGCTCCTCACATACAATTCTCTGCCGCAGTGAAAAAGAAAACCTGCTTCCCTTTCCATACTCACTTTCGACATGCAGGGTGCTACCCATCATATCCAGAAGCTGGGTTACAATGCTCATTCCAAGCCCTGTACCCTCAATGTTCCGATTTCTTTTTTCCTCGATACGTTCAAATGCTGCATATAATTTAGGAATATCCTCAGATTTGATTCCTATTCCCGTATCCTCTATCACAAAATCAAGTATTACGTCACCATCACTTACCGTTCCGTTAACATCAAGCGTCACACTGCCTTCATTAGTGTACTTTACAGAATTATTTAACAGGTTAATCAGAATCTGACGTATTCTTATTTCATCTCCAAAAAGGCGTGATGGCAGCTCACTGTCCACATGAACATTCATCTTAAGACCCTTATTTTCTGCCTTCATTATCATCATGTTGGAAATATCGTGAATCATGCTGCTGAAATCATACTCTGCAGGAATCAGTTCCATTTTTCCTGATTCAATTTTGGAGAAATCCAGAATATCATTGATAAGTGCCAGAAGACTCTGTCCTGCATTCTGGATATCCATTGCATACGCCTTGATTTCCGCATCCTTGCTTTCACGCAGAATCATCGTATTCATTCCAAGAACAGCATTAATCGGAGTCCTGATTTCATGGGACATATTGGCAAGGAATTTGGCTTTTGCCTCGCTGGCAAGAACCGCCCTCTGCTTTTCCTTATCCATAAAAATAATACTCTGTACCGTATTTACAACTGCCATCAGCAGAAGGAAAACAAGTCCGAGTGACAGAATAATTCCGTTAAATGGTATTGACCTCTGAAAATACAGGAAAATCTGTATACCCGCCGCAACCGATGCACCTAGCAGACCCAGTGCAACCCACGGATACTCCTTTAAATTATGCCCTGCTATATCCGTTATAACCGTCACACCCATAAAAACTATGGATATAAGACAAACACCTGATATTAATACAATTGTATCAGCAAAATCGGCAATTCCTGTCACATGTAGTGCCGTACACACAATAAAATCTATGATAATCAGAATACATAAAGGCAGATAAAATTTGCCAAACCTTCCGTTCTGAATGCTGTTCATATATACAAGAAACGGAAGAGGCATGAGCATAATCATAAAAAACGGGATGTCATTTATTATTGATAAATTCGGGAAAATAACCTGACGAAACGGCGAATTGGTAATAAGCCATACTGATGCCAGAAATACGCCAAGCCCCAGATAATCAAGCTCATTCTGTCTGTGATAGCATGTTTTTAGTACAATTCCGCAGACCACGCTTGCCATTCCAAGAAACAATGTGAGAAAGGCAACAACAATTTCTCCGCCATAGCGTCTGAAAATATCTTCCCATATTCCCATTTTGCTGCCTATATAAATCGGATAAAAAACACCTGTATAATCAGTATCCGTCTGCGTCTGTATCATCAGTGTCTTACCGGAATCCTCAGGCGTCAGTTTAAGATAAAGATTTGCCACTGCACTCGTATTTCCAAACCAGCCGGTGTTCTTTGTAGAATAACTTTCACGAAGCTCTCCGTCTATGTAGATTTGCATTTCCTGCTTTAAGCTTCGTATGCACATATATGTATCATATTCCGTAATTTCCGGAAGTGTTGTACGAACCTTTATTACTTCCTGACGTTTTGCCTCGCATCTGCCGGGAATTTCAATCTCCATTTCACTTCCGTCTTCTCTTGTCAAAATCCAGTCTGCAGTGAATTCTTCACACCATTCCTTAACAGACGGTGCATCGTGCGGTAAAAGAATTTCTCCAAGAATAAGATAAAGAAATACACATACCAGCATGACAAGGAAGATCATTTTAATAACTGTAAGCAAATTATATCTGTTCTTCTTATCATCCATAACCATTCTGTCCTTACTTTTCACTTAACTCTTTTTTGAGTACATCAATAAGCTTCTGGTATGCCACAGGTTTTAAAAGATATCCTGCAGGTTTTAACATCAGCACCTCTTCTATATGCTCCTTATCGGATACACCTGTCAGAAATACCACCGGAATTTCCTTCGTATATTCATCCGAACAAATCATTTCAAATACCTGCTTACCATTGCAGACAGGCATTTCATAATCAAGGAGTATTAAATCAGGCTTCTTCTTACCGATTGCAGTCATAGCCTGTGTACCGGATGTTGCAAGTATTACTTCATACTTTTCCTTAAGCCACTCTTTTGCCGTACGAAGCCACATTGCATCATCATCTACAATAAGAATCTGCTTTTTCTTAACGAAATTCATGGAATCAGGATCAACCTTCATGCGGTAACAGCATTTTCTCAGAACATTTATCCTGGAAACCGGACGGTCAAGGTTTTCGAACTGATCTCTCTGATAGAAAGGAAGATACTTCTCATATTCCCTGCTGTTACCAATTGTAACAACCGGTGTTGTCTTATATTCCTCAGAAAGCAGCTTATACGCATCTTCTGCTGTTTTATAAAAATCAACCAGATTGATTAATACAAGATCCGGTTTAACAATCTTCATCATGCCATCCAGTACATCCGCCCCGCCGAAACAAAGCTGGACGTTAAAATACTGTCCCAGACAGTTATTAATATCATTGGTTGTTTCATTCAAAATTCCTACAATCAGAATTTTCTTTTCTTCCATGGTACATCACTCCTATATTTATATTAATTCTGCTACCAGATAAAGCGCTACAAGATGCAACGGATAAAAAAGATAAAACAGGTACTTCATCTTAGGTCCCTGTCTGCCGTTATACATCATTAAAAGCACTGTGCTTAGGGCAGAATATTTCTGAATTCCGACGCCCCAGATTAACTGAAGACCACACGAAAAAATATGTTTTGACCAGAAGTTTTCTCTTAATGTATAAAAAATATATACCAGCATCACACCAAAACATCCGTAGTCTGTGCGCATCACCTCGGCAAACAGCGCAAATATGGCAAATGATAAGCCTCCCAAAAGCTTTGATGCCATCGCATCAGGTATTTTTTTACTGATAAAATCAAGAACCATAAGTCCCAACAATGCCATCAGAAATGTAAACAGCACGTTCTGGTGTAGGGGATTGATTTTCCCGTAGAATGCAATATCAAATACAGGTTCTGTTATCAGCGCAAATATAAGCATTCTAAATACATACTTTTTTTTGCTTTTCGTATGATAAAAACCTTCCGCCACAAAAAAAGCAAATATTGGAAATGACAATCGCCCTATTACCCTCAGCCATGTTTTTCCCGGGAACAGTATAAATCCCATATGGTCAATGAACATGCAAACCATGGCGGTTAATTTAAGTGTAAAGCCATCAAGGCACTGTATTTTTTTTATAAATTCTTTCATTCCTTTATCGTTCCAATCAGAACTGCAATAGAACGCTCGCCAACCTCTATACCGCGCGATTCGTTCATTTTCAAAATATCATGCTCCCTGCCGGAGGAATCAATTACCACCTTCCACTGCATACCTTCCGGAAGCGAAGGAAGTGCCAGTGTATGCTTCTCCCAGTGCAGATTGTACGCCACATAGATGAAATCATCCTCTGAGCCGTCAGGTTTTGTGGCATAGTATTTTCCGCAGTACATTACGCCAAAATGTCTGTTGTAGTTTTCAAAACTTGCAAACCAGGCGTTGCCACTGTGATATGAAACATCAGGGTAACAGCACGCCTTATAATCCATGTCTCTAAGCGGTGTTTCCATGTGAAGTATTCCATGTTGTTTTCTAAATGCAATGAGTTCCTTTGTAAATTCAAAGATTTCTTTATTACTGTCAAGATTCTTCCAATTAAGCCATGATATTTCGTTATCCTGGCAATAAGCATTATTATTGCCGTTTTGTGAGTTTCCGAATTCATCACCTGCATAAATAAGCGGTGTTCCCTGACTTAGCAAAACCATCATAAGAGCATTTTTAATCTGCTTATTTCTCAGCTCAACAATCTTCTTTTTACGGCATTTTCCTTCTACGCCACAGTTCCAGCTGTTATTGAAATCCTCGCCGTCACGGTTATTTTCACCATTGTCTTCATTATGCTTACGGTCATAGCTAACCAGATCCATAAGCGTAAATCCGTTGTTGTCCGCCATGTAATTGATTACGGCAGTATTGGTTTCGTTTGCCTTCATATGCATAACAAAATCATTTAACTGGTTTTCATCGCCCTTAAGCAGCTTTCTTGCACAGTTCATAAAACCCTGATTATAATTGGCAAGATTTTTATATGAACGAACATTTCTTTTAGTATTCCAGTAAGTTGTAAAAAGCTTCACTCTTGAAAGCAGCGGGTCATTGGCAATAGTCTCAAGCACCGCGTCACTGCAGTTAAGATGAACGCCGTCAACATGATACTCTACAACCCAGTGTCTTACACAGTCACAAATCATATTGATTCCCGTGTCATATGGGAAGAACATTTCAACAATGACCTCTATTCCCTCTTTGTGGAGTGCACGTACCATTTTCTTGAACTCAACCGTATAATCCTCATTTTTGCTGCTGTTTGAAGAATATGCCGCCTTAGGCGCAAAATACATTCCTTTTGCATATCCCCAGTAATTGACCTTACCGTTAAACTGCGGGTTATACATGGTATTCTTATCATTTGGCGTCCACTTCTGTACCTCTTCAAATTCGAATACAGGCATCAGTTCAACCGCCGTAATTCCAAGTTCTTTAAGATATGGAATCTTCTCGACAACGCCTGCATACGTACCCTTGTTTCTGACTTTTGAACTTAAATGTTTCGTAAATCCGCGTACATGAAGCTTATAAATGATTGTATCCTCATACGGTGTATTAAGATTCAAATCATCTTCCCAGTCAAATGCATCAAGCATAACCTTGGAACGATAGCCGTCTTCCCTTACAGACTGTCCGAACTCATAAACATCGCAGATATGCTTTGCATACGGGTCAAGCTGCTGCTTATCTCCTATTACATAATTGTATTCCAGCTTCGAAAAATCAATTCCGGATACCATGACCGCAAAAATATCGCCAAACTTATATTTTTCATCCAGCACGATTGAATAAAGCGGCTTTTCGCTGCCCTTTTCAAAGAGATTTAAAACAATCTCCTTATTTCGTGAAACCATGGCAAAATTATATCCGTCTTCTATTCTGTTCACTCCCGGATTCATTGGATTTCCAATTGAAACTCTTAGCTGCTGATTCATAAAAAATCTCCATTCCTGAATTAATATGCCTTTACCTTTGTCCAGAGATTTGCAAAATACTTTTTAATCTCTGTATCCTGATATCCAAATACTTCATCGCTGCTGCGTGTCGTATCTGTAACATATGCGCTTATTCCGCTGTATGTCGTTTTCTGCATTTCCTCATAAGCCGTCTTAACCGGAGAGGCATAACCTACCTCCTCAGAGTTGGCTAAAGCATTTTCCTCATCAAGGAAGAAATCAATATACTTGTGTGCAAGGTCAACATTGGTACAGTCCTTTGTGATTACCATTGCATCATACCAGAGATTGGTTCCCTGTTTTGGCATTGTGTATTCAAGCTTTGAATTCTCTGACATTATATATGCGGCATCGCCTGAGTATACTACTGCCATGGCCTTGTTTGATGAAACCATATTATCAATTACATCGTCCCCTGCATACACAGGCTTCATGGTATCACGCTGGTTAACCAGCCACTCATACGCCTTATCTATTTCATCAGTATTTGTTGTGTTCATTGAGTATCCAAGTGCCTTTAATGCTACCATGAATGAGTCTCTTTCCGAATCATACATGTAAAGATTACCGGCATACTTGGTATCTGTTAGAAGGTCCCAGCCCTTTTCTACGTCTTCCGGTGAAACTACCGTCGTGTCATAGAGAATTCCGACACTACCCCAGAAATACGGAACGCTGTACTTATTTCCCGGATCATATGACTTATTTAATACCTCAGGCAAAATATTGTCCCTGTTGTTAAGCTTACTCCAGTCAATTGTCTGTAAATAGCCTTCCTTCATGAGTCGCTCAATCATGTAGTCTGAAGGAATGAGGATATCATATTTTTCACCACTCATAATCTTAGTGTACATAGATTCATTTGAATCAAAGGTTTCATAAATAACAGTACAGTTATTTTCTTTTTCAAACTTGGTAAGAAGAGTCTTGTCGATATACTCTCCTGCATTGTAAACCTTAAGTACATTTTTTTCGGATGATGAGTTGCCACATCCTGAAAGTGTGCAGACTGCAAGCACCATTGCAAGCAAAATACTAACTAATTTTTTCATTTTTTATTTTCTCCTTCTTATTCTTAATCAATGACGGAACCAGATTTACGACCAGTAATGTAATAATAATGACCAGAATAACTATCGTAGACAGCGCATTTATTGTCGGATTAATACGCTTGGTCATATTATACACTATAATCGATATATTTTGAACTCCATTTCCTGTTACGAAATATGAAATTACAAAATCATCAAATGACATTGTAAATGAAAGCAGGATTCCTGCGTATATTCCTTCCTTTATCATTGGAATAATTACTTTTGTAAGCGCCTGAAAAGGCGTTGCTCCAAGATCCATTGCCGCATTTGCAAGGTTCGGGTCAAGACTTCTTACCTTAGGGTACACGCTCGTAATTACATACGGTGTACAGAAGATAATGTGTGCAAGCAGCATTGTAATATATCCCTTGCTTATCTTTAATGACGAAAACAGTATCATAAGACCTATCGCTGTTACGATTTCAGGATTCATAATCGGTATGTTGTTGACATTGAGAATCCACTCTTTTACAACCTTCCTGCTCTTTGACAGACCGATTGCCGTTATCGTTCCAAGCACCGTTGCAACAATGGTGGCAATTATGGCAATACTGAATGACACCGATACTGCCTTCATTATCTCGCCGTCGGCCAGAAGCTGTCCGTACCATTTTAACGAAAATCCCGAAAACTTTGTCAGCGATTTTGAGCTGTTAAATGAGAACACAACCGTAACCAAAATCGGCAGATAGAAAAATATAAAGCAGATGCCAATATATAAATACGAAAACACTCTTGATTTCTTCATCTTCTGCCTCCTAATCATCCGGGTCTATCTTCTTCATGAGTCTTATCAGCAACAGAATCACAACCGCAAGAAGAAGTGAAATAGCACTGCCAAAGTTCCAGTCGCCTACCGAAATAAACTGATTTTCAATCAGATTACCAATAAGCATGTACTGTCCGCCTCCAAGAAGCTTCGGTATGACGAATGATGATATTGATAAAAGGAATGTCATAATCACACCATTTATCACACCAGGAAGAGACAGTTTAAATACTACCTTGAAAAATGTCTGTATCCTGTCTGCACCCAGATCATACGCCGCCTCGATAAGTGAATGGTCTATCTTACTCAGACTCGTATGAATCGGTATTACCATAAACGGAAGGAAATCACATACAAGACCTATCGCAACGGCAAAATCAGTATACATCATTTTGACAGGGTCAAATCCCAGTGAAACAAGAAAAGAATTTATGATTCCGTTGTCAGACAAAAGGCTTATCCACGCATATGTACGCAGCAGCATATTTATCCACATAGGTATTGTTACAACAAGAATCAGTATGTTCTGTGCTTTTTCACTGAATTTGGATATCATGTACGCAAGCGGATATCCCATCAAAAAACAAATTGCTACAGTCCAGATACCGATTTTGAAAGAACGCATAAAAACCGAAAGGTAAATCGGCTCAGCAATTTTCGTAAAATTATTTATCGTAAACTGTATGTTTACCAGAGAATTACCGCCTGTGGTCAGCGAGTACAGCACAATCAGCAGAAGCGGCACCACAATCATAAGGAACGACCATATGATATACGGTTTTACCATATTTTTAAAATATCTCATGGCATTCCTCCTAATTTTCCATCTTGTACATTACATGGATATCCTCAGGTCCGAATTTGAGTCCCACCTCGAGTCCTACCTCAAAATAATCCGTTGTATGTATAAGATAATCACGGTACTTTGTTTTTACTACGATTTCATAGTGTACACCCTTAAAGACGATTGATGTAACAGTACCTGTAAGCTTTGCTTCACCCGGTTTTACTATATCAATGTCCTCAGGACGAAGTACAACCTCAACTTCCTCGTTATCCTTGAAGCCTTTGTCCACACATTCAAAATCACAGTCATCAAAATGTACAAGACAGTCACGTATCATTATAGCTTCAATAATGTTGGATTCACCGATAAAGCTTGCAACAAAACGGTTTTCCGGCTCATTGTAAATGTCTACCGGTGTTCCTATCTGCTGTATAATTCCCTCATTCATAACAACGACCGTGTCAGACATTGAAAGTGCTTCTTCCTGGTCATGCGTTACAAAAACAAACGTAATTCCGACTTCCTTCTGAATCTTTTTTAATTCACCCTGCATTTCCTTACGAAGCTTGGCATCAAGTGCACCGAGCGGTTCATCCAAAAGAAGAACCTTAGGCTCATTTACAAGCGCCCTTGCAATGGCAACTCTCTGCTGCTGTCCGCCCGAAAGAAGTGTAACATCTCTCTTGTCAAAGCCCTCAAGACCAACAAGCTTTAACACCCTGCTTACTTTCTGGTCTATTATGCTTTTGTCAACCTTTTTGATGTTAAGTCCGAAAGCCACATTGTCATGTACATTTAAAAACGGGAACAGTGCATACTTCTGAAACACTGTGTTAACCTCACGCTTATATGGCGGAAGCTTGGATATCTCAATACCGTTAAACAGCACCTGCCCCTGACTCGGCTCATCAAAACCTGCTATGATTCTAAGGGTAGTAGTCTTTCCGCATCCGCTTGGTCCGAGAAGTGTCAGAAACTCATTTTCATAAATATTTAAGTCAATTCCTTTAAGTACCTGCTGCTCACCAAAATTCTTGGTAAGACCTTTCAATTCAATAATCTTGTTTCCCATGATTTTCCTCCGAAAATATGTTGTTTAAAATGATGGTGGCGAACTAACCCACAATATACATGCGCCCTGCCGCGATGTTATATAATGCTTGTACTGAGGCTTAAAATAGAATGACTCTCCTTTTTTTGCCTTATATACCTTATTGCCGATATGGATTTCTGCCGCACCTGACAGCACAAATCCAAATTCTTCTCCCTCATGGGGATTGTCAGGATATGTAGAGCCTCCCTCTGACAGTGTCAGCATGATTGGCTCCATAATATTTTTCTGGGCATTCGGAATAATCCACTCAATTTTATTCTTTAGTTCCGTATCTACCTTTTCAAAATAATCAGTTTTCTTAAAGACCACCTGGTCATCCGCCGAATCACTGAAAAACTCTTTAAGGTCCGTTCCCAGACATGTCAGTATATCTATAAGTGTTGCAATTGAAGGTGACGTTATATTTCGCTCAAGCTGCGAAATAAATCCCTTGGAAAGTTCAGACCTGTCCGCAAGCTCCTCCTGCGTAAGTCCCTTCATAATTCTCAGTTCCTTGATTTTGCCGCCTATATTCATAAACTTTCAACCTCCTTCATCCAGAGCGCTGCTGACGCATCACTCGGCATTCGAAGATCTCCCCTTGGCGAAACGGCAACCGAGCCCACCTTAGGTCCATCAGGAAGACATGACCGTTTGAACTGCTGTGCAAAAAATCTCCTGTAAAATGTTTTAAGCCATTTTAATATAACCTCATTCCCGTATTCGCCTGCAAATGCAATCTGCGCGATACGGTATATCTTTGAAGGCCTGTAACCGAATCTTAATATATGGTACATAAAGAAATCGTGTAACTCATATGGCCCGACTAAATCCTCGGTCTTTTGTGATATTTTCCCATCCTCAGGAGGCAGAAGCTCCGGACTTACCGGTGTCTCCAATATATCTGTAAGAACATTTGACAGTTCTTCATTTTTACAGGTGTCCGCATAATAGCGAACAAGATGTCTCACAAGCGTTTTAGGCACTGAAGCATTGACACCATACATTGACATATGGTCGCCATTGTAAGTTGCCCATCCGAGTGCAAGCTCTGACATATCACCCGTTCCTATTACCATTCCGCCCGTCTTGTTGGCAATATCCATAAGAATCTGTGTACGTTCTCTTGCCTGGCTGTTTTCATATGTCACATCATGATTATCAGGATTGTGGCCTATATCACGAAAATGAACATTTACCGCTTCCTTGATGTTTATCTCGCAAAGAGACGCATCAAGCTTCTTTGTCAGTGTTACCGCATTGTTATAGGTTCTGTCAGTTGTTCCAAAACACGGCATCGTAACAGCAGTTATATTTTTTCTCGGTATTGATAACATATCAAATGCACGCACCGTTACCAGCAGTGCAAGCGTTGAATCAAGCCCGCCCGAAATGCCTATGACTGCGCTCTTACATCCTGTATGCTCAAGTCTCTTCTTAAGACCGTATGCCTGGATTGACAAAATCGCTTCACAGCGCTGGTCGCGCTCTTTTACGTCACTTGGCACAAATGGTGTTTTCTCATATGGGCGCACCAGCTTAAGTTCATTTACGCCTATCTCTATCTCAACGTATTCATAATCAGAATCACGTGCCACATCAAATGTGTTCATTCGTCTTCTCTCGCCGGCAATACGCTCCAAATCCATATCAGAATATATGATTCCCGTCGAAAACCTTGCCGCCTCACCAATCAGTGTTCCGTTCTCACATATCAGGTTATGTCCTGAAAATACAAGATCCTGCGTGGATTCTCCCTCTCCGGCACTTGAGTAAATGTATCCGCAAATCAGTCTTGCTGACTGTCCCTTTACGAGGTCCCTGCGGTAAACATCCTTAGAAACCGTCTCATTGCTTGCTGAACAGTTAACAATAACGGTTGCTCCTGCCATTGCATGTGCAATGCTTGGCGGATTCGGAGTCCACACATCCTCGCATATTTCTGCCGCTATCATAAGTTTTGGCATATCCTTCGCCTCAATAATGACATTTGTTCCGAACGGCACCTTCTGTCCAAGTACCTCAACGTATTCTGCCTTTTTGCTGCCCGGCACAAAATACCTTGCTTCATAGAATTCACTATAGTTCGGAATATGCGCTTTAGGTATTAACGCAAGGATTCTTCCGTCAAAAACTGCTGCCGCAACATTGTAAAGCTTTCCCAAATGCATAAATGCAAGTCCGACAAACACGAGCATTTTCTTATTTTTTGAATTCGCCACGATATGCGACAATCCATCCAGTGCTCCGTCTAACAATGCATTCTGCAAAAACAAGTCATTGCACGTATATGCTGTAATACAAAGTTCCGGAAAAACAAGAATCTTAGTCTGGTTATCATACGCTTCGTTCATCATCCGATTTATTTCATTCGCATTGTAGTCACAGTCGGCAACCTTAATTTTGGGAGTTGCTGCTGCGACCCTTATAAATCCGTCCTTCATAATTCCTCCCTATATTACATAAAGATACAAAATAACCCATTTTAAATACGTTTTCATTATATAAAAAAACTATTAATAATGCAACAAAAAAGAATGGCTTGAAAGCTGAATTTTTCAAGCCATTCCCGCGCTTTCCGTTATTCCTTACATTAAGCCGTCTTACAAATGCTTAACTTTATATTTACAAAGAATAAATTTTTATCTCATGCCTCTTGTAACATCATTTACATTATTGTTGTTGTTTGTGTCTGTGATATCATTTCCGATATCTTCAATTCCGTTGCCGATGTCTGTTGCGATTTCCTCAATCACACCTTCTGAGTGACCGTTTGTATTTGTTCCATTAGTACCTGTTCCGTTAGTACCTGTTCCGTTAGTACCTGTTCCGTTAGTACCGTTTGTGCCATTTGTGTTTGTTGTATTGTTCTGTGTAGCACCGGTAGTCGAATTGTTCTGTCCGGCGCCATTGTTCATTTCTGTTGACGGCTGCTGGATTCCCTGTGTTGAATTGTTGTTTCCGTTATTTGCCGAACCACAGCCTGTCATTACTGCAAGGCACATAACAGCCATAATAAATAATACACTTAATCTCTTTTTCATTTTAAATCTCCTTTGAAAAAATTTTTTCATGATTATTATTTACGAAAAAATATACTTTATACAAAATTAAAAAACATTTTTGGCATCTATTGCATTGACTATATATAAAAAAACATTTAAAATAAATTTCAGATTATTTTTTACAGAGGTATTATTATGCGCAAAGTTATTCTTACCGGTGACAGACCAACCGGAAAGCTTCATATCGGACATTATGCCGGCTCTCTAAAAAGACGTGTCGAATTACAGAATTCCGGCAATTTTGATGACATTTTCATTATGATTGCAGATGCACAGGCACTTACGGATAATGCCGACAATCCTGAGAAGGTTCGTCAGAATATTATTGAGGTTGCTCTTGACTACTTGTCATGCGGACTTAACCCTGATATTTCAACATTATTTATCCAGTCACAGATTCCTGAATTATGTGAATTATCATTTTACTATATGAATCTCGTAACAGTATCCAGACTGCAGAGAAATCCTACAGTAAAGTCAGAGATTCAGATGAGAGATTTTCAGACAAGTATTCCTGTCGGATTTTTCACTTATCCTATAAGCCAGGCTGCTGATATCACACTTTTTAAGGGTACGGTTGTTCCTGTTGGTGAAGACCAGCTTCCTATGCTTGAGCAGACCAAGGAGATTGTAAGAAAGTTTAATGCTACATACGGCGAGGTGTTAATCGAGCCGGAAATTCTTCTTCCTGACAACAAGGCATGCTTACGTCTTCCGGGTACGGATGGCAAGGCCAAGATGAGTAAATCTTTAGGAAACTGCATCTATCTTTCAGACCCTGAGGATGAAGTTAAGAAGAAAATCATGAGTATGTACACCGACCCTAACCACATTCGCGTGGAAGATCCGGGACAGGTTGAAGGCAATACCGTATTTACCTACCTTGATGCATTCTGCAATGACGAACATTTTGCGGAATATCTTCCTGACTATGCTAACCTTGATGAATTAAAGGCGCACTACTCACGCGGCGGTCTTGGTGATGTTAAGATCAAGAAGTTCCTTAACAATGTTATGCAGGAGGAATTGGCACCGATTCGTGCAAGAAGGAAGGAATACGAAAAAGACATTCCTGCCGTATATGACATCTTAAAGAAGGGCTGCGAAAAGGCACAGGCTGTCGGCAAACAGACACTTAAAGAAGTTAAGGACGCAATGAAGATTAACTATTTTGATGATGTTGAGCTTATTAAGTCACAGGCTGATAAGTATATGTAAATTATATTACGATCTAATAAACAGAGCCTGCCACACAGATTAATTAGTGTGACAGGCTCCTTTTATTACCCAATAATTTTCACTGCAGTTCCGTATGCAACAACCTCGGCTGCTCCCTGCATAACAGCTGACGAACCGTATCTTACGCCGACTACTGCATCTGCGCCAAGAGCCTCAGCCTCGTCTACCATTCTTTTTGTTGCAAGCTGTCTGGCTTCATTCAACATTTCCGTATAACCTGCAATCTCTCCTCCTACTAGAGTCTTCATGCCGGCCATAAAATCCCTTCCAATATTCTTTGACTGCACTATTGTTCCCTTAACGATACCAAGCGCCTCAATTTCCTTTCCCGGAATACAATCAATACTTACGAGCTTCATCCTCTTCTCCTCCATTAATTTCTTTTAATCTTTGTTTAAGTGCTACTATAATTCCTACTATAATTCCGCCATATATAACTAATATGAGCACAAGCATGCCTGTCGGAATCGGATTGGCACTGCTGTCCCATAATACCATCCCCAAAACGGCAACGATAAGTGATATTACGACCAGTGCTGAAATACCTGAACCATATTTTTTCTTTTTAATATCTTTTTTCTCTATATCCATAAATATGGTACCTCCCTCTTCCATTTGTTTCATTTCCATAAGATACCCGGATGCATCAAGCTTTGATATATCATTTTCCTTTGCTGATATATCAACACACAGCTTTTTCATATAATCAATGCTGCGCTGTTCGTGATTTAATCTTACAATCTGCTTTTCCATGCAGTCATTTAATGATATTGTCCCCTCCTTGAGCAATCTTATTTCCTCAATCGGTACGGCGAGCTTTCTTAAGAGTTTAATCTTCATTAAATCATCAACATCTTTAAGATTATAATCACGGTATCCGTTCTCCGGATTCCTGTCTGGTTTTAACAAACCCTGTTCCTCATAGAAACGGATATTCTTTTTTGTGATACCTACCAGTTCTTCAACCTGGTTTATCTTCATCTGGTTACCTCCGGACTGTAAAAATTAAATCGATTGGCCTTTCGATATATATAATAATAGACCTTCCACATGGTGGAAGGTCAACACATTTTTTACTAATTACATAAAATTCCGTTTTCAAATTCAGCAAGGTTCTCATAACCATACAAAATTGCAGTATTGGTTATGGTCTGCTCCGGAATGTTTATGTTCTGCGATGCCGCAAATGCAAGATATTTTCCGTAAAGCTGAAGCATTTTATCTGAATAGGTACTTATCTCGCCTCTTAAGTACGTCTCATATGAAGTATCAAAAACTTCGTCTTCATATGTGTGAAGATTACGCGCATTGCCTGCAACCTTCGGGTGCTCTTTTGCAAACTTCTCCATCATTGACATATAGACTGCAACAATCTGCTCAATTACCGCCTTTTTTTCGTCTGAAATTACAGGGAAATTATCTTTTATTTCCTCATAACGTGCCGGATCGGTACTTTCCATCATTCGTCCGTATTTTTCCGTAATCAGGTTATGACCGTTTCTGTATTCCCTGTCAAAATCATAAATATACTGAAGAAGCATCGTTCTTGTCCATGTAAGATACTGGCTTCTTCTCATTACATAGAATGTAGGCCAGTCATTCTGGCAGGATGCTCTTCCGCCCTCATTTTTAACCTTATCAAACGCTTCAAATTCATATCTGACTATTTCATCAACAAGTTCGTCATTATTAAGCCTTGCATAACGCGCTTTTGTAATTAATTCCTCTGTATGGTTGTCAAGATACGGGTCAATATCACTTATAAAATGATTGGTATAAAGCTCCATTGCAAGACTTTGTGCAAGTTCATCCACTATACTGCTTATCTGATTTTTCATTGAACTGCCGCCAACAACCATGCTGTCATTTAATCTTGATATAATGTCGCATGTTTCATCATTGCAATACAGCCTTAACATGCTTGTATAGAGCCATTTGTCATGAGGCGGATACACGTTAATTAAATGATGTTTTAACTTTAATGTGTTATAAATACAATCCGAAAGCATTCTGTTTGCAGTCAGATAATCTCCACGGTTGTACATTCTTTCATAATTGTACTGACCGGTCTGCGAAATTTTTGCAACATCCTCAGCAAGTTTAAGATAGAGTACCGATTCCGGATAACCTTCCTTTAACTTATTTCTAAATTCGGTAAATATTCCTTCATCATCGCGGAACACTTCACCATCTGTTGCTGTTGCAAGTGCATAATCCGGAACACTTGACCAGTCAATGTCTTCATAAGACGAAGCACCAAGAAGGTCCTCATAGAACCCTGAAATGGTCATTACGCCTCTTCTTTTACCTGCCTTAGAGCTTTTTGTTGTCTTATAGCCCATGAATTCAGAAGGTAACTTTGAATAACTCTCTTCCAGTTTCTCACCAATCTGTTCATATGTCTCGTCCGTTACCCACATACAAAAGCCGGGACCCCAATCATGATCCATTGATGTTTCATCATCAAAGCCCAGACAGTCAGAGCCTTCTCCAACAAGTCCGACAGCTATTTTACCTGCATAATCGCCAAATTCATTTTCAATCATGCTCTTTCCGTATTCTTCATAATATCTTTTTGAAAGCTCCATTCCATTCATACGGCCGAGTATTTTCCTGCACTCCTCATAATTGGCATAAAGCCGCTCATATTGCTGGTTGCGTCCGAAATTTTCCTCTATGATTTTCATAGCCTTACCAAAATACTCCAAGGCTTCACTGTAATTCTTTTCTTCAAATAAGCACATGCCTGCTGCTGACAGTGCCGAACAATAATGGGCATCAAAAAGCTTATGCTCAGTAAACATGTCCATCGACAGGCCTGAATACTCTTTCGCATCCTTATATTCCCCAAGCATTACACAGGTGTTTGCAAGATTGGCGTAAGTTACAGCCGTCTCAAACCAGCTTTCATTTGCCTTAACTATATCAAGTGCCTGCATAAGACACTTTTTTGCATTTTCAAAGTTACCCATTTCCTGGTATAAAAGGCTCTTATTATTTAAGAAGCCTGCAATTCTCATATCATTTTCCGGTAATTCTTTTTCATATATTTCTCCGGTAACGCGATAGCACTCAAGCGCCTTTCCGAATTCTCCTATTGAGCGGTAACCGGTTGCCGCATTTAACGATGTTGTTGCATATGCAACAGTTTTATCCAGACCCATTTTATTAGCAACCCTAAAAGCTGCTTCTATGGTCCGTATTAATTCATCCTTTTGGGAAGTCTGTCTGTAATATCCTATCAGTTCATTTAATATCTGAAGCTGTGCCTCATCATTCTCACTTTTTTCCGATATCAAAAGTGTATCAATCAGCAGCTTTTCAGCTTCTTTAGCCTTGCCATTTTCTATTAATTCATCTACTTTGGCAAGCACAGCACTTATGTCCATAAATATACCTCCCAAATACTATATTCCCTATTATATTAAAAACGGGTGCGATTTAAAACGCACCCGCCTGAATTTTTAAACAGGATAGCGAAATTGCGGCGCAATTTCCTATCATATTAAAATTATAACTGAGGACCAGCTGCAACAAGTGCCTTACCGGCATCGTTACCTTCGTATTTCTTGAAGTTCTTGTTGAATCTTTCAGCAAGATCCTTAGCCTTAACTTCCCATTCAGAAGCATCTGCATATGTGTCACGAGGATCAAGAATTGCAGGGTTAACTCCTGGAAGTTCTGTTGGAACTTCGAAGTTGAAAATAGGAATCTTCTTTGTTGGAGCTGTCTTAATGTCTCCGTTAAGAATAGCATCGATGATACCACGTGTATCCTTAATTGTGATACGCTTTCCTGTTCCGTTCCAGCCTGTGTTTACAAGGTAAGCCTTAGCTCCGTTCTTCTCCATCTTCTTAACAAGTTCTTCACCATACTTTGTAGGATGAAGCTCTAAGAATGCCTGTCCGAAACAAGCTGAGAAAGTAGGTGTTGGCTCTGTAATACCACGCTCTGTACCTGCAAGCTTAGCTGTAAATCCTGAAAGGAAATAGTACTGTGTCTGTTCAGGTGTAAGGATTGATACAGGAGGAAGTACACCAAATGCATCAGCTGAAAGGAAGATTACGTTGTCAGCTGCAGGACCAGCAGATACACCATTTACAGTTGAAGCAATCTTTTCAATGTGATCAATCGGATATGAAACACGAGTATTTTCTGTAACACTCTTGTCATCAAAATCAATCTTGCCATCAGCATCTACTGTTACGTTCTCAAGAAGAGCATTTCTCTTGATTGCGTTGTAAATATCCGGTTCAGATTCCTTATCAAGACCGATAACCTTAGCATAGCATCCACCTTCGAAGTTGAATACGCCGTTATCATCCCAGCCATGCTCATCATCACCGATAAGAAGTCTCTTAGGATCTGTTGAAAGTGTTGTCTTACCTGTTCCGGAAAGACCAAAGAAGATTGCTGTATGCTTACCGTCCATATCACAGTTAGCTGAGCAGTGCATTGAAGCAATACCCTTAAGTGGTAAGTAGTAGTTCATCATAGAGAACATACCCTTCTTCATTTCTCCGCCGTACCATGTATTAATAATAACCTGTTCTCTGCTTGTAATGTTGAAAGCAACACATGTTTCAGAGTTAAGACCAAGTTCTGCATAGTTCTCAACCTTAGCCTTTGAAGCATTGTATACGATGAAATCAGGTTCGAAAGAAGCAAGTTCTTCTTCTGTTGGCTGAATGAACATGTTCTTTACAAAGTGAGCCTGCCAAGCAACCTCAACGATGAAACGAACTGCCATTCTTGTATCCTTGTTAGCACCACAGAAAGCATCAACTACAAAAAGTCTCTTATTAGAAAGTTCCTTCTTTGCAATCTCCTTAACAGCTGACCATGTTGATTCTGTCATTGGATGGTTATCATTCTTATATTCATCTGATGTCCACCATACAGTATCCTTTGAGTTTTCGTCCATAACGATGTACTTATCCTTAGGAGAACGTCCTGTAAATACACCTGTCATAACATTAACTGTGTCAAGTTCTGTATTCTGACCTACTTCATATCCCTCAAGACCAGCCTTAGTCTCTTCTTCAAATAACTGCTCGTAAGAAGGATTGTGAACGATTTCTGTAGCACCAGTGATGCCATACTGACTTAAATTGATTTCTGCCATCTTAAATAAACCTCTTTTCTTAATAATATAAAAACATTGCCATATAAAAGGAATGCTTAGTTTTCCTTTCTAATATTATACTAATACGCCGATAAAATCAACAAAAATCTGTTTTTTTTATATTTATTTTATTAATTTTTTCTACTCTTCTATATTAGTTCTTTCGGTCATATTATGAACCACTTCCTTGATTAACAGCGGAAGGAACGGCTTTGTAATATACTCATCACATCCGTAGGCTGCAAATTCCACTGAAGTATCAAGTGTTTTATCACTCGTCATTATTACCACCGGTGTATCATATTTTTCACGTATCAGTTTTAACGTCTCAAGGCCATTCATTTCCGGCATCATTAAATCCAGCAGAATAAGGTCAAACTCCTGCTGCTCAAGGATTTCCAGTGCCATGCGTCCGCTGTAGGCTGAAACAATCTTGTATATCGGCTCATCACTCATAATATGCTCAATGATTTTATGATTCATAATATCATCATCCACTGTAAGGATGCGTTTCTGTTCAGCTTCCTCCTGCCTCAGGATATACGTCTTATCCTCATCAATCATATCAAGCATTATTTGGGCTATTTTCGGATCAAACTGCGTTCCCATACCTTTTTCTATTTCACTTCGCACAACCTCCTGAGGAAGTGCATCACGATAGCTTCTGTTACTTGCCATTGCATCATAAGCATCTGCAACAGCCAGAATTCTGGCAATTTCCGGTATTTTTTCACCGACAAGTCCGTTCGGATATCCCATGCCGTCATATCTTTCATGATGATATTTGGCTGCTATTGCAATCATATTATCCTCTGAAATTCCACGCAGAATATGATATCCTGTTACCGGATGAATCTTTATGATATTAAATTCCTCATCTGTAAGCTTACCGACTTTATTTATAATTTCAGATGGTATTCGTATCTTACCGACATCATGTAAAAGACCTGCGCGGTAAATCTCTTCCTGCTCCTCCTTGCTCTTACCCATCCTCTCAGCAAGCATAAGAGCATACTCGGCAACTCTCTTTGAATGACCGCTTGTGTATCTGTCCTTCGCATCCACAGCTTCACTAAGTGCAATAACCGTCTGTGTCAGAATATTCTTTATCTTTTTCTGCTGGCTGCTCAGCTCCATTGTCTGTTCATTTACACGTTGTTCAAGCTCAATCTGATTTTTTTCAAGCTCATTCTTTCTCACAATAAAAAGGATCATACTTACAATACTTATAATTGTAAAAATCAGTATTTCCAGGCATACAATCATAAGGTATGTTCTATACACCGGTTCCTCCCATGTGTGCATTTGCCTGTCAATTATATATTCCTTTTCACTCAGTACATTTTCTCCGGAACCGTCCAGTATCTGCAGACAAATGTGATAACATGAGAAATCAGATTTAAACAGCCTTATAGGTTCCACTTCATTCCAGTCATAAACTATAGGATTGTCATCAAGTTCTTTAATAAAGAATCGTACCTTATTCTTTGCAAAAGCATAATTTCTGACAGATGCCTCTATAGAGATACTCTTCGTATTTCCCGGAACTATAAAGTGACTGTCACCATCCGGCAAAATCGTTGTTCCGTCACATTCAACAGAGCAGACACCAAATTTCATGTCAACATTCGAACCTGCATTTTCTATGTTAAATGCAATAACTCCGTTATTGCTGCACAGGAACAGTCTGCTGCCGTCAAGATAGTTCCATGAGTTAGCCGTCAGGCCTGAAAATAATCCCTGATTAGCACCATAAAGCATGAATCGTCCCTGCTTGTCCTCGCACAAATCAGACAGACTTACCTCATATAATCCTGCACTACAGGTGATGTAAGCTGTATCACCATCTATGATAATATCATAATTATTAAAGTACGGAAAATTACCAAGCTTTTTAACGTTTCCCGCCTCATCAATATGACACAGTGCATTACTTGTTACAATCAGGTATCCCTTATCGTATGGAACAATTCTTAAAATAATGTTGGATGAAAGTCCATCTTCTACTGTATAAGTTTTGATTAATTTCCCATCTGAAAGTACATATATACCGCTTCCGTCACTGCCGGCCCACACATTGCCGTCTTTTGCCTCCGCAACAGACAAAATCTGGGTGTTAGCAAGTCCGTCATCAGACGTAACCGTATATTTAAGCTGTCCGTCTTTAAAATAATTGATACCGTCCGCTGTTCCTGCAACTAGCATACCATTCTTTAATTCAGTCATACACCTGAATCTGTCGCTTGTAGTTTTATCCTTTTCTACATTATAACAGCTAAGTGCCCCGTCTTTTTCATAACACCACAGACCGTTATAAGTGCAAAGCCATAATCTTTCCTTAGAATCCTTTGCCAATGAACGTATTCTGTATCCGGTCATTTTTTCAGTAAGCTCATTTGTCTTACTTGTATAGTTTTTGCCATCCAAAATGACCAGTCCGTCGTCCGTGCCGCAATAATAATCACCGTCAAAATAAACTACCGCATTGACAACCTTTCCATACAGACCGTTTTTTTCAAACAGATTTATAAATGAACTTTCTGATAACTGCATAACGCCATATTTTGACGACGCAATCCATATATTGCCCTGATAATCCTCATGGAAGCATACTATTGATGATGGAAAATCTTCATAATACATCTTATTAAAAGTTCCGTCAGATTCCATATATCCGAATCCTGACTCCAGTGCAATCCATATTTTCTGACTGCTGTCTTCAAAAAGTGTAGAAATAGTGCTTGCCTCAATATCAATATCGTCACTTACATACAGTCCCTTATCCGAGATATCAAGGACAAACAATTCACCTGTATCCGTTCCCGCCATCAGACCTCTTTGGGTTTTTGCCATACAATAATAAAAGAACTTACTCTGAGTACCATTCATCTTCAGGATTTTATTGCCGTCAATGGCATATATACAGCCCTTGTTATCTAACACAACAAGCATATTCTTGTACACTTCCATATATTTTGCAAAGGTAATGTCCTGTTGTAATATTTCAATAGTATCATCCTGACTAAACCGGCAGATTTTATCACTGGTTCCTACATATACGTTACCTGCATCATCTTCTGCAAAACAGCGTATTGAATTGGATGGCAGTCCGTCTTCAATGGTAAAATAAGTATATTCTCCGTTCTCATACCTTGCGATTCCCGCATCATTTGTACCAATCCACAACCGTCCGCATGAATCAGTCATCATTCCTGTAACATTAACAAGACCGCCCTCACGGATAAACTCAAACTTAGTTCCGTCATATCTTGTGAGGCCTGCATAGCTTCCTATCCATATATATCCGTCCTCAGTCTCACATATTGCATTTGCCTCGGAAGAAACCATACCGTTTGTGTTATTGTAGACCTTAGCTACCATATTATCCTGCAGAAGCGAACTTTCTTCATTTTCTGCATGAACATACTGATTCATATATAAAACTGTCACTGCTGCCATAAGACAGATTAATGCGGCCTTCGTACCGTCATTTTTCTTATTTTTTGCTTTTTGAAATACACGTATAAATATAAATGCAGCCAGAACGCATATCTGCTTATCAACAATTTCTACCACCGCATCGCCTGCCAATGATGAGAACAACAGATTTACATTGTTCCATCTGAGCATATCAACAAGTGTATCTCCCCAGATATTTCCTGAATATCCCCCATAAAAAATAAGGTTAACAGGTGTAGATACAATTGTACAGATGATTCCAAGCCAGAAAGTAGAAACAACCGCACGCAGGAGGTTATCCATATATCCGTTTTTAACAAAAAGATATGTCATAAGTGCAGCCACCACACTTGTCAGTGAATAGGCAAGTGCAGTTACATCAAAGAAACTTGATAAAATACTATTAAAAATACCTGCTGCAATTCCACCCCATATTCCGGCAAAGTACGTTGCCACAAAGGTTCCCGTCATATCAAACCATATCGGAAGTTTGAAAAAACCGGCAACAGCCCTTCCTGAAATATTCAAAAGTATTCCAATAATTGTAATTATTATTTTTTTCTTTGTATCCTTCACTTTACTTCACCTCTATCCGTTTATCATTTGTTGTCTGTTCGGCTATTTCATGGTACTTGGAGCAGATTAACGAAAATTGCATGATAAAAAAGCCAAACCATATTATATTAAAAACGAATGGGAATACATAATTACCATTCGTTTTTAAAGTAAATGACTATTTTAAAATTCCACTCTTGTCCACTACATCTATCATTTCTTCAATAACATCAACAGGAAGAACAAGCGCAAACCGCACATATCCTTCGCCCAGAGAACCAAAAGCATGTCCCGGTGTACATATAACGCCTGTTTTATCCATCAGTGCAAGACAGAACTTCTCAGAACTCTTAAATTTAGGCGGTATTGGAGCCCATGCAAACATTGTACCCTTACTGTCAGGTACATCCCAGCCTATCCTTCTGAATCCGCCACATAATGCGTCACGTCTTCTCTGATATTCCATGCACTGCTTCTTAACTGCATCCCTAGGTCCGCGAAGAGCTGCGATAGCCGCTCTCTGGATTGGCAGGAACATTCCAAAATCTATCTGCGAACGCAAAAGCTTAATTGCATCAACAACTTCCTTATTGCCAACTACAAATGATATTCTGCATCCTGTCACATTGAAAGACTTGGATAATGAAAAACATTCAACTCCAACCTCCTTGGCTCCTTCATAAGAAAGGAAAGAGCCACCCTTTACTCCGTCATAAATAATGTCAGAATAGGCATTATCATGGATAATAATTATATTATACTTCTTAGCAAATGCTATTGCCTGTCTGTACATTTCCGGCGTTCCGACTGCGCATACCGGATTGTAAGGGTATGACAGAATCATAAACTTAGCCTTACGCGCTACATCCTCCGGAATCTTATCAAACTGAGGAAGGTAATCATTATCTGCCGTAAGCGGATAAAAATACATCTTTGCTCCTCCAAGATAAGCTCCTGTTTCAAATATCGGATATCCAGGATTAGGCAGAATTGCAATATCTCCCGGGCTTGTAAGTGCCATTCCGATATGTCCTATACCCTCCTGGGAACCATTGATTGACGTGATCTCATCTGTGCTTAAATCGACACCAAACCTGTCTTTATAATAGTCCTTTACTGCTTCTAACAGTTCAGGAAGATCCTTTAATGCATAACCGTATTGTTTCGGATCCTTAGCCGCCTCGGACAATGCGTCCATTATATGTTGCTGTGGTTTAAAATCAGGTGTTCCCACCGAAAGATTATATACTTTCCTGCCTGATTTAATCATCTCATCTTTTTTGTCATTAAGTGCTGCGAATATTCCCGTCTGAAAATGATCCAGCATATCAGCACGCTTTATTTCCATTTTTCTGACTCCCGATAATAATTAGTCCTGTTTTAATTTCTGAGCAAGTTCATTTAATTCATTTACAATTCTTACAACCTCGGTTGCAGTCTTATCATTTTCTTCACTGCTTGCAAATGTTTCATTGCTATGTGCAGTAACCTCTTCTGAAATTGCTGAAATAGTCTGAATATTGCTTACAATACCTGCATTAGCCTCTGCAAGTTTATCTACTGCCGTAACAAGTTCTCTTGCCTGAACATCAATGTCGGCGGATACCCTCTCAATGCCCTTGAACCTTGTAGCTGTCTCCTGTGCTTTCTCACCCTGAACTTTATTACTCTTTTCAAGTTCTGTAATAACATTGACAACTATCTTTAACTCAGCGGCAATATTATTGATAATATCAGTAATTTCAATTGTAGCACTGCTTGTCTGTCCTGCAAGTGTTGAAATTTCCGAAGCAACAACTGCAAATCCCTTACCTACTTCACCTGCTCTTGCTGCTTCAATACTTGCATTAAGTGCAAGCAAACTGGTCTGCTCTGTCACACCTTCAATAACATTAATAATTGTTCCCATTTGTGCTGCCAGGCTGTTAAGCTTCTCAAGCTCCTGCTCAACTCTTACGCTTGCTTCATTAGTCTTTCCAACCTGCTCTATAAGCATACCAATATTTTTGTTGCTGACTTCTATTTCTGTTCTCGCATTGAGCATATATGAGCATACATTCTTCGAAACAGACTCAACTGCACTGATATGATTCTGAATCTGTTCAGTTCTCTCGAGCTGCTCCTGCACGGCATTAACTGTATCTCCTGTTCCTGCCGTAACCTCTTCCATGGAAGTCATTGTCTTCTCAAGAGATTCATGAAGCTCACCCATTTTGCCGTTAGCTTCACTGATAAGTGCAACCATGCCGTCGGATACCGTCATAACCTTATTCAGCAGTTCATCTGATGATTCCTTGGCACTGTTCACAACAGAAACCTTTTTTTCACTCGTTTTTTTCAAATATGATGTAACAAATACTATGAATAACGTACAAAGAAATAATGATGCAACCCTTATTTCAATCGTAGCCATATCAATGGATTCAAGCTCCGGCCGGCTGTTCTGCCATATAGCCTGTGCAATGTTAAGAACTATTGCTATAGTTCCGCAGCCTACAGCTACAAAATGATCAATATAAATTGCCACAATCACAAACATTGGCATTATGTAAACAAATCCTACATCCGTAGTTGATGTAAATATTACGAATGCATAAAAAACCAAATATCCGAATATTGTAGCAAGCTTAAGATGCTTCCAATCCGGGCTCTTCTTATAACCGAGCGCCGACACGATAAGCGGTGCCAGTGAAAGAATAAGGAATACTATATAATACCCTATTGTTCTTGCTCCCTTTATAACCTCCAAAAGATATGCAACATCAAGCACAGCAATCAGAAATGTAAAACATGTGAGCATAAGCTTATTAGCACCGGCAAGTTCCGAATTTTCTATTGTATTTTGTTTTGTCTTATCCACAATATCAACCTCCAACATATATATATCAGATATTATAGCACTTTTCATTAAAAAATAAAAGAGGATATCACAGTTATTTGAACTGCGATTTTCCCCTTTTTTACTAATTTAAGCGCGTGATTCAATATCTACATAATCCTTGTGTACACCGACAAATTTATATGCAGGACGAATAATTTTACCGTTGTTGCAGATTTCCTCAAGTCTGTGTGCACTCCAGCCTGCCATTCTTGAGATGGCAAATATAGGAGTAAACAACTCCGTAGGAATTCCAAGCATTGAATAAACGAATCCGCTGTAGAAATCTACATTTGCACAAACCGGTTTGAAAACACGTCTTCTCTGTGAAATAAGCTCTGCAGAAATTCTCTCAACAGTTGAATAAAGCTCGAATTCATCACTTCTTCCCTTTTCATTTGCAAGTTTTTCTGCATATTCCTTAAGAATAAGCTGTCTAGGATCTGACTCCGTATAAACGGCATGACCCATTCCATATATAAGACCTGAATTGTCAAATGCTTCCTTATCAAGAATCTTATTAAGATAACCCCTGATAGCCTCTTCATCCTTCCAGTCAGGGCAATGATTCTTAAGGTCATCAAACATCTCCTGAACCTTTAAGTTCGCGCCGCCATGCTTTGGTCCCTTAAGTGATGCGAGTGATGCCGCAACAGCAGAATACGTATCCGTTCCCGTTGAAGTAACAACATGGTTGGTAAATGTCGAATTATTTCCGCCTCCGTGTTCAGCATGAATAACAAGCGCAATGTCAAGCACTCTCGCTTCAAGCTCTGTATACTTTCCGTCAGGATGAATCATACGGAGAAGATTTTCAGCTATTGAAAGACCCTTTTCCGGCTGTCTGATAAGCAGGTTCTCGTCGCACTGGAAGTGTCTGTATGCATAATATGCATAAACCGAAATCAGCGGTACCTTGCAGATAAGCTGCAATGACTGTCTGAGTACATTTGCTATGCTGACATCATCAGGATTATCATCATATGAATAAAGCGTAAGAACACTCTTTTGCAGGGCATTCATAATATTTTTACTTGGCGCCTTCATAATGACGTCTCTTAAAAATGCACCCGATATTTCCTCGAGTCCTGCAAGTATATCAATAAAACTCTTTAACTGTTTTTCTGTTGGCAGTTCACCAAAGAGCAGCAAATATGTTGCCTCTTCAAATGCAAACTTTCTGTTTTCATTACCTCTTATAAGCTCAAGGACATTGTATCCCTGATAATAAAGTCTGCCCGGAGCAGGCAGTTTAACACCATCCTCGGTTCTGATACCGGTAACATCCGCAATCTCCGTAAGACCTGTCAGGACACCCTTACCATTAGAATCACGGAGTCCTCTCTTAACGTCATATTCTATATACAGGTCAAGATTAATCTCACCGGAAGCCATACAGGACTTTACAAGTTCATCAAACTGCTCGTTCAATGTTTCGTCAAGTTCCATCATAGATTTACTGTCAATTGCCATATCATTTCCTCCTAATCACAAACTCCAAAAACAGATATCGCAATTTAGTTTACATGGTAAATCAAATAAAAGCAATGTTTTTTTATGCCAATAACATTAAAATTGCGAATATTAACCGTTATTTTAATATTCTAAAGTGAATCATCTTTTTTGTTTCGAATGTTTTTTATGAGGTTTAGAATGCAATGCCAGATTCCTCGGATAATCATAAATACAATAAACATTGCCAAAAATCCGACAACGCCGAATACAATATCCGCAAACTCCATCGCACCTGTATTGGTTATCTTCTGGCCTATCTCAATTGCAAATGTTATTACGATAATTAGTGTAAATACATAAATCCATGCTATCACCATAACATGATTTTTACTTAATGCTTTAAACAGCGGATATATTATAAAAAGCATTAGCATTCCGATTATTCCTATTACAATAAAATGCAGTTCCTTATCACTGAATACATATTCGAAGCTGTCGTTTAAAGTAAGCAGATAAGTATGCACCTTGGCAATCTGCTCGACAATCCAATACAAAAATCTGACCATAAAGTTTCCACCTTTCTTTCCCGCAAACAGGCGTTTGTGAAACTATTGTATTATATTAACAAGGTTTGAGGGTGCAATTAAGTGGCACGTTTGCACTAATGCTCGCTCGCAGCGGTACATAAGGTGCCAAAATACGGCAACCTAAGTACCGGCGGCTCACAATTACCACTTAATTTGCACCCTCAAATCTTGTTTAATATCATAAATACAGTAGTTTCGCAAACGCCTAATCATCATTATAATTTATATAAGACAAATTGTAAATTCGCATTCATTAAATATATGATATTCCCAAAATATATGATATAATTTCCATATACTATATTTTAAAGGAGGCACCGCCCATGTCTGAGCAGAATTCCAGGGTCAAAATAGCTTTTAATTCACCTGTCATACTAACATTTACAGGAATATGTCTTCTCTCGCTTATTCTTGGCAGAATAACTAATTTTGCCAGCACAAGACTGCTTTTTTGTGTATACAGGTCTTCACCGGCTGACCCGTTGACTTATGTAAGGCTTATTGGCCACGTTTTCGGACATTCCGGATGGAATCATTTTATTAATAATATTATGATGATTCTTGTTATCGGTCCAATGCTTGAAGAAAAATACGGTTCCAAAGATATCCTCTTCGTGATACTCTCTACTGCACTTGTCACAGGAATAATACACATTATTTTCTTTCCGCATGTCAGACTGCTTGGTGCAAGCGGAGTTGTATTTACATTTATACTTCTTGCTTCAATAACCGGTTTTAAGAGCAAAACCATTCCGCTGACGTTTATTATTGTGGCAGTTATTTATATCGGCGGGCAGATTTACGAAGGATTGTTTGTAACAGACAACATCTCCAACTTAACACATATTGTCGGCGGAGCCGTAGGTGCATTTTTTGGCTACATCGGCAACAAACAGGAAGCTTAATAATACTTATACTTATTCGTTCTATTTTTTTCCTCCCCTGCATATATTATTAGCAGGACAAATTATGTCCAATAATTTTTCAGGAGGAAAAAAATTGGAACATTACAAATTAACAATCGACGATACAGCAAAAGAGCTGTCAACAGACAAAAACAACGGTCTATGTGATGACGAAGCCTTAAAACGTCTGGAAAAATATGGCGAAAACAAACTGACTGAAACAAAGCACACAAGTTTTTTCCAGAAATTTCTTCTGCAGTTCTGCGATGTCATGATAATAATTCTACTGATTGCAGCCGCAATTTCATTTATCATTGCCTTAGGTGATGGAAATCCAAAAGAATTCTTTGAACCAATCCTTATTCTTCTAATCGTTATAATAAATGCCATGATGGGCGTTATACAGGAAAACAAAGCCGAAAAATCACTCGATGCCCTAAAAAAGCTTTCATCAGCGCATTCGCGTGTCATCCGTAATGGCAGCATATCAAGCATCGACTCTACCCTTCTCGTTCCCGGCGACCTCATCTTACTTGAAGCCGGCGATATGATTCCGGCAGATGCAAGGCTTATAACCAGCAACTCCTTAAAGTGTGACGAATCTGCCCTTACCGGTGAATCCGTCGCATCCGAAAAAAATGCATCTGTGCAAATCCGTGATGACGTTCCTTTAGGCGACCGTATCAATATGGTTTTTTCCGGCTGTTCTGTTACATATGGAAATGCAAAAGCAATTGTCTGTTCTACCGGAATGAATACCGAAATGGGGCATATCGCCAACATGTTAAACCACAGCGAATCCACACAGACGCCGCTTTCCATCAAGCTTGCAAGGCTCGGCAAATCCTTAGGAATTGTTGTCCTTTTTGTATGTTTTATAATCTTTGTAATAGGATATTTTGACGGCATACCGCTTCTTGAAATATTCATGATGTCCGTTTCACTGGCCGTCTCAGCTATTCCGGAAGGGCTTCCTGCCATTGTGACGATTGTACTGTCAATCGGCGTACAGAGATTGTCCCACAAAAACGCCATTATAAAGCACCTTCCTGCCGTTGAGACACTTGGAAGTGCTACCGTTATCTGCTCAGATAAAACCGGAACACTTACACAGAACCGCATGACTTTAATGAAGGCCTACATCGAAGAAAACCAAAGCATCGAAGCAGTGACCTCGCATGCCTCACCACTTCTTCGAAATCTACTTCAATATGCAGTATTGTGCTGCGACGGTTCAATCTGCGTAAAAGATAATAACATCGTACATATTGGAGACCCTACGGAAACCTCCATCGTCCTTGCCGCACACAAATGCAATATTATAAAAGAAAAGCTGTGTGAATGTAACCCCAGAGTATATGAAATACCATTTGATTCTGACCGTAAGCTTATGACATGCGTATGCCGTATTGATAACAAAAACGTCGTTATCGTCAAAGGAGCTTTCGACGTAATTGAAAAGCGTTGTAATTTAGCAGACCTTTCAAATGCACACAAGGCAAACGAAAAACTGTCACAGGCTGCACTCCGTGTAATTGCAGTCGCATATAGGGTTATTGATGAAATACCGCAGACTCCGAATGATTTCACGCTCGAAGATAATCTTACCTTCCTCGGTCTTCTCGGAATGATTGACCCGCCAAGACCCGAAACAGCAAAATCCGTAGCTCTTTGCCGCCATGCAGGAATAAAACCTGTGATGATAACCGGCGACCATATTACCACAGCATCTGCCATAGCACAGGATATAGGCATTCTTCAAAATGGTGAACGGGCTATTACCGGCATGGAACTAGACCGGATAAATGATGGCGAATTAGACAGGGAATTAGAAAATATTTCGGTATATGCAAGAGTTTCCCCTGAAAACAAAATCAGGATTGTTAAGGCATGGCAGAGAAAGGGTGCCGTTGTTGCCATGACGGGAGACGGAGTAAATGACGCACCTGCCCTGAAGGCATCTGACATAGGCTGTGCGATGGGAATTACAGGCACCGATGTATCAAAAGAGGCTGCCGACATGATACTTACAGACGATAATTTTGCTACGATTGTTGAAGCTGTCCGCGAAGGCCGAAGCATTTATTCCAACATCAAAAAAGTAGTCGGTTTCCTTCTCGGAACCAACATAGGTGAAGTGCTGTCAATCTTTTTTGCCATGTTATTGTGGCGTAAAACGCCTCTTTTATCGATGCAGCTGCTGTGGATTAATCTTGTAACAGACAGTTTTCCTGCAATTGCACTTGGAATGGAACCCGTTGAAGCTTCTGTTATGGATGCAAAACCGACCAAAAAAGACGAGAGTATATTTGCCAATGGGTTAGGCATCAGAATCATACTTCAGGGCGCAATGTTCGGGCTTCTCTCTCTTATATCATTTTATATCGGAGAACATACCACAAAGCTTCTTAGCGGCGGGCAGACAATGATGTTTATTACACTTTCAATGTCACAGATAGTCCAGGCTTTTAACATGCGTTCAAACCGTTCGCTGTTTACAATCGGATTTTTTTCCAACAAAAAACTAAACATGGCAGCAGGAACATCAGCCGCTTTGGTACTTCTGGTATTATTTACACCACTTTCCGCTGCATTTGAATTAATCCTGCTGCCATTTAATCTTTACATTATGGCATTTGCCCTGGCTCTTGTACCTCTTTTAATAATAGAGGCCGTAAAACTGATCAGAAGGCTTTTCACACCTTCAATAGCACTGTAATTACTGTGCTGCCTTGATTTTATTAATAATATCAATATATTTGCTGCTGACTTTTTCATTGACCGGTTCTGCCATCTTCTGGAATTCTGCAACCTGCTCGGCTGTAAGATAGGTGATGGTACAACCGGCCGCCTCAGCCTGCTTAATAGCCTTGGCATCATACTCATTCATCCATTTACGCTGTAAATTTGCTGCTTCCTTTGCACATTCACGTATAATCTGCTGGTCTTTCTCTGACAAAGAATTCATTGTTTCTGTTGAAACAATAATCATTTCAGGAATTCTCGTATGCTCATCAACCGTAATATAAGGTGCAACCTCATAATGTCCTGTTGAAATATATGACGGCCAGTTATTTTCTGCTCCATCAATTACTCCTGCCGTTATTGAATTATAGATATCACCATAAGCCACATTAATTCCTGTTGAACCGCATCTGTCAAGGAATGCAAACATCGAATCCGTGTTTACACGAAGCTTAAGTCCAGCAAGGTCGCTTGGCTTGGTAATAACCTTCTTGTTATTGTAGAAATTTCTCGAACCGCCTGATATCCAGCACAATCCCTCAATTCCATTTTCCTTTAATACATCCGACTTAAGAAATTCATCACCAATTTCTCCATCGAGAACCTTCCACATCGCATCTTCACTGCTGTAAAGATATAATGCCTGGAACGCCTTAATATCATCATAATATTTTGATACCGGAGAAGATACTCTGGCAAAGTCAATACCGCCAACTGCAACCTGGTCAACCTGTTCCGATTCTGTTCCGAGTGTCGAGCCATGGTATACTTCAATCACAATCCTGCCATTGGTTTTCTCATTAACAAGCTCCGCAAATTTATCACAGGCAAGTGCCGTAGGATGTTCACCCTCCTGAACGTCTGCCATGATTAATGTTGTTACTTCTTTTGATTTACCACATCCGGCTACAGATAACACCATAGCAAGAAGGATGCATCCAAATAATAATTTCCTTTTCATATCTGTTACCTGCCTTTTTATATATTGGTGAAACGGCCGACTTCCTGTTCTAATCGTCCTGAAACAGATTCTGTCTGGGACATTTCTTCCTGAATCTGTGTCATGCTGGATGTAAGACCGCATGTGCTTTCAGATGCCATTGTAATACCATCTGAGTTCTCAGAAATTGTAACTGACATTCTCTTAATCAGCTCTGCCACATCACTGATTGAATCCTTAAGCTGCATGGAATCATTGGTGAAGCTCTGCATAATACTGTCAAATTCCGAAGCATCATTATGATACTGTGTTCCCATATTAACAAGCTTGTCATAATCAGGCAGAACAACGTTAATAAGGAACTCTATCATCTTATTAGCATTTTCTGCAAGTCCGTTAACCGAGCTTGTAACTTCACGGCTGATATTCTGGATATCATTTGCCGTATTACGGCTTGAATCAGCAAGCATACGAATCTCATCAGCGACAACCGCAAAGCCTTTACCGGCTTCACCGGCTCTGGCAGCCTCAATGGAAGCGTTAAGCGCAAGAAGATTGGTCTGGGTTGAAATACTTAAAATATCTTCCGTAAGTGAATTAATCTGCTCGACATCTTTACTCTTCTCAAGAGATTCCTGAACCAGACTTCTGATTTCTTCTGCCATGATGCTTGTATTATTCTTACTGTCAACACCTTCATCGTGCATCTTTACCGCTCTTACTTTAATATCCTTTGCAAGTTCTGAACCATCGCCCGCCTGTCTGGCTATATTATCCATTCTTTCACTGATAAGACCTGCCTGGTCACTTATATGGTCTGCTGCCGTTGACAGCTCTGTCATTCCGGCCGCAAGCTGCTGCATTGTTGCAGAAACATCCATGATATTGCCGTCTGCCGTAGAAATCTGACCATACACGTTGTTAACACTTCTTTTCATCTCGCTGGTATCGGTCTGAATCTCAGCAATAATATTATGTAATACATCAATGAACTTATTAAGACAGGCAACGAGTTGTCCGACCTCATCTGATGACCTCTGTGTAACTCTCGTTGTAAGGTCTCCGTTACCGGCTTCAATCTCACTTATAATCTGCTGAATTTCTTTGGTTGCAAGGGTAGTCGGTTTTATTATTGTAAATCTCGCAATAAGAACTCCTGCAACGATAACTGCAACAAGCAAAATAAATACTACACCGAACGTAATCCGGCTCGCCGTGGTATCATCTTCAAGCTGCTTCTGTGCTCTTAATGTGTTAACCGTATTCTGGACTTCAACTGAGTGAACCCTTATTGAAAGGTCATCGTACAATGCACTCAGATATTCATCTGCTTCATTAATATTTTTTATTCTGCCCAGATCAATTAACGACAGTACCTTAGTGTACTCCGAATTGTAATTTTCATACGATGCCTTCAGCTTTTCAATTGCTTCAATTCCCCTGTCCGTCACAGCATGTTCGGCAAGATTCTGGAACAAAGTAAGAATAGCGCCCTGAGTTGTAGTTATTTTACTCATTGTCGAACTCTTTGCCTCATCATCTACAAGCATATATTCCATCATATATGACTGCAGCCTGACAACATTCATTGAAATTGAATCAACTTCTTCAATACTGGATAAATAATCTCCACTGATTTCTTTTGTTATATCACCCATACTGTTAATTCGGAAATTGATAATAAGCATACCAATCATACATATTACAAATACAAGTACAAGGATATAATTGATTTTCGCCCCGATTGATTTGAACATATAATTTTTCTCCTTTGACTTAATATGATTATTATATCACATTATGAGTAAAAAATTAACAATTTTCTACAATTTTTTCAATTTATTCTTCAATTTCTGTTTCATTATCATAATTATCTGTAAAATAATGCTTTTCACCGTTTTTCTTGTAAGCAATTATGGTGCTGAGGTTAACATTTTCAACACTCTTAAATATATTTCCCTCTACAAACGGATTTGTCTTCTTTAATTCTGCAATCAGCTTCTTGGTTTCAAGCCTTTTTGACTCGCTGACGCCATCTTCGTTACATGATGAACAGTTCTCGGTAAAATGACATGCACACTGAAGGAAATGAAGACCGTTATAATCCCTCCAGCGCTTAATGTCATCCTCTCTTATTAGATACATCGGTCTTATAAGTTCCATACCCGGGAAATTGGTGCTGTGAAGCTTCGGCATCATCGTCTGCACCTGACCGCCGTACAACATTCCCATAAGTATTGTTTCAATAACGTCATCATAATGATGCCCCAGCGCTATCTTGTTGCATCCGAGTTCCTTTGCCTTATTATACAAATGCCCTCTTCTCATTCTCGCACACAAATAACACGGTGATTTTTCTATTTCATACACCGCATCAAAAATATCTGATTCAAATATCGTTATAGGAATATTAAGCATCCTTGCATTATTCTCGATTACCTTCCTGTTGGCTTCGCTGTATCCCGGGTCCATAACCAGAAATTCAAGTTCAAAATTAAATTTGTTATGTTTCTTAAGTTCCTGAAAGAGCTTGGCCATCAGCATCGAATCCTTGCCGCCTGAAATGCATACTGCAACCCTGTCATTTTCTTTAAGAAGCTCATACAAATTAATAGCCTTGGCAAATTTTGAAAATAATTCCTTATGGAATTTCTTCCTGATGCTCTTCTCAATCTCAGCACAGCGCTCATTTTCCGCATCATTTTCCATAGTCTCATTCATTGAAGACAAAAGCCATCCTGTATATCCTCCCACAAGGCTGTATGCATCAAATCCCATTTGTCTGAACGTTGATGCACATTCTTTGCTGTAAATGCCCTTTGCGCAGTAGAATACAATTTTTTTCGAACTAATATCTGTGCCCAGAATCTCCCTTATTTTTTGTTCCAGCTCATCCTCATCAAAATGTACTGCCCCCGGAATCATTCCGTACTGAATGTTTCCTTCGTTTCTTATATCAACGAGAAGATATTGGTCAGAGGACATTTTTTTAATATATTCATAATCAAGTTCCGGATTTTCCATTTATTCTCCTTTACAAGCCAGTTATTTTGATATTTATTACTATCATTTTACCATAATATCATTCTTTTGTTTATTACTATTTTTATCCTGTCAGTGCCAAAAACCTCTCAAAGAAAAAACGGGCATTGCCATATCATATGACGAATACCCGTTTCAGACTTATTTTTATATTATATTATTCAGCAAACAAAGGTGTTGAAAGATATCTGTCACCTGAGTCAGGAAGGAGTGCTACAATCGTCTTTCCCTTATTTTCAGGTCTTGCTGCAAGAATTGTTGCCGCCTTTAATGCTGCACCTGATGAAATACCTACAAGGATACCTTCGCTAACGGCAAACTTTTTGCCTTCTGCAAATGCATCTTCATTTTCAATAGTAATTACTTCGTCATAAATCTTTGTATTTAATACATCAGGAACGAATCCGGCTCCGATTCCCTGAATCTTATGAGGTCCGGCAGTTCCCTGTGATAATACAGGACTTGTTGCCGGTTCAACAGCAACCACCTTAACATTCGGATTCTTTGACTTAAGATACTCACCGACACCGGTTACAGTACCGCCTGTACCAACGCCTGCAACAAAAATGTCTACCTTTCCGTCTGTCTGCTCCCAGATTTCAGGTCCGGTTGTTTCTCTATGTACCTTTGGATTTGCAGGATTAACGAACTGTCCTAGAATCACTGCACCCTCAATTGAATCCCTAAGCTCCTCTGCCTTGGCGATTGCGCCCTTCATTCCCTTGGCTCCTTCAGTTAAAACCAGCTGAGCACCGTATGCCTTTAAAAGATTTCTACGTTCAACGCTCATTGTATCCGGCAATGTAAGAATTGCCTTGTATCCCTTGGCAGCTGCCACTGATGCAAGACCGATACCTGTATTACCGCTTGTCGGTTCAATTATTGTAGCACCAGGTTTTAATATTCCTTTAGCCTCTGCATCCTCAATCATTGATAATGCTACTCTGTCTTTTACCGAGCCTGCCGGATTAAGATACTCAAGCTTTGCTAAAATAGTAGCTTCTGTTGCTCCCGCTTTCTTTGAATAGTTATTAAGTTTTAAGATTGGTGTTTTTCCAATAAGTTCTGCTGCGCTTTCTCTGATATCTCCCATATTTTTGCCCTCCATTTATTCCTAGTATTTAGCTAGGTGTTATATGATTTATTTTTCTTTATTATACAAATCAGCCATTCATATGTCAATTTGAAAAATATTATTACTCGTTATAGTTTAAAGCTATAAAAGAGGCTGTCGCTTAAAATAAAGCTACAGCCTCCAAAAATGTCATTTATTTATACCATTATATAATATAGAACCAGTTTTCATCGTCATCAGCTGCCACCATTTTACCGTTACGTTTCATCTGAAGTTCCTGATTTTTAACACTTACCCTTGTTCCCTCTTTAATCGACTTGGTGATAAATGCATTACCTCCAACAACAACATTTTCCTCAATAACCGTATCACCTCCGAGTATGGAAGCTCCCGAGTAGATTGTAACATTATCACCGATAGTCGGATGTCTCTTGGTTCCGCGAAGTTTTTGTCCTTCCTTGGTTGATAATGCACCGAGCGTAACGCCCTGATAAATCTTAACGTTATCACCGATAGTTGTCGTTTCACCGATAACTATACCTGTACCATGGTCGATAAAGAAATATTTTCCAATGGTCGCGCCCGGATGAATATCGATTCCCGTCACATTGTGTGCATGCTCCGTCATTATTCGCGGTATCATAGGCACTGACAGCTTAAAAAGTTCATGTGCAAGACGATAGACTGTAATTGCATAAAATCCCGGATAAGAGAATATAACCTCATCCTTGCTGCTTGCTGCAGGGTCTCCATCGACTGCCGCCTGAAGATCGGTATCCAGATACTCGCGGATTAAAGGAATCGTATTTAAAAATTTAACTGATATTTCCTGTGCCATTTCTTCAAGCTCTTCATCCGTTTTATCCGGATATTTCTCACAATACTTTAACACTATTGTTATCTGCTTGTTCAAATGAAACATAACATCCTCAATAACGGTTGATACATGATTCTCAATACTGTAAATCTTATAAACCTTATCCTTGAAAAAACCCGGATACAGAATATACTGAAGTTTCTGTACCATATCAAGTATTTCTTCCCTGTCAGGCTGATTGTATATATTTGCCTTATCAATTGCCCTGTTTTTCTGATAATCGCTAAGGATATTTTTAACTATTCCGTTTATTTCTTCTTCGATACGCTTACCCATTGTAAACCTCCAGACCTTAATCAGTGAAAATTATAACGCACCCGCCTTATAAAGTCAAAATGCACTATAGTATACATAAATCTTTGATAACCTCACCGGCAATAATAAGCCCGGCTACGGATGGTACAAATGCTACACTTCCCGGCGTCTGTCTCTTTTTTGAAGGTGTGCTTTCCTCACCTGCAAGCTGACTGTCAGGAGAAAGCGGCTCCTCTTTAGAGTATACTACCTTAAGGCTGTCAATGTTTCTTTTCTTAAGTTCACGCCTCATTACCCTGGCAAGCGGACAGACTGAAGTCTTATAAATATCCGCCACCTCAAATGCCGTCGGATCCAGCTTATTTCCCGCACCCATAGAGCTTATAACGGGTGTGCTGCATCTTTTGGCTTCCGTAACAATCGCTATTTTCCCTGAAACTGTATCAATCGCATCTACAACATAATCATACCTGCTAAAATCAAAACTTTCGGCTGTTTCAGGCAGGTAAAACATCTCACAATCATTTACAACTGCATCGGGATTAATTTCAAGCACCCGCTCCTTTGCCGCCTGTACCTTGCTTTTACCAACAGTCTTTGTTGTCGCAATAATCTGTCTGTTTATGTTTGATTCGGCAACAGTGTCATTATCCACAAGTGTCAGTGTTCCGATTCCGCTCCTGGCCAGCGCCTCTGTCACATAACCTCCGACACCGCCTACACCAAATATAATGACATGCGAATTTTTAAGTTTTTCCATGCTGTCACTTCCAAGAAGCATCTGCGTTCTGATAAACTTTTCCTGTATCATTATTACCTCGTATGATAATTATAATAAATGTGCTCGCAATTCTTCGCCGCTTAAATCTGAAAGGTAAGCCGGTGCTATGTCAAATACTGTCTTGCAGCCCGTCTGATTTTCGTTATTCATGCGATATACGGCTCTTGCATATGCCGCAATAACAGAACCGGTAAATTCAGGATTAGAATCAAGTGTAAGCTTATATTCCACTACATGTGTATGCTCATTGTTAAATCCTGTGACGCCCGTACGGATAACACTTCCGCCATGTGGCAGTCCGCTGTGGTTTTTCTTCATTTCTTCTTCTGTAATGAAATGAACTGTTGTGTCATAATCAGCAAAATAATTCGGCATATTCTTAATTTCTGCCTCAATCCTTGCTTTATCAGCACCATCTTTTGCCACTACAAAACATTCTCTTATATGTTTTTCACGTGTTGTAAGTTCAGGCTGCTTTCCTTCTCTTACTGCCTGCATTGCTGCCTCTACGGGAATTGTATACTGTCTGCAGTCAAGAACACCCTCTATACGGCGTACGGCATCTGAATGACCCTGGCTTACGCCCTTGCCCCAGAACGTATAATCCTTTCCATCCGGCAAAATACAGTTTGCATATAATCTGTTAAGTGAAAACATTCCCGGATCCCATCCACATGAGATAACGCATGTCTTTCCGGCTGCTTTAGCTGCAGCATCTACATTTGCAAAATGCTCCGGAATACGTGCATGTGTATCAAAACTATCCACAACATTGTACATTGCTGCATATTTCGGTGTCTGCTGTGGGAGGTCTGTTGCACTTCCTCCGCATAAAATAAGAACATCTATTTTGTCCTGCATTTCACAAAGCGCATCCTCATGATAAACCTTTACGCCCGGAGTATTAACCTTAACCGTTGAAGGGTCTCTTCTCGTAAACACACCTGCCAACTCCATATCCTTATTTTTGGCAACAGCACATTCAACACCCTTACCAAGATTTCCATATCCAAAAATACCAATTCTAATCATCTGCTTAACTTCCTTTCGCAATTCATGCTATCTGCTTTATTTTATTAATAAAACAGAATAAATTATAAATCCAATTTTGCTCAATGTAAATATTATATCTGTTTTTCAATAAACGAAGCAGCTTCCTTCGCACCGCCGCATTTTCTAAAAGACTCCTGTATTTTAACGGCATTTTCCTTTATGGACGCATTATCCAAAGCCTCACGGACAGCCTTTTTAATTTCGGATGTGCTTACATCCTTTAAGAAAATACCTGCGTTCAGTTCATTTACCCTGTTGGCTACGCCCTGCTGTTCCGGTGTCTGCGGAAATAATACAAGAGGCACGCCATAATACAAGGCTTCGCTTACGCTGTTCATGCCACAATGTGTGACAAATGCATCTGTATTCTGTAAAACAGCAATCTGGTCGACAGAATTCTTAACGATACAGTTTGACGGAATTTCTCCCAGACTTGAAATATCAGTATCAGCTCCAACCGATATGATTACCCTGTACGCTTCATCCTTTACGGCATCAAAACATTTAGTATAAAAATCAGGATGATTGTTGTCAACTGTGCCAAGCGAAATGTATACGGTAGGCATCTGTACCTCTTCAACAGCCTCCGTAACATCACGTACTACAGGGCCGACAAAATCGTAATTTTCTGAAAATGTTTCTGCAAACGGCTGAAACATCGGCGATGTGTAAACAATGGTTTTTGTATCATTATCATTTGCAATAATGTCAAGAACACTTTTTACCTCATAGCCCTTTGCGCGAAGTTTTTTAAGGCTCTTACTGATTTTAGGCATGCTTTTAATAACCTGAAAAAGCCCCGGGCCGCCCGACTTCATTACTTTTGCAGAATACTGATTAAATGCAAATGTTGTCGTTGACGAAACAAATGGAATCGAAAGCTTCTTTGCAATGAGCTTGCCCCAGAATGCCATTGAATCACTTACGATTACATCAGGTTTTAGTTCTTTCATTTCTTCAAGAACGGCATCATCAAGTGCCAGTGTAAGCTTCACAATAAGCTCTGTGGAAAATGCAAGGTCCTTACCCAGCCTTGCTCCATCCTCCTTTGATAATCCTATCTGTGGGTCATATTGGTCACATGCGACGAACTTTGCCCCTGTGCTTTCTATTTTTTCTCTCATACTCTCATACGAATAATAATATACTTCATTACCACGTGATATAAGTTCACGTACAACACCCAGTGTCGGGTTGGTATGTCCGTGTGCCGGAATACAGAAAAATACTATTTTACCCATAATTATTTCTCCTCCGTAAGTATTTAATCAGAAAATAACCTGCATCTAAAAGTATATCACTGTATGCTTTTCTCTTCAATTAAAATTAGCTTTTATTGACTGAAAAGTACTAAAGTGCTATTATTTTTTATATAATATAAGAGACTGGAGATTGTTATGAGTGAATATGTAATCAGCTGCTGCTCTACAGCAGATTTAACCGAAGAACATTTTAGAGAAAGAAAAATATCATATATTTGTTTTCACTATGAGTTAGATGGTAAACAGTACTTGGATGATCTTGGTAAGTCCATGCCATTCGACAAGTTCTATGAAGCAATGGTAAACGGTGCCGACACCAAGACATCCCAGATTAACTCCGAAGAATTCATAGAATACTTTGAGACGTTCCTTAAGGATGGCAAAGATATCCTTCATTTGACCTTGTCCTCAGGCATTTCAGGTGTTGTCAATTCCGCAAGAATTGCTGCCGAAGAGCTTGCCGAGAAATATCCTGACCGTAGGATAATCATTATTGATTCTCTTGCCGCATCATCGGGTTATGGTCTTTTAATGGATAAACTTGCCGATTTGCGTGATGAAGGAATGAGTCTTGATGAACTTGCCGCATGGGCTGAGGCAAACAAATTAAAGCTTCACCACTGGTTCTTCTCCTCAGACCTTACATTCTTCATAAAGGGCGGAAGAATTTCAAAGACAGCCGGTTTTGTCGGCGGTGTTTTAAACATTTGTCCGCTGCTTAACGTAGATAATCTCGGACGTCTTATTCCAAGATTTAAGATTCGTACAAAAAAGAAGGTTATCAAGGCTATAGTTGACAAGATGGAGGAATATGCTGAGGGAGGACTTGATTATTCCGGTAAATGTTACATTTCGCAGTCAGCCTGCTACGAGGATGCAAGAGCTGTTGCAGACCTGGTTGAAGAAAGATTTCCAAAGCTTAACGGAAAGGTCGTTATAAACAGCATCGGAACTACCATCGGTAGTCATACAGGTCCGGGAACAGTTGCATTGTTCTTCTGGGGAAGCGAAAGAATTAATTAACAAGAATCGGGTGTCTAAAGCCGAATAATGACTTTTTAATTGGCTAAATGCACAAATAAAGTTGTTTTCATTCCATTGCGCTAAGCGTTCCGATGAGCCTCTTCTGTGTTCAGCAAAGACTTCCACAATTTTTAGAGTCTCATCTCCACAGCGCAAAAGTCATTTAAACAATCTTTATTTGTGCATTTTCCCATTCAAATTTCCTAATAGGCTTTTGCTCGTATTATGAAATGTAGACTGCGGCGCCTTCAAAGACTAAAAAAGAGGCGCCGCACTAATTTCTTAATGCAACAGCCTCTTTTTATTATCTTTTTTAGTTAACTACTGATGAATTATATTCAATTGATGCAATGTTATCACCGTCTAAAATAAAGCAAAGCTTCATGCCATCCTTAACGTAAGCAATCTGTCCTGCTGTCTCTTCATACTTGTCACCATAAACTGCAATAACATCCGCCTTGGTCTTTGAAATATCAATTCCTTCTGCAGTCTTAACATTATCATCCTTTAAAATAATTGTTGCAATAAGATCCTTATCGCCATCAGGATATGTGTCGATTTCGTAGCTTGCATAGGTATATAACTTTGCAATACCCTGTGCCGCACAGCTTGGCTCCTCGAAATAGCTTACAGGGTCTCCAAGCTTTGAAACAACCGTGCTTGCATCCATGTCTACGCCAATTTGGATACCATTTACCTCAAATACATAACCCTTAACACTTTCCTGTGTATTCGGTGCTGATGTCTGTGAATTTGTCGACGTCTGCTTATCCGAACCACAGCCGGCTAAAAGTGCCACACAAATCATTCCGGCTACAGCCAGACTTTTTCTCATTTTCATAATATACTCTCCTTTAACTATTTAATAACGGCTCCGTTTTTTTCGATAGATTCATACTGGGCAGCTATTTCCGCATCATATGCCTCACGCTTTTTAGCCCATTTAGCCGCAAGCTCTTCATCATTTCTTCTGTCAGTAACATTACACTCAGTGGCGAGAATATTACCGAAATAATGTGCCATCTTCTCAGCACCTGAAAGATTCAGATGCAGACCTGCATCATAGGTGTCCGTACTATAATCAAGTCCTATTTCATCTGTGCATTCAAGGAAATTATAATACTTAAGTCCATGTTCCTTCGCATATGAAACCATCTGTTCATCCCATTCATCATACCATGCAGGGTATAGACTCGGTGCCTTGACCAACACTAATTCTACATCATTTGCCTTACACAATTCAACCATCTTATCAAGATAATAATATGAATTGTCGCCAAACGTATAATCTGCAAGGACCTTAGGCTCCGGAATATTTTCAACAGGAAGCACATCCACACGCATATAATAGCCGTTATGTGTTACTTTATCCCTTTTCCAGAAATATGTCAAATCCTCTTTAGAAAGTTCATTCCATCTTGAATGATATCTGAGCAGCGGAAATACATAATCAAGAAATTCCTCTTCCTCAGTCATGGAAGCCATGATGCTTCCTATTTTCGACGATGACCATTTCATGCCGTCTATCGTCATTCTGTTATATGTTTCCTTCTGCGGCTTGTCATATTTCATTGACAACACATTAAATACAATCACCTGTGGCTTTTCATATTTGAGTGTCTCTTCCATCAGATAATACGACTGCCAGATGAGCTGCTGTGCGCTTCCTCTTATGAAACTGTTAATTCCATACTCCTCCCACAGCACAACAGGTGAAATATTCTCATAAAGTTCACAGTCGCCTACAAAAATCACGTCATGGTTCTTGTCTTCATCGTAATATTCTGCAATCATGGCACCTTCTACGACGCCTGACATATATTTTGGCATCATAAGACGCTGCAGAAGATACAAAACGCCAACAATTATAAATACTGAAATCAGGACTTTTAAGACCGTCTTCCACTTTTTTCCTTTATTTTCCACCAACTTACCTCTTTCTAAAACTGGTTATAAATAAACTGATTAGCATCATAACCAATTCCATAGCTTCCAAAAAGAATTACAAGAAGGAACAGGCCAAACCAGATACAAAAACGTAATGCATATGGCTTTGCAGCTATTTTCTCCCTGACACTGCCGGTTCTTTGTACAAGGCTGACTGTCAGAAGAATCAGAAATCCGACAAATACAATTACATAATCGGCAATACTAAGTCCAAGAGAAAGCAGTGTTCCCGAAAATAATTCTCCCACATTAAATGTGGTAAACATACTTCCTACCATTCGAAACGTTAACGGCACATCACGGTAACAGTCAAATGTTCGAAGACAGCTCATAAGGAGAACTGTTCGTATTATCTGGAATGCCTTATACCATGTTTTCCCTGCCACGTTAAACTTTGCATGGAACTTATTATATAATGGTTCGCATTCCTGCGAAATCATAATTACTACATAGTTGGCAAGTCCCCATACTATAAAATTCCAGCTTGCTCCGTGCCAGATACCCGTTGCAAACCATACTGCAAAACATGACAGATAAATTGTAACACGCTTTCCAATCTGTTCACCAAGGTGTTTTCTGGAAAAACGGCTCAGCTTTAACATAGGCTGACATACCGAAATCGGATAAAAAATATAATCCGTAAACCAGCTTCCCATTGTAATATGCCAGCGGTTCCAGTATTCTTTGATATTTTTTGAAAAATACGGACGTATAAAGTTTTCCGTAACTTTTATGCCCATAGTCTGTGCAATACCGATGGTTATATCAATACCGCCCGTGAAATCAGCATAAAGCTCCAATGCATAAAACAGCATACCGACAAGAACATATACACCGCGATATGCTGCAGTATCATTTACAATGGCATTTACTGCCACGACAAGTCTGTCTGCAATTACAAGCTTCTTAAAGAATCCCCAGAGTATTCTCTGAAGACCGAATGAAACTGTCTTTTTGTCGAATGAATGTGGTTCATACAGAGACTTTGCCAAATCATCAAAACGGCTTATCGGTCCCTGAATCAGCTGCGGGAAGAATGATACAAAAAGCGCAAGCTTAAAAAAATTCTCCTCAGCGCGGTATTTCCCACGATAAACATCAATCGCATATCCCATTGACTGGAAGACATAGAACGAAATACCCATCGGCAGCGCAATGTTTAAGAACGAAAGCTGCCTGCTGCTGTTAAACCACGAAAGCACCGTATTAATATTGTGAATAGTAAAATTGGTGTATTTTACTACTGCTAACATTCCAATGTTCAGAACAAGGCAAAGGACCAGAAGATGCCACTGCTTTTTCTTACCGATTTCCTTGTAAGCCTTACGTTCATCCCTTGACATTTCTGCCTTATGCTCTTTGATATAATCATCCTGGGCATCCTTGGATTTCTGAATCATGCGTGTCAGCACATATGTGCTTATTGTCGTAAATACAATATAAAAAAGATTGCCAAAGCCGCTTGCAAAATAGAAGATGTAACTTCCGACAAGCAATAACGGCCACTGAAATCTCTTAGGCACAATGTAGTACAGAACGAGCATTGCAAAGAGAAACAATAAAAAAGTATACGATGTAAATAACATTTTTAATCCTCATCAATAAGACTCTGTACAAGATTGCATAAAGCATCTACAGAGTTGAAATTTTCCGGGATAATCTTATCAGCAGAAACAACAATATCAAATTCTTCATTGATTTCAGATATAAGTGAAATAATATCAAATGAATCCAACACCTTGCTGTCCACAAGTGTATCACATGCTTCAAAATCCTCGTCAGGATGTAACTCACTCAAAATTTCTAATAATGTGCTCTTAATTTCTTCCATTTTTCTTCATCTCCATATAATTATTTTTTAATTCAACACGGTTAATCTTGCCGTTTGCCGTAAATGGCATTTCCTTAAGCTGTTCAACATAATTAGGTATCATATACCTCGGCAGTTTCTCCTTAAGGCATGAAACCAAAGACTTAACCTCTATGTCTCCAACATAATAAAGGACTATCTTTCCATTTTCATTATCATAAATACATCCGCACAGCTTAACACCCTCAACCATATTTACATTGGCTTCAATTTCTCCAAGCTCAATACGGTGGCCCATGTGCTTAATCTGGTAATCCTTTCTTGAAACAAATACCAGTTCACCGTGCTCATTGTATTTGCCAATATCACCGGTGCGGTAGATAATTTCCGGATATGCCGTATTCAAAGGATTCTGTACAAATACATCCTTTGTTTTTTCCGGATTATTGTAATATCCAAGTGTTACCGAAGTACCACGGATACAGATTTCACCTTCATCTGCCGGTTCATTTTTGTCATTAAGAAGCAGAATTTCCGTATTCTTAAACGGTCTGCCAATCGGAATAGGCTCATTATCACCAAGCTCTCTCTCCACATGATAATAACAGCACATTCCGGTACCTTCCGTAGGTCCGTAAAGGTTTGTAAATGAAGCCTCCGGTAAGGTTTCCCTCCAGATTCGGAACTGCTTTATCGGAAATACTTCACTGCCAAATGCAATAGTTTTTAAATAAAGCGGCTTAACGGTCTTAAACGTGCCAAATGCCGAAATCATTGTGAGTGCTGAAACCACCCAGCAGATTGTGTTGACTTTGTGCTCATTTAGGAATTCCACAAGCTTTACCGGGAACATGAACAGACTCTTTGGCACTATGTATGTCGTAGCTCCGAATTTTAATGTAGGATACAGCTCCTTTAAGCAGGCATCAAAGTACAATGGTGTCTGGTTAGCAAATACCGTGTTTTCATTGAAGCCCAGTGTATCCGACAACTGCTCTATATAATCTATTACCGAGCGGTGGCATGCTACAACACCCTTTGGCACGCCTGTTGAACCCGAGGTAAATACAATATATATCGGGTCAGTGTCAAGCGCCTTATCACGAATGTCCGAAAGCGCCTTGGTATTTTCCCCAAGTCCTGATATATCATCATAAAGACAGAGATTACACTTATAATTAAATGTTTCCGCCTTCTTAATTGTCTCTGAATCACATATAATCCATTCAGCCTTACAGTTCTCAAGAATGAGATCTATTCGGCTCTGTGGCATTTCCTCATCGATTGGGACATAAAAACATCCCGCCGTAATAACACCAAAAAATGCCATAATTGTCTTTGGATGCTTATTCATAAATACAACAACAGGTTTTCTGTAACAATTATTTTGAGCAAGAAATGTTCCCACACTTCTGCTGTGTTCGTAAACCTGTTTAAACGTATATTCTTCTGCCTCATTTGCAAATGCAACCTTATCCGGAACCTTCTTAACGATTTCATCCAGATACGTCAAAACATTGTTCATCATGACGCGTTATCTTCCTTTCTACTTTGTTATAAGCTGCTCATACTCTTTCTTCAATGTACCGCACTGCTCCACTGCACATTTTGCAAGAACCTGCATTGCATCTAAGTAGCCTGCGCCTATTTTCTCATCTCTTCGAATCATTGATAATTCAGTACATCCGAGAATGATTACTTCGGCGCCCTTATTTTTCAGTTCCTCTGAAACTCTCTCAAAACGATCCATCTCCACGGGCTTTGTTGCCTTGACATTCTTATAAATAAGATGCATGACATCCTTTTGTCCGTTCTCCTCAGGCACAACAATCTTTATACCTGCATTCTGCATTGATTTCTGAAAAAGACCACTCTTTACCGTTCCGTCAGTTGCCATAAGTCCAACGGTTTTAACATTCATTTTCTTAAGATACAACGCGGTTTCCTCTATAATATTTATCACCGGAACAGGAATCTGTCCAGTCAGTTCGTCATAGAAATAATTGGCGGTAATACATGGTATGGCAATGACCTCTGACCCGTTATCAGCAAGTTTTTTCCCAAGGTCAGCCATTGGTATGCCCGGGTTGGCATTACTCTTTCCCAGAATATAACTTGTTCTGTCCGGAATCCACGGACAGTTAAATATAATCATTTCGATATGCTCCTGATCTGTATCGGCCTGTGTCATCTCAATGACCATCTGCATAAAAAATGCTGTTGCCATCGGGCCTAAGCCACCGATTACTCCTAGTTTTTTCATATCGTCACTCCATTCTTTACTGTATCTGCGGGTATTTTGATGCATCATAGTTGTGCGAGTCATTATTTTTCTTGGAATATTCCATAAGCTGCGCATCAGTCCAATAGAAGAAGGTTGTTCCATCCTTTCTTCTCGTCGTATCAAAATGATACCATCCATCCCCCAGATTAATCAGATTCCAATAATGTCTGTACGTCGTCGGAATCCTTTCTATATCCATATTCTCAATTCCTGCCGCAGTAAGAAGCGCCTTTGCAGATGATGCATAAACATAGCAGTCACCCTTATGCTCGATAAGTCCTCTGTATGCGCCCTTTACCCAGCTATCCTTGTCAGAACTGTCAACATATTTTATGTTGGTATGACACCAGTCATAAATCGCCTTGGCAACATCATACTGTGTAACAGCACCCGATTTTGCCTTTATCGATTCAACAAGCTTGCCCGCCTCACTCATAACGTATTCTTCCGTTGCATTATCGGCAGAAGGCTGTTCTACATGAAGAACGGTTGATACTCTTGTCTCATTTCCCGCGCCGTCAACTGCAATATATGTGATAGGATAGTCACCCGGTTCATTCAGGTTAACCGAACTGTTATCTACAGTAAGCTCTACATCAGTATCATAATTGTCCGTTACCGTTACATCCCTCTTGTATGATACACTGGTTCCTGCCGGGATGGTTATTTCCTTTACACCGGTTATTTCCGGCGGAATAAGGTCTGTTACAACTTCAGCACTGGCAACCACCTTTGTCTTATTACCGCCTTCATCCGTAACTGTAAGCTTAATTTCCTTATGCCCGGTAGTCGACATGTCAGGAACTTCATCATATTCAACGGTTGTGTCCGTGGCATCAACTATGCTCTCAATCAGCTCTGACGCATCTTCCAGACCTTCATTTATAAATAATGTCGCATTCTTTGCCGTAACAACCGGAGCAACCGTATCCACAACATGCAGAATGGATGTGTATTCTTTTCCTCCTACCGAAATAACAACATTATAATCAGCAACATGATTCATGCTTGTATTTTCATCAAGTCCTGAAATCAATTCAACATCTTCATAACTTTTTTTCAAAAAATCACTGACCGTCGGAAGCTCACTTCCTGCTTCTACCGTCATCTTTTTTTTCACCTTGGATGATGTCAGCAAAAATGTTATTCCCCAAATAATTCCTGTAAGAACCAGAATCAAAATTATCCAGTTCCTTATCACCCTTCGGCGTCTTCTGGCCCTTCTCGCCCTTTTTCTTCTTTCTACACTGTCCATTTATTATTCTCCCCTGTACAAATGCTCAGTTTTATACAATTTTATATTATATCATTCCACTGTTTTAATTGCAAATAGTATTATAATCCAATCAGCCCAAGAAACTCGTCTGCCGCAGATACAATAACACCTGCCCCTTTTTGTTCAAGGAGCGCTCTTTCCCTGAATCCCCAGTCCACAATTATCATATCCATGCCGGCATTATTGGCCGTCTCAATATCAACTTCAGAATCCCCGACATAAACCGCATCCTTTTTATCAATTCCCAGTTCATTTAGGATTTCAAAGACTGCATCCGGTGACGGTTTCTTATTAACCCCTTCTCTCGCACCATATGCTGCATCAAACATGTCGTTAAAATATTTATCACACAGTATTTTCACTGCAAAATCTGCTTTGTTTGATAAAACCGCTATTTTGATTCCTGCATTTTTTAATTTTAACAGCATTTCCCTTATACCTTTATAAGGTCTTGTCTTATTGGCACAGTTTTTCCCATAATATTCCTTAAACTTCTCAAACACCATATCTGTTTTTTCTTTAGGTGTACCCATGGGAACGGCTCTTTCTATAAGCTTTCTTATCCCGTTCCCGACAAATACCCTCACTTCATCAACAGTTCTTGCCGGAAAACCAACAACAGACAGTGCATAATTTACACTGTCTGATAAGTCGTCTAATGTATCAAGAATTGTTCCGTCAAGGTCAAAAATAAATAATTTATACTTCATTTTTTCGCTCCATAACCTTCGCCTTTACAAATGCAATACCCTGTCCCTGATTTCCTGGGTTCTTCCCTGATTCCAGAACTGAGTTCCGATATAACCGCACGTTCTTCTCGCAACAAAAAGATTATTCTGGTCACGGTTACCGCAATTCGGGCACTCCCACTGAAGTTTTCCTGCATCATCGGCTACAATCTTAATTTCGCCGTCAAAACCGCACTTCTCGCAGTAATCACTCTTAGTGTTTAATTCTGCGTACAGAATATTTTCATAAATGTATTTCATTACTTCAAGAACTGCCTCAATGTTATTTTGAAGGTTAGGCACCTCAACATAACTGATTGCGCCGCCCGGAGATAATTTCTGGAACTCGGATTCAAATTTTATCTTGCTGAATGCATCTATTTTTTCTGTCACATGAACATGATAGCTGTTAGTAATATAATTCTTATCCGTTACACCCGGGATAATGCCAAATCTCTTCTGAAGGCACTTGGCAAATTTATATGTTGTTGATTCCATCGGTGTTCCGTACACTGAATAACTGATGTGCTCTGCTTCCTTCCACTGTGCACATTTATCATTAAGCTTCTGCATAACTGCAAGCGCAAATTCTTTTCCTTCAGGCGAAGTATGACTCTTTCCCAGCATTCGCACGCACATTTCGCATATGCCTACATAACCGAGCGATATTGTCGAATAACCGTCATACAAAAGCTTATCTATTTTTTCGCCTTTCTTAAGACGTGCCAGCGCACCATGCTGCCAGAGGATAGGAGCGACATCCGAAGTCGTTCCGAGCAGTCTTTCGTGGCGGCATCTTAAAGCCCTGTGGCACAGCTCGAGTCTTTCCTCAAGTATCTCCCAGAACTTGTCCATATCACCATACGACGAACATGCAACATCAACCAGGTTAATCGTAACGACACCCTGATTAAATCTGCCATAGTATTTTCTCTTGCCATCCGGCATTCTCTGTCCGTCCTCAACCGTAAGAAATGAACGGCAGCCCATACACGGATATACATCACCTTTTTTAAGCTCACGCATCACTTTTGCAGAAATGTAGTCCGGAACCATGCGTTTTGCCGTACATTTTGCCGCAAGCTCAGTCAGATACCAGTATTTTGAATCAGGTGTGATATTATCCTCATCAAGGACATATATAAGTTTAGGGAACGCAGGCGTAATCCAGATACCCTTTTCATTTTTGACTCCCTTGGTTCTCTGAACAAGCACTTCCTCTATAATCATTGCAAGGTCATCCCTGGTCTGACCTTCCGGCACCTCATCAAGATACATAAACATCGTCACAAACGGTGCCTGTCCGTTACATGTCATTAGTGTTATAAGCTGATACTGAATCGTCTGTATTCCGCTCTTTACTTCTGCACGAAGCCTCTTTTCAGTTATCTTATCTATAATTGTATCATCGAGCGGTTCGCCACATTCTGTTCGCTCCTCAATTACCGAATTACGGATTTTCTGTCTGCTCACGTCCACAAACGGTGCCAGATGTGACAGCGTTATTGACTGTCCGCCATACTGGTTGCTTGCCACCTGTGCAACTATCTGTGTTGTTACATTACATGCAGTAAAAAAACTATGTGGTTTATCAATCTGGGTCTCGCTGATTACCGTTCCGTTCTGAAGCATGTCTTCGAGGTCTACAAGATCGCAGTTATGCTCCTTCTGGGCAAAATAATCTGCATCATGAAAATGAATAAGTCCCTGTTCATGTGCTTCTACAATGTCAGCAGGAAGAAGCATCCTTTTTGTAAGATCCTTGCTTACCTCACCGGCCATGTAATCTCTCTGTGTCGAGTTGATGGCAGGATTCTTATTGGAATTTTCCTGATTTACTTCTTCATTAATATTGTCAATAAGTGCAAGAATACCATTGTCTGTTGTGTTTGACTTACGGGCAAGTTCTCTCTTATAGCGGTAACGAACATACTTCTGGGCAACCTCATACCCACGCATCTCCATGATACCGGTTTCAACCATATCCTGAATATCTTCAACATGTACGGCGTGAGACATTGCTTCAATCTGTTTTGCAACATTTTCTGAAATTGCTTTAATCTGATACTCATTCATCCTGTGAATGTTGTCAACCTCATTATTAGCCGCTTCAATGGCATTGCTAATCTTTGAAAGGTCAAAAAGAACTTCTTCTCCATTTCTCTTAATAACATTTGTTTTAACTTCTGTATTCATTGCACATTCCCCACATTACAATATTTTGTGTTGTTTTTTAATTACGAACACGATATCTTGTGTTATTATAATATATCTTTTATGTCATGTAAAGTGGATTTCAATATGTTTTTAATAAAAAAACAACATGGGGTGTCAAAAGCTCATTATCAAAGACCTGAATGGCAAAATGCACAAATAAAGTTGTTTAAATGACTTTTGCGCTGTGGAGATGAGATGCTCATCGGAACGATTAGCGCAACGGAATGCAAACAACTTTATTTGCGCATTTTGCCAGGTTATGAAGTTAAAATAAGCTTTTGACACCCCATGTTGTTTTTTATTAAATTCGCACCTTACCGTAATGTACGAGTGCAAACATGTCCGGACCGGTATGTGCACCGATTATCGGACTCAGCATTGTGATTCTTACAGTAAGATTTGGATGAATTTCTAACACCATTTCCTTTAACTTTTGTGCAAATTCTTTACAGTCTGCACAGCAGATATATACAACATCTCCAAGACTTTCATCAAAATTATCATTGAACTGGTCAATAATAAACTTAAGTGCAAGCTTATCTCCCCTCTTCTTTGCGATTGTGTCCAGCTTTCCCGCACCATTAATTGTGAGTATAGGCTTTATATTAAGTGCCGTTCCCATAACCGCTGTTGCAGCCGAAATTCTTCCGCCACGCTTTAAATACATAAGGTCTTCGACTTTAAACCAATAATTAACCTTATTGGCATTTTCGCGAAGCCATGCTGCATTTTCAGAAAGACTCATTCCATTTTCACGATTAAGACATGCTGACTCTGTCAGAAGTCCCATTCCTCCGGTTGCCCCGAGACTGTCAACGACCTCAATATTAACTTCACCATATGATTCTTTAAGATTCTCCACAGCCATAAGTGCTGACTCATAAGTATTGCTGAGACCACTTGACAGTGAAATATAAATAATTGATTTTTTCTCCTTAACATATGGTTCAAAAACATCAATATAATGAAAAGGTGTTATCTGGCTTGTTCTTGTTGAGACCGTCTGCCTTAGCTTATCGTAATAATTATGCATCATCTCGTCACTCTCAGGAGCCGTACAGTGAAATGTCTCATCCCCAAGCATATATTCCATAGGAACAAATTTCACATTATGTTCTCTGGCAAAATCCATATCAATATCTATCGATACATCTGCAAATATTTCGTAATCCATTCTTTTACTTCCTTTCAAGGATATTTGTTGATTTATCCACATATGAGTATTATACTTACAAATATATTTGAATACAATTACCAATAAAATCGTATTTATTGAATATTCAACAAATAATACAAAAATGGGGAATTAATATGGACAGACGGATTGAAAAAACAAAGAATGCAATACAGGAAGCATATTTCAAATTATTAATGAATGGAAATAAGGATAAGATTTCAATTACACAGATTGCAAATGAAGCCAACATAGACCGTAAGACTTTCTATCTGCACTACACATGTGTTGAGGACATAATCAAGGAATTTGCATTAGACCGGATACAGGAACTTAAAGAACTGCTTGTTAAAGAAAATTTTTCCAAGGAATCATTCAGCGTACTGCGATTCTTTGAACTTCTGAACCAGATTGTTGAACGACACCTTGGAATTTTTCATTTTATTTCAATTAATAAAACCTACGCTTTCTTTTTTGACCAGCTAAAGGAAATGTTAATAAACATCATAGCAGAAACCTATCAGGGTTATTTTGACTTTTCCGAAACAAAGCTCAGGATGTATGCCGACTTCTATATTGCCGGAATCATTTCCGTATATATCCGCTGGATAAGCAGCGGCTTCCCTATCACCATGACCGAGCTTGCCGAGCTTGTCAGCACTGCATCTTTCGGTGGTCTTAAGGGACTTATGGAAGGGCAGGTTGCCAGATAATTATCTTATACAGATATATACCATATATGCCGCATACATCAGCACCATAACCGCGCCCTCGGAGCGGATTATTTTATTGTTAGACCATGCCATGGCCCACACAATTACGCTCATTACAATCAGCACAATAATATCAATTACATTTTCCATGATAAATGCAACCGGACTGATTGTCGCAGCCACACCAAGAACAAGCAGTATATTAAAAATGTTGGAACCAATTACATTTCCTACTGCCATATCAACTTCATTCTTCTTTGCGGCAACTACTGAAGTTACCAGTTCAGGAAGACTTGTTCCAAGCGCTACTATCGTAAGACCTATGAGATTCTGGCTCAGGCCAAATCCCGAAGCAATCACCGTTGCACCTTTTACGACGAAATCACCGCCAAATTTAATGGCAGCCGCACCGCCTACTATAAATAAAATACATTTCCATACGGGAAGAATCTTATATTCTTCATCATCTGCCTGACTGCGCGCCTTAAGTGCAGAATAAATCATATATCCAAGATATGCTGCAAAAATGACCAACAGGATGATACCTTCAACACGTCCAAGCACCATACCCATATAACCAAATGCCATCAAAATAATCGCACATATTACCGAGAAAGGGAACTCCTTCTTAAGTGTATCCCTTGAAACTGCAAGTGGCGCAAATAACGCACATACGCCGCACACTACCATCAGGTTAAATATATTAGAGCCTACCGCATTACTGACCGCGAGAGCATTATTGTTGCTTATCGAAGCAGTTACACTTACCGCACATTCCGGCAGGCTTGTACCCATCGCAACTATCGTAAGACCTATAATCATTGACGGTACACGAAGCCGCTTAGCCACTGACGAGCTGCCATCAACAAAAAAGTCAGCTCCCTTGATAAGCAAAACAAATCCTGCAACCAAAACGACTACTGCAATTAACATTTCCTTCATAAACCATTCTCCTTTTGTTTTTTTAACAGAGAAATTGCGGTGCAATTTCCTATTAGGACTTGGCAAAATAAGCTTTTTACACCCGAGTCCTATTAAAAAAGACCCATTGAACAACCTTTTAAGTTGTCCATGAGTCTCATCGTTTACAGAAATACCGGGTTTACACCGTTATGTCGATATATCTACGTCATATCTGACGCCGACTACTCCCTCGAGGGAACTTTTTATAAGATAGAGAAACTGCAATGCAATTTCCTATGAGATAAAATATATCATAACATGATTTTTATTGCAATGTTTTTTTGAAGATAGTTGCTGTTATTGCTTTTCCATCATTTTCATATATTTTTCCTTGTCTTCCTCCGGAATTCCCAACATTTTCATAGCATCCAGCATGGAAACCTTCGTGTTCTGAATGAGGTTTCGGATACTGCTCACCACGCCCTGTCCTCGTCCTATCTCAATTCCCTGACCGCGTCCTATCTCAATTCCCTGTCCACGTCCAATTTCAATTCCCTGCTCAATCCCAAGCTCTCTTTCGTCCTGACGGATAAGCTTCATCTCGCGTTCTTCATCATATTCATATATGCTCATTTTGATCA
>JBJEOB010000052.1:0-66290 GCA_051880495.1 Lachnospiraceae bacterium
ATAAACACTGCCTTCATCAAACAGCTTTTCTGAATCTTTCATTCCTTCAGGTATCTGTAATGTATAGACTCCCTTTGCCTCATACTCCTGCCAGTCTTCACCATTGTACTGTTCAAAATGGTATTTAACGGGATAAATACCACTCTCAATTTCATCAATATGATTGGCAGCTGCGGCAGATAATATATTATAGGCTGAATCTGCTTCACCAAAGGAATAATCTGTTACGGCTGACCATCCAAACATCTTTTTCCCGTCAGCTCCCACAAAATCAATACCATCATTATGTTCATAGGCACTTACGCTTCCACCGGAATAACAAAGGCCGTACTTATTTTGAAGACATTCAGTTGAACGGTAAACAGATTCCAGCATTGCCGTAAGCTGCAATTTACCATCCTTTTCTTTTATGATAAATTGTACCCGTGACTCAATATCCGGTATGAATTTCATTCCCTTAATCCAGATTGCAAGTTCAGGTACATTATCCATTCCGCAATCAATTATGGCATATGACACTTCACATGGTTCTGTCTTCTCTGATTCATAATAATAAGACAGACATTTATTCAGGAAATCTGAAAACGTATATTCCTTTCCGCATTCAAATAAAGGCTCATAATACTCATACTGAGCAAGTACCTCAGCATTATATTCATCAACACAGACAACGCCGTTATTCTTTATAAATTCAAGATAAATATCTTCCTGATTGCCGCATCCGCAAATACCTAATACACATATTAAGCCTATAATAATCGTCAAAAAATATCTTTTCATATCTTTTCTCCTCAAAACGATACCATATATATTTTAACATATATCATTTAGCGATACAATCAACTTTTTCCGCCGTATTCTGATTCTACCTTATTCTGATTATTTTATTATTCTCTTCATAACCATATAAACTGTTAATTTCCTTTGTCTTTTCATTATTGACCAGAAGGTAAACAATAATCTTCCTTTCAGGGTTTAATGAGCAGTACTCTTCTATATCGTTCCAGTTATTATACATCGAAAAATCCTGTGAATTGAGGGTGTACTGCGCAATATAATACTCGTTTGATGCAAGTGTATTTTTCAGTTCTTCAGTACTCCAGTTTCTGAAATACTCATTACTGTCATATAAAATTACATGATCATCCTGACAGACCGTTTTGTCTTCCATAGCCTTTATAAGGTCAAGTCTTAAATCAATATACATTTTCCAGCCTTTCCATGGGCCGTAGGGATTTTTAGGCATTGATACAAGCATCACGGCAAATGCAATTACAGTAAGCGGTTCACGCACCTTACTCATAAATTGCCTTATGTCATCTTTTGTAACTGTTTTATGAAGTAATTCTTTAAAATTCCTTAACTTATTCTTTATATTGCCAAAAAAGCATTTAAGTTTACTGATTATGCCCGAATATGAGATATCATTTGTGACTGCCTTTATTATAAACATACTCCATGTCATATAAATGAACAGCTCAATCGTACTTCTGTATCTGTCAATACTTATAACTCTATAAACCTCACTGTCCTGCATTGAAAAAAGATACATAAGAAACAATCCTGCCATCCATGAAACAAACGCCCATATATCAATATCAAGAAGTTTACGGTCAGATAAATACTTCCTTGAAGCACGTAAACTGAAGTATAAAATTATCATGACAATAAAAGTATAGTAACATTCCAATCCATATGAATTAGCAAAAAAATGATAAATCGTCCTTAACACATCGCTTAAGGTTCTTGTTTTAATAATACTTATATATCTTGTCAGCGAGATTGCATGGTTACTTAAATTTCCCTCAGGAAATACGATACTGTAATGTATCTGCCATAATATATTAATAATGGCAGGAATTGCTATATAAACAGCCATAAATTTCTTCTTGTGGATGCCATTGTATAAAAACGCAAAAACACAAACAAAAAAAATCCAGAAAAATAATCCGCTTGATTTTATCATTGTGCAAAAACCAAGGATTATTGCCTGAATTACAGCAAACTGCATTGTTTCAAAATTTTGTGGACCTATATGACAAAAAAAGGCTGTTCCTTCATCCCTGCTTCTCAAATACAGTAAAAGCGTAATAACCGGTATCACGCCAACCAGTGCAATTACCGTATCAACGCTTAATGAACTGTATAATGGAACATTAACGTTTAATACAAGAAGCGAATATATCAATACGATAAGTGTGCCAAACCACTTCTTTCTTCCCACTGCATAAAAAAGTGGCAGAAGACATGCCGCATTAACCAGAAACTGTGCCCACTGCATCGTCCAGTCACTGCCATCAACAAAATGACAAACCCAGTAATTCCATACACTTATTCCTTCAGGATAACTCTGAAACTGTATAAATAAATCATCACCGGTTGGAAGCGCATTGTAATAAAGCATCCTCTTAACGATAATGCCCCAGTGTGAATAATCATCATGTGTAATATTATAACGGCCAAACAAAAATGCCGCCATAAGCATTGCAAATACAAACCATATCACATATGCGGTTATTTCGATATTATATAAATCTGTATTACCATGTGGCTTAATTAAACGGCCAATGACAGACACTAAAAATAATATCACACCCAGCCGGACAATAAAAAAAGATGCACTGCCGAGTATTCCTATATAACCGGAAATCAACAGTACATTTGCCAGTATTGAGATTGTACCGATTGGGATATATAACAGTGGAACTTTTTTAAAAAATCTTCCAAACAATGAAACATATCCCATTATACTTATTAATATAACTAAGCATTTTATCAGCCACAAACCCATCAATTATCCAACCTTTATAATATTATCCTGATGGTTGTACCCTTGCCCGGCTCACTGGATAATTGAATTTCTCCATCATGTAATTCAACAATGTGTTTTACGATTGCAAGTCCAAGTCCGGTTCCGCCTGTATCTTTAGAACGGCTCTTATCAACACGGTAGAACCGTTCAAAAACCCTGCTCTGATCCTTTTGCGGAATACCTATTCCGGTATCAGAAACCACCAGTTGTGCACGGTTTCCGTCCTGTTTTACTGTTACATCAACAGAACCGTTCACTACATTATACCTTATCGCATTTTGAACCAGATTGTCAATAAGTTCTTCAAGTAATCTCTTATCTGATATAACCGGACAGTTCTCTCCCTTTAGTGTCATTTTTATATTCTTTTCTCTCGCATTACTTTTTAGGAATTCTATTCTGTCTTCTGCAATTTCATATAAATCAACCTTGGTAAATTCAGGCAGGCTTTCCTTATGGTCAAGCTCTGACAGCCTGATTATATCATTAACAAGCGAAACAAGTGTCTCCGCATGTTTCCTTATTTCTCCCGCAAACTTAATCTGCTGTTCTTCATTAACCATTTTGTTTTCAATAAGTTCAGCATATCCCGAAATGGCTGTTAACGGAGTTTTTAACTCGTGTGATACATTGGCTGTAAAATCCTGTCTGATTTTTGCCGCCGCAAGAATTTTCTCGTGCTGTTCCCTGATTCGTGTGGCAAAAGGAGCAAGTTCTTTATATTTAACTGAAACATTGAGATTGTCAAGACTATCCGCCATCACCTTAATCGGTTCTAACAGCTGTCTGGTAAGAAGACGGCTTATTATAACACATAATATTATAATAACCATTATGATTAATAAAACAACAGAAGATGTTGATATAAATATACTGACAAGACTGCAGGCTTCCGTAGCAACCCTTAAAACAGTTCCGTCATCCTGGCGTACAGCGTAATAAAACGTCCGCATATTCATGGTATCAGACTCACGGACAGACTCCCCCACTCCGTTTTTAAAAGCCTCCTGTACCTCCGGTCTGTCAAGATGATTCGAAAGATTACTTGCATCATTGTCAAAGATAACATCACCATTATCAGAAATCCATGTTATTCTGATTTCCTTATCCCCAATAATGTCATCATTTTCTGTAAGTTCTGATAATCCTGCTGCAGACAGAATTCTCGCCTCTGTCCGAAGATCATTTTTAATCTGTTCCTGAAAAAGTCCGTAATACACTAATGTAATACTGCACATTGTCGCCAATATGGCCAATGTCGAAACGGCAATAAGCATTATGTTTATCTTTTGTTTCATTCTGCAACATACCCCACATTTCTAACCGTTTTAATATGTTCGCCTTCTGCACCGAGTTTCTGGCGCAATGTCTTAATATGCATGTCCACAGTTCTTGATTCGCCTTCAAATTCTGTATCCCATACATTTAACATAATCTGGTCCCTTGACAAAACAATACCTTTATTAACAATAAGATACTTAAGCAGCTCATGTTCCTTGAAGGTCAATTCTATCGTTTCACCGTTCACTAAACATTTGTGTCTGATGTTATCAATAACAATACCGCCAAGGCTTAAAACCTCTTTTCTCTCTCCTTCACATCTTCGAAGCAGTGCCTTAACTCTTGTAATCAGCTCCATAATCGAAAACGGCTTCTTAATATAATCATCAGCGCCGTTATCAAGACCCCTGATAAGGTCAACCTCTGATGTTTTTGCCGTTACCATTATAATCGGAAGCCTGTTGGTTTCCGGCATCGACCGTAAATTTTTAACAATAGTATTTCCATCCGAATCCGGCAGCATGATGTCAAGCACTAAAAGATCAGGCACCATTTCTTCCAGTCCCTTATAAAAAGAATTGGCATTTTCAAATGCGCAGACTTCATGCCCGCTGTTTTTTAGTACAATTGTTTCAATTTCTCTTATGCTTTCATCATCTTCAACAACATAAATCAGTGCCACTTATATTCCCTCTTTCTTAACAGGTATTCTGTATATTTCCTGCCATTTGGCAACTTCATCTGCAAACCATTCTGTATGTTTTACATTTGTATCTATATATTCATGAGTATCAAACCCATCAGAACTTACCTGAATCATACAAACTGCAATATTGGAACAGTGGTCTGATACACGTTCCAGATCCGTTATAATATCTTCAAGCAAAATACCAAGTTCTATTGTACATTTTCCGTTCCTAAGGCGCCTGATATGATTTTGCCTAAGTGCAACATTAAGTCCGTCAATTACTTCCTCCAACGGTTCAATCATGCGTGCCTTTTCAATGTCCTTATTTTCAAAAACATTCACTGTCATGTCAACAATATCACGTACAGCAGAAACAAGAACATTTAATTCCTTCATTGCCCTCTTGGAAAATTCCTGATTATTCTTCCTCATCTCAACTACCGAATCAAGGATGTTAACCGCATGATCTGAAATACGCTCAAGGTCACTCGTACAATGAAGAAGAATTGACAGTGTCTGTGAATCTGTTTTGGACAAATCCTTTCCTGACAGTTTTACCAGATATGAGCCAAGAATATCTTCGTATGAATCAATCATCTGCTCCTTACGTACAACCTCCGATGCTCCTTTATCATTATACGCAAACAGCATTTCAAGTGCAAGCAGAATACACTCCTTAGTCTCATTAGCCATTGCAAACGCTGCCGTCCTGCACAATTCAATTGCAAATGCAGGCTTGCTTAAGAAACGCTCGTCCAAATAAGAAAGTTCTGCCGGCAAAGCCTTTTGAGAAGTTTCATCGTCAGACGTTTCATTTTTATCTTTCACGGTAATAGTTGCCAGCTTAACCAAAACATTGGCAAACGGGAACATCATAACTGCACACGCGATATTAAACATGCTGTGAATAACGGCTATACCTACCACACTGGCAGAATCATTCAGAAAATCAAAATGAACAAAGCTGTTTATTCCGTAGAACAGACTCATAAATACAACTGTACCAATCAGATTAAAGTACAAATGTATCATTGAAGCCCTTCTTGCATTTTTATTGGCACCAATTGAAGAAATAATTGCAGTGACACATGTTCCTATATTTTGTCCCATTATTATTGGAATTGCCGTACCATATCCAACTGCACCGGTCAGGCAAAGTGCCTGAAGAATTCCAACAGATGCAGAAGAACTCTGAATAACTGCTGTAAGTATGGCACCGGCAAGCATACCTAATATTGGATTTGAAAACATCGTGAGGATTCCCGTAAATTTGTCATTATATGCAAGCGGCGATACGGCATCACTCATTGTTTCCATACCAAACATTAAAATTGCAAAGCCAAGTAAAATTGAACCTATATCCTTCTTCTTGTCATTGTTTTTTGACGTCATTGTAAGAATAATTCCTATCGCAGCCAATACAGGTGAAAATGAACTTGGCTTTAACAGTCTTATAAAAACGTTTCCTTCAGATATACCGGCAAGAGACAGTAACCATGATGTAACCGTGGTACCAATGTTAGCACCCATAATAATACCGGCAGCCTGACCAAGCTGCATTATGCCCGAATTAACAAAACCGACAACCATAACTGTTGTTGCGGATGATGACTGGATAACCGCCGTTACCAAGGCTCCGAATAATACAGCCTTTATCCTTGTTGAAGTCAGACGTTCCAGAATACTTTCCATCTTACCGCCTGACAGTTTAGACAGACTGTCGCCCATGATATTCATTCCGTATAAAAATAGTGCCAGTCCGCCTACTGCTGATAGTACTCCAAATATATCCATAAATATTTTCCCTCGTTATATGTACATCCACATCATTTTCAACGTGTATTTTACATACTCTTCACTTATTTTTGACGTAAGTATAGCAGGCTATTGTAAAATCTATAGAATTGTTTATGTAAAATCTATGTAAATTTACTTTCATTTTACACAGGTGTGCTTATAAACTTTACATTAACCTTTTAGAATCATTTTAAGGAAACCACAAAGGAGATTAATTATGAAAACATTATGGAATTTTGTAAATACATTAAAATTAAATACTGTGCATAAAAATCAGGTCTTTCTTGCCCTGTCAACCGCCGGAAGCTGTCTTTTAGGCTTATTAATCTGGTATCTGATTCACTTTTTTACGCTCAATACCATGCCATGGTTATTCTGTTTTATCAGTTATCCCGGCTTCTTTATTGGTCTCATTGGTGGTGTAATTTATTTATATCAGCATGATTTTCAATAAGTTACACGCACTCTTTCGCTTTTTCCAGCATTTTCTGGACCATTTTATCCATTCTTCTGCTATTTTTGGCAAACTTATGAATATTTGATTTGATTTCATCATTTATATTTTCATTCTTCTTATATAATAAAATAGCATCAAGAGAGGACCAAAGATCCATCAATACTGTTCTCAATTGAATTTCTATTTTAATATCATCAGCCTTTATAAGAATATGATAGCTCTGATACCCGTTATCTTTTGGATTTCTGATATAATTCTTTACCTTTAATACATCAAATTCATTATTATCCCTGATTTTTCTTACCAGCCAGTATACCTGTTCAACGTCATAGCAGATAATCCGAATTCCTGCCAGGTCATTAATACATTCTTCGACCTTCATAATATCCTTCGGCTTATTTTTTCGTATCATTTTCCCATAAATACTTTCCGGTGTCTTCAGGCGGTATTCAGTAAATCGAATTAAATGACTGTTATGTTCCATAAAATATTCCTGGTCAAGATTACTAATCTCCTGCAATAACCACATCATTTTCTCTTCGTATTTTTTAACTCGCTTTTTAGTCCAGAATTCATTAAGCTTTAATCTTAACAGCTCATCATCCATATTAGTCTCCCAATCCAATTCCAAGCATTCTTGCCTCTTTTAAAATGTCTGAATCCATATCTACATACTTTAATCTGCCTACTGTTTCTTCCAATGGCACTGGAACAACAACGTCATTACGAATACCGGCCATGCACCCATATTTTTTATCTATAATCATCTGCGCAGCATAACTTCCAAGCCTCGTAGCAAGAACACGGTCATACGGACATGGCGAACCTCCTCTTTGCATATGTCCCGGCACTGTAACACGTACATCCTGATGAATCATGTTTTCAATCTCGCTGCCTACCTTATATGCTATTGAAGGATATTGGTTCTTCTTCATCTTATCCTTAAGTTTTCTTTTGGAAAGCTTTGCATCCTCCCTGGATATAGCTCCTTCTGCCACGGCAATAATCGAAAAATTCTTACCTTTTCTCTGCCGTTCTTCCAGTGATTTTACAACTGAATTAATATCATAAGGTATTTCCGGAATCAGTATAATATCTGCACCACCTGCAATTCCGGCATAAAGTGTAAGCCAGCCCACCTTATGTCCCATAAGTTCCACAATAAATACCCTTCCATGGGATGAAGCCGTTGTATGGATACAGTCAATTGCATTAGTCGCAATGTTTACTGCACTTTGAAAACCAAACGTAACATCTGTTCCCCAGATATCATTATCAATGGTTTTGGGCAGTGTCACGATATTAAGACCTTCACTACTCAACAACTGTGCTGTCTTATGTGTGCCATTTCCTCCAAGAATCACCAGACAGTCCAGCCCCAGTTCTTTATAAGTACGTTTCATTGCATCAATTTTATTAATACCATTTTCATCCGGCTCACAAATCTGCTTGAACGGCTGTCTGGAGCTTCCTATTATGGTTCCTCCCTCAGTAAGTATTCCTGAAAAATCCGTTTCCTTCATCACGCGATAATTGCCATAAATCAGTCCGTTGTAACCATCGGTGAATCCAATAATTTTAAATCTGGACAATCTCTCATACAGTGTTTTTGCCACACCGCGCATCGCTGCATTTAATGCCTGACAGTCGCCTCCGCTTGTTAACATTCCTATTTTTAACATAATTAAAAGTCCTTCCAATCTATTTACAATAATTTACCCATAGCAATAATTAAATCTCTTATTGTAACCATCCCATAGTATCTTTCATCTTTTATCACAATAACAGGCTCATTCATCTCTTCCTCACTTCTAAGCATCACTTTCCCAACGCATGATTTAAATGTTGTCAAACTATCCAGTTTGATACATTCTGTCTTCATAATGTTCTCCACACAACCAGATAACATACTGCTGTCAGATTTGCAATTCATCACATGCTGTCTGGAAACTATTCCATGGAAATGGCACTGTGAATCAACAATTGAAATATATTGTAAATTTTTATTGTTCTCAAAAAAAGAAAGTGCTCTTGAAATATTTGAACTCGGATATAAGACAATCCCCATTTTACTTATATTTCCTATTGTTTTTTTGTCTTTTTGATACTCAATCTGATACTTCTTAATTTTCTCTATGATATTTTTTTCGATATCAAGAAAATCTTCATATGGTTTTCCAATATAAAATCCCTGACCATACTGAACACCCAGTTCAATCAACGTCATAAGTTCTTCTCTGCTTTCTATCCCTTCTGCGATTAATTCATATCCCATATCATAGCTGTTGTGCACTAACATACTTACCACGGATCTTTTGTCTTTATCACAGTCAATTCTATGAACAATATCATAATCAATTTTCACATATGAAGGTTTTAATCCTATCAGACGATTCAACCCTGAATAACCCGAGCCAATATCATCTATTGCCACCTCGAATCCCTGTTCATTATAATGTGCTATAATGTTTTTCAACCGTTCGTTATTATTCATGTCACTGCGTTCGGTAATTTCGAAAACAATATCTTTTGTTTTTAGTCCGTATTTTTCCAACTTCTTTTGTGTAAATCCTGAAACAAAATTTGCATCCTGCAGGATGTTTCCATCCACATTTAAAAAAATCTTTTTTCCATTAGGTTTTTTTACAGCCTTTTTTAATGCCTTTTTTCTACATAACTTTTCCAGTTCCCACAGATATCCTGTTTCACCTGCATACTCGAAGAGCTTTGCAATTGAAATGGAACAATCAGCCAGGGTAATTCTGCTCAGTGCTTCATATGCCAGTACTTTTCCATTTTTTAAAGAAACAATCGGCTGGTAAACCGGATTAATTGCCTTTTCTAAAATAATTTTTTTAATGATATTAATTTCATTTTCCTGTATGTTATTCATATTTTTCCAATCTTTTTACAATAATTTTCTCTTTTTAAATACTATAATTATTACAACAACGACCATGATACTTAGGACTATCACAAACGGATACCCCTGTGCCAGCTCGGGCATATTTTCAAAATTCATTCCATACCAGCCCGTAATTAAGGTCAGTGGGAAAAAAATAGTTGAAATGATGGTTAAAAATTCCATATTCTTGTTCTGTTCTTCTGTCACCTTCTGCTGATAGGAATCCTTTACCTGTCCTATATAATCCAAAAGATGTGTTGTACGGTTTTTCAGACGTTCAGCCCTGTCTGCCACAATTCCAAAATACTTCAAATTCTTTTTAGCAAAGAATTTATTCTCATTTTCTTCTAATTCCTTTCCCAAATCATGCATCTCATCATAATATTCGCGTAAAACAAGAAGTTCCTTACGTATCTGAGCCGTCATCTGGAGGTAATCCTCATATTTTCCATTTAGGACATCATCCTCCAGCTTCATAATCTGACGCTCATATTTACCCAGAAATTCCAAATCACGCTCCATTATTCCTGTTATAAAATTATAAATAAACCGTTCCCTTGTCTGACCCTGACTCTTACGTTTAATCTGAATTCTTGTAATCAGTTTTTCAGTAAATCCACTGTCATCAATAATAACGATATTGCGGTAATTCACAAAAAAGAGAATCTTAAATTTACTTGAACAAACATCTGATAATCTTGGAATACGAAGTGAGCCCGCAAGACATTCCTGCTGTGCTTCCACCTTACTGAATTCTATATTTTTCAGACCGGTGTCTCCTTCAAACTGTATTTCCGCAGTTTCCAATGCTTTTGTTGCCTCATCTGACCCTGAAATCACCAATAATCCTGCCGGATTAATTACTTCCTCAGTGTTTACATTTTCATTACCTTCAAATTCCTCCAGGGTTGCTCCTAATGTAAGAATTCTCATACAGATTCTCCTGCTGCTTCATATGCTTCGCGATAAAATTCTTCCTGAGTATTTAACGGAACCTCATTAATTCTACGCTCGTGATAATTACCCGTGCTGTCAAGTTCTTTTCCCTTAGCATCATCCTTCATCATGCGGTCGAACATATCACAGATCCTGGTCCTGATTGCCTTATCGTATATTGGTGCTGCGACTTCAACACGTCGAACCGTATTACGTGTCATGAAATCTGCAGAAGCAATATATACTTTCTCGACCTCATTTTTACCAAATCGATAAATTCTTGAATGTTCCAGATATCTGCCGACAATGCTGATTACGGTAATGTTGTCTGTATATCCTTTAATACCCGGTTTCAGGCAGCAGATACCACGAATAATAAGCTCAATCTTTACACCTGCCTTGGAAGCTTCAATCAATTTTTCAATCAATACTTTATCAGTCAGTGAATTAATCTTAATACCTATATATCCACTGCCATCTTCCTTCTGTCTTTTAATCTGCTCATCAATCAGTTCAACAATTCGATTTTGAAGGCACTTTGGTGCAACTAAAAGGTCTGTAGTATCTTCGACTACTTCATCCTTCTGAAGTGAAGCGAACACATTGGCAGCATCAATACCAATTGCCTGATTAGCCGTCATCAGAGAAAGGTCTGTATACAGTCTCGAGGTCTTTTCGTTGTAATTACCGGTTCCAATCTGTGTGATATAAGAATATCCGCTGTCCTCATTCGTTCTTGTAATTAAGCATAGCTTTGAATGAACTTTATATTCACCTAAACCATAAAGTATCTGACAGCCTGCTTCTTCCAGTCTTTTAGACATCTCGATATTATTTGCCTCATCAAATCTTGCACGAAGCTCCACTAATACAACCACTTCTTTTCCATTTTCAGCAGCATCAATAAGTGTATCAATTATTTTGCTTCTGGCAGAAACCCGGTATAATGTCATCTTAATCGATACGACTGACGGATCAACTGAAGCCTCCTGCAAAAGCCGTATAAATGGCTTCATTGATTCATATGGATATGACAACAGCAAATCCTTCTGTTCAATTTGCTTTATCATGCTCTGCGAAAGATCAATACCTGCCGGATTTCTCGGACTTCTTCTCTCATAGAAAAGTTCCGGCTGATTTGACAGATAATCCTGTAATTCCGAAACAAAAGACAAGTCTAGCGGTGTATCAACATTGATTATATGATTCATACCGATTTCAAGATAATTAGAGAGCTCTTCTTTTGCTTTTTCATTAATTTTACGCGAAAGCTCGACACGAACCGGGGACAAACGGCTTCTTTTCTTTAGAAGATGTTCCATTACGTCACGATAATCCAAATCTTCATCATATACATCTGAGGTATCAATATCTGCATTTCTTGTAACGCGCATTATTGCCTTTTCACAGACTTCATATTTTGAATATAGTTTTGACACAAAATGCAGAATCAGTTCTTCTGACAGCATAAAAGTTCCCGGTCTTGTAGGAATCTCAATCAGACGTTTAAATACGCCATTCGAACATGGCACAATACCAATCTTATTCTTTCCTTTCGCCGTCACTAACAAAACGATAGCATATAACTGCTTATTGGCAAGGAACGGAAACGGATGCTGCTTTCCTATAATCATAGGTGACAGAAAAGGTACAACATGTGTGTCAAAATACTGTTCAAGTACCTTTCCCTCTTCCTTAGAAAGCTTGTTAAAATTGATAATCCGGATACCTTTTGGCTCCAGTTCACCCATGAGCTGCTCATATACAAATGATTTCTTCTGTTCAAGTACCCGCGTACGGTCCAATATCGCCGCAACCTGTTCTTCACTGCTCATACCTGTCTTATTATCAAGAATTTTCTCGCGCGAGTTCATCTGTGTCATCAAAGTCCCGACACGAACCATAAAAAATTCATCTAAATTTGTCTGATAAATATTTGCAAATGTTAATCTCTCTGCTGTCGGAACATGGGGATTGGCAGCCTCATCAAGCACTCTTTCATTAAAAGACAACCAGGAAAGCTCCCTGTTTGTATAAAAAATGTTCTCTTTATTATTCATCTTATCGTCCTCCGTCCTTTGTTCTTTCCTCTTTATTCTTTTTAAACACATTTTTATCCAGTCCAGTAAATTCATTATCAATTACCTTTCTGTTCTTTATTATTTTCAGATTAATATATAAAACAAAAAACACACTGAGTGATAATTCCCAGTGTGCAAAGTCGTTTATTGTCCCGCTTTTTTTCGATCATCCAAGGCGTAAATTACCCACTCAGCAATATTTGTTGCGTGATCTCCTATTCTTTCAAGGTATTTCGCAATCATAAGCATATCAATCTCCTGTTCTCCACGCCTAGGATCACTTTTGATAAGATCAATCAGCTCATTCTTTACCGTGTCAAACAGGTCATCCACTATATCATCATGGTCTATTACTTCTTTTGCCTTTACTTCATCCTTTTCAGTAAATGCATCTATGCTGTGAATAAGCATCACTGATGCCTCAGAAGCCATCTTTATAATTGTATCGTAATTCTTAGCCCCTTCTGTATTTGACAGCATAATAATTATTTCACTTATATCTGCCGCATGGTCTCCAATTCTTTCCATATCCGTGACCATCTTCATTGCAGCGGTTATAGCACGAAGATCCCTTGCTACCGGTTGCTGCTGGATAAGAAGATTAAAGCATATACCCTCTATATCTCTCTGTTTTTTATCTATTACGGCATCATTCTCCATAATTTCCCTGGCCATCTCTGTATCAGATTTGACAAGTGCATCTATGGCTTTTTGAATATTTTCTTCAATCATTACACCCATCTGAATCATTTCTTCATTCAGATTATTTAACTGCTCATCAAATTTACTTCTCATATAAGCCTCCTTAACCAAATCTACCGGTTATATAATCTTCCGTTCTCTTGTCCTGAGGATATGAAAACAACGTTTTTGTCTCTCCATATTCAACCATCTCACCAACAAGGAAAAATGCCGTATAATCAGAAACTCTAAGTGCCTGCTGCATATTATGCGTAACCACAACGATTGAATATTTCTTCTTTAAATCTTCCATCAGTTCCTCGATTTTTGCTGTTGAAATCGGGTCCAACGCAGACGTTGGTTCATCCATAAGAAGAACTGACGGCTTAACAGCAAGTGCTCTGGCTATACATATTCTTTGCTGCTGTCCGCCTGATAATCCCAGTGCAGATTTCTTTAACCTGTCTTTTACTTCATCAAAAATAGCCGCACCTCTAAGGCTTTCCTCCACAATCTGATCCAGCTTATGTTTATCTCTTATTCCATGCACCCTTGGTCCATACGCAATATTGTCATATATACTCATTGGGAAAGGATTAGGCTGCTGAAATACCATTCCGACATTTTCACGAAGTACGGTAGTATCAACATGCTCATCATATATATCATCACCATCAAGTAACACCTTACCGGTAATTTTCACGTCATCAACCAAATCATTCATACGGTTAAGTGTCTTTAAAAATGTTGATTTTCCACATCCTGACGGACCTATAAATGCAGTTACCTTATTTTCATAAATATCCATACTTACATTTTTAAGTGCATGATTGTCCCCGTAGTATAGGTTTAGGTCTTTTACTGATAATTTTATTTTGGTCTCCATAAATCTTCTACCCCTTCTTTTCTAAATCAAAACGCTTTGTCAGGTACTTTGCAAGAAAGTTGATTGCAAAAACTATCACTAATAATACAAATGCAATACCAAATGCCGTATCAAAATCCCCTTCGCTTGTAGCTGAAAGATATAATTGAACTGTAAGCGTGCCGCCTGACTGAAAAATCTTGTCAAAAATTCCTAATATTCCTTTAGGTAAAAGCTTTGCAGAGCCTGCCGTAAAGAGAAGTGCTGCTGACTCCCCGACAATACGTCCTACTGCCAGAATGGCACCGGTAATAATTCCCGGCATTGCAGAAGGAATAAGTATCGTTCTAATCATATACCATTTACCTGCCCCAAGGCCTATAGCACCATATCTGTACCCATTCGGTACGGTTTTCAGTGCCTCCTGTGTGTTACGTATAACAAGCGGTAACACCATAATTATCATTGTGAGTGCACCTGTCAGAAGACTGTATCCAAGTCCGAGTGTTTCTCCAAAAAACATCATTCCGAATAATCCAAATATAATAGACGGAATTCCGGCAAGCACTTCTGTTGCAAATTCTATTACAGACACTATTCTGCCCGGTTTTGCATATTCATTCAGATATATAGCAGCTCCTACTCCTATCGGAATTACAATCAGCATTGTAATAATTATAACAAGCAGCGTGTTCACAATATTTCCTGCAATACCGACCGTGCCCTTCCTTACCGACGTTACCGTCGTAAGAAATTCAAAATTCAAACTGCCAATTCCTTTTGTTACAACAAAAACAATAATTACAATCAGAAATAAAAATGATAATGACGAGCATAACAAAATTAAAAATTTCATAATAAGGTCACTTGGACGAATTTTCTTTTTATCCATTTGCATTTTCTCCTTTTCTCTTTAATTTTGTTAAAAGGAGATTAATTACAACAATAAATATATAAAGAACCAATCCTACGGTAAATAAAACCTGTCTGTGAAGACCTGATGAATAACTCATTTCGCTTACAAGCTGCGTTGTAAGGAACTTTACCGAATTAAACGGCAGCGGAATATTTACCGCACCACCGGCTACCATATTTATTGCCATTGCCTCACCTATGGCACGTCCGATTCCAAGAATTACGCCTGTCATAATTCCTGATTTTGCTGCAGGAAGAACAACCTTAAAAATAGTCTGAATTTTACTGGCTCCAAGTGCAAGTGAAGCAGACCTTAAACTTCCCGGAACTGACCTTATTGATGATACACTAATATTTATCACAGTAGGTAATATCATAATTGCCAGTACAATGATTGCTGAAAGCAGATTGGAACCTCCTGTAAACTGGTGATCATAATCTCCTGCAAATATTCTTTTTTCTAATTTGTACATAAACGGATTAAGTACCATCATACCAATTAAGCCGTAAATAACAGAAGGTATTGCTGCCAGAAGTTCTACAGCCGAATATAATATTTTGGATACTTTTCTTCCCGTCCTGCTTCCATCTGTAAAATCTGTCAGAAACACTGCCGTAAGTATTCCGACAGGTACTCCCAAAAGAACTGCAAAAAAAGTTCCGACAAGAGATGACATTATGACATAAAATATTCCGTATGACGGATTTGACGCAGTTGGTTTCCATTCAGTTCCAAATAACAGGTCGGCAACACCAACCTTTAATAAGGCCGGTGTTCCCTTAAAAAACATATACACTGTTATTGCTACTACAGATACCACAGCTAAACTTCCGAATACGAAGAATAAAGTTTCTGCTATTTTTTCTGTTTTTTTCTGCATATTTACACCTTATTCCGGAATAATAAGACCGGCATTTCTGATAATCTCTTTTCCTTCATCAGAAGAAATGTAGTTAAACCATGTTTTTACAAGTTCATTCTGTGATGATAATTCACCTTTTGTTGCCATAACAAACGGTCTCTGTAATGCATATGTACCGGCTATAATGTTTTCCTCTGTTGCTGCAACACCATTAATCTTGACTGCATTTACAGTAGCGTCAACAACATCAAGTGAAACATATCCGATTGCTCCTGAAGTAGCTGCAACTTTTGCAAGAACTCCACCTGTTGAATCAAGTTCCTGTGCGTATTTACATGAATCCTTAATTTTAAGGAGTTCCTCAAATGCATCTCTTGTACCTGAACCATTTTCTCTTCCGATTACTACAATCGCTTCATCGCTTCCGCCAAGTTCTTTCCAGTTTTTAATTTCACCTGTATAAATCTTTGCAATCTGCTCATCAGTTAAATCGGTTACAGTATTTTTAACGTCTGTGATTACTGCAATACCATCAAGTGCAATAACATTTTCAACTGCACCCTTAGACTTTTCTTCATCCTTTACGTGTCTTGAAGAATTACCTATATCTACGCTTCCTGATGCCAATGATTCAAGACCTGCACCTGAACCTGTATATTCTGTTGTCACAGTTACATCAGGATACTTTTCCATAAATCCTTCCATCAATGCCTCGCAAACCTTCTCCATTGAAGTAGAGCCGGCCAAAGAAATTTTTCCTGATATTCCTTTTGCTCCACATCCTGCCAGACTTGCTGTCATAAGAACAGCTGCCATAGCCATACTTCCAAGTTTCAATAACTTCTTTTTCATAATTTTTACCTCTTTCCGGGAACAAAAAAGTCCCTTATGTTTATCACAAGGGACATTCTAAAATAGCTATGTAAAAACCACTATCTTTATTAAGTAAAAACTATGTAATTTTTTATCTAATAGGAAATTTCGTAGCAATTTCACTATTTTATGTGTCATTTAAAATTATCAAATATTCCTTTAAGCTTATAAATTTCATCCTCAGGACACATAGCCATAAATGCTATACTGCAGTACGGGGCAGAATATAAATACTCATCCACATATAAACGGTTTCCATTCGGGCAGATTCTGTCCGTAAGAACAGAAAAATGCAGACAATCCAGATTTACAAATTTTTCCTCTTTTATTTTTTCCGGCGGCACGCCAAAAGATTGTTTAATTATAAGCCTGCCAAGTTTCTTATAGTCGGCATTAAGCATCTTTTCATCATAATTTGCAGGAATCGACATCGGTGTAATAAAAGACGAAACTGAAGCATTTAACCCAAAATGTGCCGTAAATTCATAATATGTATTATCCACCCATTCTGTATTATAACTAAACCTTTCAAGCCTTGCTCCATCAGGAAGCCTGAACCTGTATTTTAAAAACTTAGAATGACACCATTTTTTACCTTTATTTCAAGCTGTTTATTAGGATCACCGGTAAGCGGCTCGTAACCGATTTTTGTTTTTTTAAATAAATTCAATTTTACTTCCTCCGGTATACAAAATTATTTTTTCCTTGCATAAATCGTTCTGGTATATTTTATATCTTCTCCACCTGTTTCACCAATGGTTACATCAAACTCATCCACGTCAAACTCAGGAAAGAAAACATCGCCGTCATCGACAGTTATATCCACTTCAGTAATATACATTATATCAACCAGTGGTAATGCCTCTTTAAATAACCCATAGCCACCTGAGATATAAATATTACCCTCACCTTCAATATCAATGGCTTCCTGCAAAGAACTTACCGTAATAAGATTTTCACCTGTATAATTCATACTTCCTGATACAATGATATTTTTACGATTTGGAAGAGGATGTCCAATTTCTTCATAGGATTTACGACCCATAACAACTGTATTACCCGTTGTCAGCTCTCTAAACTGTTTCTGCTCGCCTTTAATCCTCCATGGTATTTCACCATTTCTGCCTATTACATTATTTTTTGAACGCGCAACAATTAAACCAATCATTTTTTCCTCACTAATATTAATAACAATTAATCTTAATAATAGTATATCATATCTACATTCAATATTGTGGTTATTTTTAGAAAACTGTCCTAATTGAAAAGTATATTGCGGCGCCTTCATAGACTAAAAAAGACAACATATAGTTCATGTAGATTCAGGTGCTTTGAGCCCGCCGGTACTTAATGAGCGCGTGGCGCGAATTTAGTATCCGCCGCGAGGCTTAAGCAGCGCAAGCGTGCCTGAACTGCAGAACTATATGTTGTTTTTGACATAGAAAAAGAGGCTCCGCACTAATTTCTTAATGCGACAGCCCCCTCTCTACCCTTTTGCTCCTCAAATTTCTATGTAATTATCCCCAAATACATTACTGTAAATCTCCAACATAGATGAAGTTTTTATAGTTTTCACCATTTATGCCTGGTGCAAGCTGAATATATGTATTTTCAAACTGATCTTCATCTATCAGGAAACATATTTTTACTGTTGCAATCTCACCAGGTTGAAGATTTATAAGATTATTTTTACTGCTTTCATGATTTGTTTCAAAACTAAAGAATTGTTTATCGAGATTATCCAGTTCAGCTCTATTAATGCTATAACCTTCATTACTGAACACTTTTCTCACAACAGTCCCTTCCTTATTTTCAACCAATGCCGGGCAGAAATTAACAGATTCTGCTACATTATTTCCTGTATTAGTAACGCTCAATTCCAATACAATTACTTTTTCTGTGACTGTGTCACTCTTTTCAACTGTATTTAAACTGTTTTTTCCATCACCGTACTTTATAATCTGGCGTGAAGTTTCTATTGTTCCGTCAACTGAAATGTATTTTGAATAATCCATCGGTCTCCCTATGGCATCAGTTGTAATTCCATTAAAATCCCCTTGTACAGTCAATGAATCAATCTTAACTTCAACATTTTCACAAAAATACCAGTCAACTACATCCCCTACCGAAACTACTTTTCCAAACTTTTGATTTTCTGCTTCAACAACAGTCGTCTTTGGTTCCTGCCATGCAAAAGCTGCTTCTTCATCTGATTTTATAAGTGACGCCCCATCTGCTAATTGTCTCACTTCATCCTCTGTAAAACCATTCACATATATCTGTGCTGCATAATTCGTATCTGTAAACGCTACCCACAGCTGGTTCCATCCCATATCACGTTTTAGTAAAATTGCTGTATTACCTTTATCAGTTGTCCATGTTTCGCTCTCTAAAGTGTAATCAATGGCAGTCTTTATACCATCATCCGGCATTTTGTAAAATACACATGTCATACCTCTGTCATCAGTATACTCCGGCGTTGTATACTTCCCCTGAAAAGGTCCATCCTCATTATAATGCAAATCTTCCGGCACATAATCTAATTGTAATTTCATTGGAGTAGACACAACTGCTTCTGTATTATCAATATTTATAACATACTGATACTTTTCGGCATGTTCCACATACGCCTGATAGGCCTTATTTGCTGCATATACACCTGTTGGCACAACTAAAAGTACTGCAATAATTGCAGCTGCAATCTGCGCCAAAGACCATGTTCTTTTCTTGGAAAAAGTAACAACCTTTTGCGACATTTTCTCGTTTACTACTTCGTCAATCCGTTCACTTACTTTATCCGGAAGTGTCGGAAACAAATTATCATACTCTAATTTTTTCATAACATTAGCCCTCCAAATACTCTCTTAACTTTTTTCTTCCCCTTGATAAATTCATGTTTACAGCCGCAACTGACATTTTCATGATTTTAGAAACTTCTTTAATGCTGTAGCCTTCCAAATGATAAAGTACGATAACCAGTCTCTGTTTATCATTTAATTCATTTATTGCCGCATAAAGTTCATTGTAATCATTCGATATTGCCTCAATTTCAATTTCTTCATCTGCTCTCCACTTATTCTTACGGCAGATTGCATAACATTCATTTATTACAATCCTAATGAGCCATGTCTTGGCATAATCATCATTTTTAAGGGTATGTAATTTTTCAAATGCTTTCGCAATTGCCTCTCCTATGGCATCTGCACAATCTTCATCATTTTGCAATATCGATTTCGCCACACGGTATAATGGTTCTTTATTAGCCAGAATCATCTCACCGAATAACTCTTTTGTCATTAACAGCCTCCCACTAAAAGTAGCTACCTTTTAATTATTTACATATATTAGATGTTTGAAGGTATAAAAAACTAACATTTATTTTTAAAAAATTATACTGTCAAAAGCTCATTATCAAAGACTTGAATGGCAAAATGCACAAATAAAGTTGTTTGCATTCCGTTGCGCTAACCGTTCCGATGAGCCTCTCACAAGATAGAGAAATTGCAGAGCAATTTCCTATCAAATGGAAAAAATCGTGTTCAGAAAAGGCTTCCACGATTTTTAGAGTCTCATCTCCACAGCGCAAAAGTCATTTAAACAACTTTATTTGTGCATTTTGCCATTCAAGTCTTTGATAATGAGCTTTTGACGCCCTAATCCTATTATATAAAAGAATCTCGCTTGCGAGATTCTCCGCCTGCGGCGGGTCGCATTGCGACAATCTTCCAATCCGCCGCAGTGCGTTCCTTGCGGAGCGTTTTTGTATAATAGGAAATTTCAACGAAATTTCCTATTATATAAAAAAGACGCATACCATGCTGATATGCGTCTCATAGTTATTATTCAAATAAAGATTTCATTACATCTTAGTTGCCAGCCATTTGCTTTGCAACTTCTTCTGCGAAGTTTTCTTCTTTCTTTTCCATACCTTCGCCTACTTCGAAACGTACCATCTTTGTAAGAACAAGGTTTTTGTTTACAGATGCAAGATACTGAGCAACTGTCTGCTTTCCATCTTCTGCCTTTACATAAACCTGATCAAGAAGACAGATTTCCTTAAGCTGCTTAGAAATACGACCTTCTACTAAGCCGGAGAAAATCTTGTTAGCACAGATAGCATCCTTTGCTTCCATAGCAAGAGCCTTTAAGTCTTCTACCGGTGTACCTTCAGCCTTAGCAAGGTGATTGAATACGAAATTCATGTTAGACTTGTTAGCTTCGAATACTTCGATAGCGTTCTGTGTCCACTTTGAAGCCTTAGCCTTTTCAATTAAATCCATTAAAATTGGCTTTGGAAGTGATGCCGGATCATTTAATGCTGCATCAATTGTGATTTCCTTAATCTTAGCAAGTTCATCTTCAGAAATTTCATTTCTGCTGATATATGTTGGATTCATAGCTGCAATCTGCATAGCAACATTTGTTAATGCTTCCTTAGCTGCGTCATCGCTCGCGCCTTCACCTGCAACAACTACACCAATACGTCCACCACCGTGAATGTATGAAGCAACTGTATCACCTGTAACCTTCTTAAATCTTCTTACAGAAAGCTTTTCACCAATCTTAAGTGTCTTTTCTTCAAGACTAGCCTTCATATCAAGAATAGCGCATACATCTTCGCCATCTCCGGCTGATTCTACAGATACTGAAAGAGCCTTGTCAGCTACCTGCTGTACAAACTCCTGGAATACTTCGTTCTTAGCAACGAAGTCTGTTTCTGAGTTTACTTCAACAACAACTGCTGTATTTCCGGATACAGCAACTCTTGTAATACCTTCTGCTGCAATTCTGCTTGCCTTCTTTTCTACCTTTGCTGCGCCGCTCTTCTTAAGAATTTCAACAGCAGCATCAAAATTACCGTCAGCCTCTGCAAGAGCCTTCTTACAATCCATCATACCGGCTCCTGTTGCTTCTCTTAATTCTTTTACCATACTAGCTGTAATTTCTGCCATTTTGATTATACCTCCATCAATACTGTGTTATTTCAAAAAATGCTCCAACCTGTTTTATCAGGTTGAAGCATTACATTTCTTAACTAATTAAGCTTCAACATTCTCTTCAACAACTTCTTCAGCTGCTGCATCTGCTAATGCTTCTTCTCCCTGGTTTGCTTCGATTACAGCATCTGCCATCTTAGCTACGATAAGCTTAACAGCTCTGATTGCATCGTCATTACCAGGAATAACTACGTCTAATTCTTCAGGATCGCAGTTAGTATCAGCGATACCGATTAACTTAATACCAAGTGCATGTGCTTCCTGTACGCAGATTCTTTCCTTCTTAGGATCTACAACGAAGATAGCGTCAGGAATTTTCTTCATGTTCTTGATACCACCGATATTCTTCTCAAGCTTCTCAAGTTCCTTCTTTAACTGGATAACTTCCTTCTTTGGAAGAACATCAAATGTTCCATCTTCCTGCATTGTCTCGATAGCCTTTAATCTTGCGATTCTGCTTTCGATTGTCTTGAAGTTGGTAAGCATACCGCCTAACCATCTTTCATTTACATATAACATACCACAACGCTCAGCTTCTGTCTTAACAGCATCCTGTGCCTGCTTCTTTGTTCCAACGAAAAGAATTGTACCACCGTTGTTAGCGATTTCTGATACTGCTTCATAAGCCTCATCAACCTTAACTACTGACTTCTGTAAGTCGATAATGTGGATACCGTTTCTTTCTGTGTAGATGTACTCTGCCATCTTAGGGTTCCATCTTCTTGTCTGATGTCCGAAATGAACACCTGCTTCAAGTAACTGCTTCATTGAAATTACGCTCATTTTATTTACCTCCAGGTTTTTAAATACTTCCGCACATTTCAAACTTCCGGAAACCGCAAGCGTATCGGCACCCTCCGGACAATCCATATGCGTGTTTTTTACAACTTTAACAGATTACCACAAAACAAGCACTTTTGCAAGTACTTTTAAAAATTATTTTTGTCTTGTAATAATCTTTGCTATTTCTTCAAATGACATACCCTTGCGGAATTCAAATGTTCCTTCGCCAATTTTTCTGGCATAGCCATTATCAGAAAGATACTGATTGAATTCTTCTACATTTTGTATTATACCGGCTTCAAACAAAAGCTTTGACGCCTTGTCTGCAGACGTAATGTTTTCAAACAGGATTGTAACAATCTGCGAAGCCGTGGTCGTCTCCTGTGTTGTTACCTGCTCAGTTGTCGTCTCTGCCGTAACCGATTCCGTTTCTTTTACCGTTGTTGTCTCTTCCTGCGTTGACGATTCACTTTCAACCGGTACAGTTTCAGATGGTGTTTCAGGCTCATTTGTGCTCTCAGGCTCTGTCATTCCCTCGCCCGAGGATTCAGTCTGTATTTGCTGTCCTGCCGTACCTGTTTCCTCTTTGTCTGATGAATCAAATAATGAGGTTTCAACCATTCCAAGCTGTTGTGCTCTTGATATTATTTCACTGTCAGTCATTTCCCTGCCTCTTGCCCTAAATGCAATTACCAGTATTATCGTCGTGACAATTATTCCTAATCCTAAACCTCGAAGATACGATTTTAATTTCATTTTAACTTCCTCTGCATTATCGTCTGCTGTTATTGAACAAATCAATAACCAGCTTAACCTCTCCCATACCAAGGTTAAGTTTTTTGGCAATCTCAAGATTACTCTTTCCTTCGGCATGCATCGCCAAAATTTCTTCGTTACAGTTAGATGCAAGAATAGTTTCCGGTTCAACCTTAGCCATATACGGCTGCTCCGGTTCATACTGCTGATTATTACTGCTGTTAGACATTGATGATTTCTGTTCAAACACCTGTGGAGTTATGACATTATCAGGAATCTGCTGTACAGTTTCCTCAGCCGCCGCTTCGATTGCCGCCTTGGTCTTATATGCCGCACGGATTGCAACATCCATTTCCTTTACGGCTTTTTCGGATTCTTTTATAAGCTGTTCAAGATGTTTGGTCTGCTCCTCAGTCTGTGTACCCGAAGCAATTATTTCCGTTCTTACTGACTGAATATCCTTAAGCACTTCCTTGATTTCCTTGGACTTATCATTAAGCATATCATACATAAACACAGTTTCATTGTGATTCTTGTCTATACCTGCAAGGACTGACTCAACATACTCATTCATCTCAAGTATCTTGGTGTTGGAAATCTTGTCAAGTGCAGCCTCTGTCGATTCCTCGAGTTCAGCAAGCTTATTGGTCACAATAGAATCTACCTGCTCCTCAATAAATTCTTCCTGCTCTTTTGTTATCTCAGGCTTATATGAACCTTTCTTTCTTGAAACCGGCTCGGAATCATCATTTGTCAGTATAAAACTGACTACAAAACATATAATTCCAATTATAAGCATTAGTATTTCTAAAGCTGTCATAATATTTCTCCTAATAGAAATCTTCTAAATCTTCATATCAAATGACTGATAATCTCTCTTAATTGTTACCCTGTCCTGCTGCTCTGTTTTCCTTTTTTTCTTACCACTGGAGAAATAGGTGTTTTTACCCTTTTCTCTTGCATCATGCTCAGTATTGCTTTTATTGGAGTTATCCTGTTCAAGCACCTGCTCTGACTGGTTAGTAACCTGCTTTTCTATATTCTGCGTAATAGTTGTCTGCTGCACCTCAGGTCTTGTCATTTCATTCTGTCTTATTTGTGCGACATCAGACATTCTTTGCATCATGCTTATATCAATAGGTGAAATTGCCATATTCATCCCCCTTATAACGGAATACTCTTAATGTCTGCTCCTGCCTTCATAAACTGACAGTAATCAAATTTATTCTTAACATACATAACCGTATCGCCAAATACAATCTTGGCTCCGGGATAAACAGTTCTTGAAACCTTTATTCTGGCATTTGTGTCTTCTGAAATCATCTTGCTAAGCTGTTCAAATTCATTGCGTTTTTCCGTCATATCACGCTCAGCCAAAATAAGGTTACGCGTAGATTTTTGAAGAAATGAAAGCTTTTCAGGCTCAAGTGTACCATCAGCCTCCTGCTTCTTACGAAGTGCTCCAATAATCTGATTAAGCTTTATCTTAGTGTCATTTAAGGCCACTATATCCTTCTTAAGTTCTTCGAGTCGTCTCTTGTCTGAAGGGTCAACGCCTACACCAACTGTAGTTGCCGTACCCATTGAGTTTCCGATAAACTTGGCAGAAATCATTACCGTAGAACGGACATCTCCACCGACTATAATACCATTCTTTCCGCTTACATTTATGTTGCCTCGAACTTCAACCTTGCTGTGCAGTATTGTATCTGTATCAAGATTACCGCCAACTGTCACACTTTCTGCGCCCTCTATAAATTTTGTAACCATGTTTCCGTTACATTTTAATACAGCCTTGGCCATTCCCTGAATACCATGTACAATCGTAAGATTGCCGCCAGCTTCTACCCTTGCGCCTTCAACAACACCGCTTACGTCAATGTCTCCGCTTGCCTTAACCGAAAATCCTGCCTGAATGTTACCTGATACCTTAACGCTTCCGTCGTAATTGATATCACCTGTAGATGCATCAACATTTACGAGCTGAAGGACATCCGATACAAATATCTTCTCGCCTTCAAGCGAAACATGACCGCTTACATCAGATATTAAATTGAGGCCATCCGACGATATAGAAAGCTTTTTGCCATACTTAAATACAGCCTTGCGCTCCTTTTTAGGAATAATATTTCTTCCAAATACATCGGTTCCAAATACACCCGGTATTTCCGGTGTCATCACCGCAACAACATCCCCGGCCTTTATATGATTCAATGTGTCCAAATCATGGAAATCCACACTTCCGTCATCATTTATCCTCGGTGCCGCCTTTTTTTGTGTTTCAAACTTATATGTAATGTAACCGTCAACTCCGTCTACTGCCGGAGTACCCTGTGCCACCTGATAACTTTCAAAATATTTTTTATCAGCAACAAGACGCTTAATCAGCTCTTCATCAATACCATGCTTAATTCCCATATTATTAAGGTCACGGATAATTTCCTGTGCGCTCATCATGGATGCACCGGCAAAACCAGGATAAAAGATGGCTTCAACACGCAAAAAATCTGAAGATACCCTGTATTCTCCAAATTCGTTTGACGGAAGTACATTTTCTCCAACCTTTACGTGAGTATTTCTCCCGCTGCCTGTAAGAGCACCTTTTATTGCTGTTAAATCACATCCCGGTATCTTTGCTTTATCAAGATAAGCTATCACTATTTCCATAAAAATATTTGGATTCATACTTTCCGGGGCAAATATATTTATGTATAGACCGTCATCTAAATTTTCAAACTGAAAATATTCATTCATATCATTCACCTCATCCTCTGATAATCCAAATATTATGTAAATAAAATAGATGCAAAATCTCCAAGCTGACCCTTCATTTTCTGAAGTCCTTTTGTGTGCAGCTGGGATACGCGTGATTCCGTTACATCAAGAACCCTGCTGATTTCTTTTAATGTCATTTCCTCATAGTAGTACAGGACAATTACATTTCTTTCTTTTTCAGTCAGTGAATCTAAGGCTTCTGCGATTTTTACCTTTAGCTCTTCCTTTTCCAGAGCCGTCTCTGGCTGTTCAAAATGAGAATTAGATGTCGCATCCATTCTGACCTCACTGCCTGCCGCGGTAAATTCATCAAGGGAAACAAGATTTGTTACCATTGCCTGACCCTGCCACTCATTTAATTCATCAACAGAAATTTCCAGTTCACCGGCAAGTTCTTCATCTGTCGCCATCCTGCCTTCTTCTGACTCAAATTTTGCCATTGCAGAATCTATTTTCTTCTGCTTCTGTCTGAGCGAACGTGGAATCCAGTCCATTTTTCGAATCTGATCGAGAATTGCTCCTCTGATTCTCAAACTGGCATATGTCTCGAATTTTACATTTTTACCATAATCAAACTTGTCAATTGCATCTATCAGACCAAAAATGCCGTATCCAACAAGGTCGTCATACTCAACATTATATCCGAGATACATACTCAGTCTGCCTGCCACCAGCTTGACAAGCTGAGAATATTCAATTATAAGTTTTTCCCTGATGTCAGCACGTCTGTTTTTTGAATATTCTTCCCATAATTTATTTCTTGCCGCTTCGTCCATTGACTACCTCCGACTGAAGATTTATTTTTCTTCAGAGTCATCCTTCTGATTTACGGTATCTTCTCCTTCTTCAGGCGTTTCCTCTTCTTTATCTTCAAGAATTACACAAAAAAGCTTTCTTAAACACTGTCCTAAAATATAGAACAGAACTAATGTACCTAACTCAATCCACAGCCAGCTAACGCCGTCATATTGATAGTAAAATGTTACTATACACACCAAAAAACCTGCAAGAAGTGATAATATCACAGGCATATTCTGAAATCTCATACTGCTTTACCTCTCCGACTATATTACCTTAACAGGTTTTCCGACTGCTTTAATCAGATACGAACCGTCTGCTGTATCAAGCACAACAGTGCGGCCGAAATTTTCACCCGTATCCTGGGCTAAAATCGCAATATTCTGCTCTTTTAATACTTTTTTGACAGCTTCTACGTTTCTTTCCCCGACACGCATCATTTCAGATGCCGAATCATTTTTTAATGCAAACATCTGGGCTCCGCCTGCTATTTTGGCAGTTATTCTGCTTCTGTTAGCTCCGGCAGCCACCATCTGACGTATCAATTCTACAATTCCGGTATCTGCAAATTTTGCAATATTTTGATTATTCCGAATCTGTGTACTATCCGGAAGCATAATATGAGCCAGACCGCCAATTCTGACAATTGGATCATACAGCGCAATACCTACACACGAGCCGAGTCCTAATGTCGTAATCTTATCGGGATAAAAGCAGACTTTCAAATCTGCCATTCCCACCTTAATTGTTTCTGACATGACAGCGCCTCCCATTATATCTGAAGTGCTGTGAGAATCTTGTTATAAGACTCAAGCGTCGGAATCAGAAGAAAGTATATGCTTACAGCCTCCCCTTCTCCCATCCTTGTTTCTATCATAAGAACTTTGTCGCCAATTTTGCCAAACTCGATAGCAGGAACACTTAAAATCGCACCCGCCATATCAATCGTAGTGCTTGGAACAGTTGATATAATCTTCATATTGGTAAGGGTTGCTACTGAATTAAGATATGCTCCCGAAATAATATTGCCAACCTCGTTAACTACAGATAATTCCATCTCATTAAACTCATCCCCCCGATTTTGTGTTCCAATGAGTGAATTAATCAGATTATGGGCAGACTCAGGTTTTAAGAGACACATCATCATTCCGGAAATATCTCCTTCAATACCAAATAGTATTCCCATCATGATATCCTCTTCCGAGCCAACCAAATCTGTGACACGTGAAAATTCCAACAAAGCAATTCTTGGAACCGACATATCGATTTTTCTGTTGAGCATCTGTGCAAGTGCTGTTGTTGCATTGCCCGAACCAATATTTCCTATTTCACCCAACACATCCATATACATTGGGTCTACTGCATTTAAATCAATATTTGCCATTATACCCTTCCTTAATCCTGATTATGCATTGTCCTTCTCAATAACTACTGCATTAACATCAAGAAGTGAAATCAATTCTCCGTTGTTCTTACCAATTGCACTTATATAATTGGTTCTGTCATCATTCATATCATAAGCTGCCTTTTCAATTTTTGATTCTTCAAGACTCACAACCTCACGAACCTCATCAACAATGATGGCAACTTTAGCATTTTCTATCTTTATGATAATCATACGTGTCTTGTTGGTAAACTGATCCGATTCAAGACCCAGCTTTAATCGAAGGCTCATTACAGGAATAATCTCACCACGAAGATTAATTACTCCGACATAATATACCTGTGTTTTCGGAACTCTTGTAATACCCTGCATTCTTACTATATTGTCAACAAAATTAATATTGATACCATAATGCTCATTGCCAATACGAACAACTATATACTGAACAATTTTCTCTGAATCTGATGATTCGATTCTGTTTTCTTCCATGACAATCCCTCCTATACCAATGTATTTGCATCGATGATAAGTGCAACTTCACCATCACCAAGGATTGTGGCACCACTAATCATCTTGTTGATATTAATGTATTTTCCAAGGGACTTGATAACAATTTCCTGCTGTCCGATCAGGCTGTCAACAACAAGACCTGCCAGCTTATCACCCTTCTTAACAATAACAACCGTCAAATTCTGTTCTTCTTCCATATCTGCATCAACAGGTACATCAAGGAGATCTCTAAGTCTTACTAAAGGAATAACATTTTCACGCAGATGAATTACTTCTTTAGAATGTACATACTTGATATCAGTTACAGGAATATCCTCAATGGTCTGGATTGAGCCGAGTGCAATTGCATACTTCTCATTACCAAGATTAACCATAAGTGCCTGGATAATCGCAAGAGTAAGCGGAAGTCTGATAATAAATGCGCTTCCCTCTCCATATGTACTCTTTACTTCAATATCACCGCCAAGTGCTTCAATCTTAGACTTAACAACATCAAGACCAACGCCTCTTCCGGATACATCTGATATTTTTTCTGCTGTAGAAAAGCTTGGTCTGAATAAAAGATCAATAATATCCTTTTCAGACATTGTTTCACTTTGTTCCTGTGTAATAACGCCCTTTTCAATAGCTTTTTTCTTAACCTTTTCAGTGTCTATACCGTTACCGTCATCCCTGACTTCAATAACAACGTTATTGCCATCCTGATATGCATCAAGGAAAATTGAACCAACCTCAGGCTTACCTCTTTCTTCTCTGACCTGCGCACTTTCAAGACCATGGTCAGCCGAATTTCTAAGAAGGTGCATCAGAGGATCTCCAATTTCATCAATAACAGTCCTGTCAAGTTCTGTATCTTCACCTGTCATGTAAAGTTCCATTTTCTTATCAAGCTTTTTGCTCAAATCACGAATCATTCTCGGGAACTTGCTTACAACGCTCTCAATAGGCATCATTCGTACCTTCATAACTGATTCATGAAGATTGGTTGTTACACGCTCAAGGTATTCAATCTGTTCATTAAAGCCGGCCGATGCAGAACGTGCATCATTAGCGCTTGCAGAAACAAGACCGTTTTTGGCAATGATAAGCTCTGATACAAGGTTCATAAGAACATCCAGCTTTTCGATATCAACTCTTACCGAACGGCTTGCAACTGCCTTTCCTGTCTGTTTAGCAGGTGCGGCAGACGTTTTGCCTGCCGGTGCCGGTGCACTTGTGACAGGTTTTTCCTGTTTTTCAGGCTGCGTGGTTCCTGTTTCCTCTGTCTTTGTTTCCTGTTTTGCGTTGTCACCATAAGGCTGTTTTATCTGTTCGCCAACTGCCTCTCTTATTTCTGAAACATTTTTAATTATCTTAATAATATTATCATAAGATTCGTTGGTTAAAATGATGAGGCTGAAATCAAGATCAAACTTCTCATCCTCAATATCCTGTATACACGGTTCTGACTTGATTACTTCGCCATGTCCTTCAAGTCCCTTAAATACAAGAAATGCTCTGGCAGCCTTTAAGATACAGCCCGGGTCAACCGAAACCGTTATGGCAAATACATTCATTCCCTTGTTTATGGCTTCATTGATTGCATTCTTTTCAAAATCAGCCAGTTTCATGCTTTTATACTTGGCATTTTCCCCTGTTTCCTCTTTCTTAGTCTCTTCAACAGGCTCCGGCTGCTGTGCTGTTACCGGTGCTGCCGCCTCTCCTGCAAGAACGGCATTCAGTTCTTTGATAATTGCTTCATTATCATCAGTTCCTTCATCAGAAGAACTCTGAATATTGGCAACATATGTCTCCAATGCATCAAGGCACTGGAAAAGAACATCAGCAAGTCCGCTTGAAACTTTCATTTTTCCGTTTCTGATTTCTGACAATACATTTTCCATGTTATGGGTAAGGTTCTGCATACGCTTATAACCCATAGTTCCTGCCATACCCTTTAATGTATGTGCAGCTCTGAAAATTTCATTAATTGTATCCTGATTCTCCGGCTCTTTTTCCAGAATCATCAGCTGATCACTTAATGACTGTAAATGTTCTTTTGATTCATCAATAAAAATCTCTAAATATTGGCTTACGTCCATTTTAAGACACCCCCGTGTTCTTAATTATTGATTCCGCGATTGCTTCAAGAGGTAAAACCTCATTAACCAATCCGGTTTCTGCTATTGCCTTTGGCATTCCATAAACCACACAGCTTTTTGCATCCTGTGCGATAACATGTACTTTTTTTCTGTCTGCAAGATGTAATATTCCTTTAGTTCCATCAGCTCCCATGCCCGTCATTACAACACAAACCACTTCCGAAAAATCTGTATCAGCAAGTGATTTATACATAACATTGGCACAAGGTCTTAATGCATCTATCGGCGGAGAATCATTGAGATGTACAATGTATTTTCCGGCTGCATTTTTCTTGATTTCCAAATGCCTTCCACCCGGTGCAATATACACATGCCCCTTTAAAAGTACTTCACCTTCAACAGCTTCAGAAACCTCAATCTCGCTTAACTCATTAAGTCTCTGTGCCAGCGATAAAGTAAATCCCTTCGGCATATGCTGTACGATTAACATCGGTGCGTCAAGATTCTTGGGCAAAAGAGGAATCACACTCTGTAATGATTTTGGACCTCCTGTTGAACAGGCAAGTGCAACAATCTTACCATCAGGGCCTCCTTTTTGCAATGAAACAGCCTTATTCACATTTAGCGGCCGTTTGGTTCTGATTTCTTTCGGCGTGACAGTATCTTTTTCAAGTTCTTCAGCACTCAAAGCAATTTTGATTGAGCTTAATAGTCTTGAACTGAATTCACCGCCCTTAACATCGGCAAAATTCATCGGTTTGGTTACAAAATCAAATGCTCCGAGTTCGAGCGCCCGAATCGTTTCCCTTGCACCTTCAACAGCTACTGTACTGACAACTATTGTCTTATGCCTTACATGTGACTCCCACAGTCTTGAAAGGACTTCTATTCCGTCCATCTTCGGCATATTGATATCAAGAATAATAAGGTCATAGGCTTTGGGAGCGGCTGTAATTTTTTCCAGTCCTTCAATGCCGTCTCTTGCTACATCCGCAACTTCATATTCATCTTGTGAATTAATTATATCAGATATAACCCTTCTCATGAGTGCAGAGTCATCAACTACAAGTATTTTTTTACGCATTTTGACTCCTTCCTATTCAAGCTGCTTTTTTCTTCTGTTTCTTTCTTCCCAAAAAATATATTTTATTAATTGTTCACGCTCTTCGTCTTTAATTTGAACAAATTCTATTCTGTTTTCATAAACATTATTTTTATTTCTGGCAGGAATTGATGCAATTACCTTTGCAACAGATTCAAACTTACACACTTTATCATCCATCGTCAATGTCATCTGTACCAGAATGTTACTGTCTTTTTGCAGGTTGTCCTTTGATACAAATCTTGCACCTCCGCCGCTGATATCAAGTGAAATACCTGCTGAAAATGCTTTTTCATTCATACTGTCAGAAATTTTACCCATCAGCCTGTAGTATTTCTCATCATCAGAAGAAAACTCCTTGTATCTTATTTCAACATTGGTATCAAGCCTGAAAAACTGTCTTCGTTGAAATTTTTTTAACTGTGATGTTACCCTTACCAAAAGAATATAAATATTATTACTTTTATATCTGTTTTCAATAACTGCCTGACCGGAATAGATTCCTTTTGCAGTATAAAAATACATGTCAAATCTCTTATCGACCTCTAACGGGATAAGCTTACCCTCATAGATAGGCATTGCAATACTCATGAGATTATCCTCATCCTCATCAAACTCGAGAATCTGGCTTACATACACTCTTTTGTTTTCGTGTGATTTGGCAGCATTCATACTTGTGTCTATTTCCTGCATTTCTATTTTGTTGCCAAGGGATAAAATATCTTCTAACATGAAAACACCTCTGTTCTTAAGTATAGTGCATTATCGTCTTCTATTGAAAACATTTATAAAGAATCTTCCAATACCAACTTTCTGGCTATGTCCGTTATCACTGTCCTCAATAAGATTTCTGACAGCATCGGCAAACGCCTTTGTAGCAGGCGCATTCGGATACATCAATGTTACCGGAGTCTGTTTCATAACTGCCTTGGTAACTGAGTAATCCTGCGGAATACAGCCAAGCATGCTTAACTGTATATTTAAAAATTTACTAACTACCATGTTAAGCTTCTCAAATAATGTATTTCCTTCACTTACTGAATTAACCTTATTGCATAAGACCTTTATCCTGGTATCATTCTTATCAAAACCCGGGAACATATTAAGCGCCTTTAACAGAGCATATGCATCGGTTATTGATGTCGGCTCCGGCGTTGTCACAAGTATTACTTCTGAACTTGCCGCAACAAATTCCAAAACACTCGGCGCAATTCCGGCACCTGTATCTACTATGACTATGTCAGCCATTTTTTCCAATTCAGACATCTTATAAACCAGTCGCTTTATCTGCTCATTGTCCATATTAACAAGCTTGGCTATTCCTGAACCTCCTGAAATAAAGCCTACACCTTCAGGTCCCTGAATAATAATATCTTTTAACTCCTTACCCTTATACATAATGTCCGAAAGATTATATTGTGGAATAACTCCAAACATTACCTCTACATTGGCAAGTCCAAAATCTGCATCAAGTATTATTACTTTCTTTCCAAGCTTTTGAAAATGCAGTGCCAGATTAATCGCAGTGCTTGATTTACCGACACCGCCCTTACCACTGGTAACAGTGATAACGCGAGCACCGCTTACAAGCTTCTGATTCTGATGTTTAATTATATTTCTTAAACCTTCAGCCTGATCCATATTACACCTTTCCTCCAAGCAGCTGCTTTGCTAATTTCTGTACGTTAATTGTTTCAATGTCATCCGGTACGTTCTGTCCGGCTGTCGTATATGACAGCGGTGCTCCGGTAAGAAGCTTAATATTTAAAATATTACCTAACGCCCCTGTTTCATCCAGTTTTGTAAAAAGTAACTTATAATTGCCAAGATTTTCATATGCCTTTGCAATGCTTATCAGATCCCTGTACTTGGTAGTAACACTCAACACCAGATAAACTTCCGTATCCGGTGCATTTTCATCATTTTTAACCGATTTGTACAAATCAATTACCGAATCCTTCTGTTCAATGTTCTTATGCGAACGTCCTGCTGTATCAACAAGTATTAAATCATAGTCCTTAAACTCTGCAATACCATTCTTTAGTTCCTCTTCAGTATATACAACCTTAACCGGAACATCTAAAATATTGGCATATGTATTAAGCTGCTCAACTGCAGCAATTCTGTATGTATCTGATGTGATAAATGCAACTTTTTTATGTTCATTAAGCTTAAACTTGGAAGCAATCTTTGCAATGGTAGTTGTCTTACCAACACCGGTTGGTCCTACAAAGAATACGACCTTCTGCTTGTCAGTCAGATTTATTGTATCAGCTTCTCCTAGCTTTAAGATGATTTTCTGATATACCCCGGCAAGAACACTGTCAATATTAGACTCTTTCTTGAGCGAGCTTTCAATTTCATTTATTAACTTATTGGCATATTTCTCATCAACCTCGTTATCGATTAATTTGTTGTAAATCAATCTCAAAGTTTTGATGTTATTGTTCATTGCTTCCTGACGCGGATCTTCTCCGTCCTTTAAATCAGCCCCGGCACTGTTCTTCTTCTCGTCTTTATTTTCGTTAATCTGATTTTTAAGCATTTCCGACAGATTGTCGAGCTTCTTTTCAAGATTACTGTCAGCATTTGTTTTAACGCTTTCTGAATCATTGACTTTCACATCAATATGCTTTTGCTGACCATTTTCCGAAGGCATTACAGGCTTTTTTTCGTTAATTTCCTGTACAAATTCCCTTTCCTCCAAAGCTGCCGTTATTTCAACCTTATCCTTTTTGAATAACTTCATTATTCCCCTCTGCTTGACTGTCTTGACATTCAAAACAACAGCATGAGGGCCTAACTCTTCTTTAGCCTTCATTACAGCTTCGGTTTCTGTTTGTGCCTCAAATTTCTTAACTATCATCTTATGCCGTCACCATCCCAACTGATTGTAATTCTATGTTCGAATCAACCTCATTGTACGAAATTACAATGATATCTTTAAAATAATCACTTGCAAGTTTTCTAAAGTACATTCTGACAATAGGCGAAGTGATTATTATTGGATTCTTGCCCATATTTTCAAGCTTCTTTATTTCTGTTTCAACCGAATTCATTATCTTCTTTACTCTGTCAGGCGCAAGTGTAAGATATGCCCCCTGCTCCGTCTGCTTGACAGAATTCATTATTTCCTGTTCTACCGTCGGATCGAGTGTTACAACACTTGTAGTCTCGTTCGGAGTGAAAAACTTGCATGAAATGGTTCTTTTAAGACTCTGTCTTACATATTCGGTAAGTATATCCGTATCCCTTGTCACTGTTGCGTGATCTGCAATTGTTTCAAATATTGTAACAAGGTCTCTTATTGAAATTCCCTCTCTTAAAAGATTCTGCAGTACCTTCTGTATATCACCGACACCAACGAGTTTTGGAACAAGTTCCTCAACAATCGTCGAATTATTTTCCTTAACATTGTTAATGAGATTCTGAACATCCTGACGTGTAAGAAGCTCAGCGATATGATTCCTTATCACTTCCGTCAGATGCGTTGCAATAATCGAAGGAGCATCAACTACCGTATATCCTAATGATTCAGCTCGTTCACGCTGACTTTCCGTAATCCAGATTGCCGGCAGATGGAAAGATGGTTCAAATGTCGGAATACCGGTAATTTCCTCTTCTACATATCCAGGGTTCATTGCCATATAATGGTCAAATAATATTTCACCTTCACTGACCTGAATTCCTTTAATTTTAATAATATATTGATTTGGATTTAACTGAATATTATCACGCAGACGGATAATAGGCACTACCGTACCAAGCTCAAGTGCAATCTGCCTTCTGATCATAACAACTCGGTCAAGCAGATCACCGCCCTGATTGACATCAGCCAGTGGAATAATTCCATATCCAAACTCAAGCTCTATAGGGTCTACCGACAATAACGATGTAACATTCTCCGGCTTTCGTATTTCCTTGGCCTGTTCCTCTTCAGACTCAACTTCACCTTCAATTGACTGTATACCTTCACGTTTCTTCGTCATTGCACCAACTACAAAGAACATTATACCAACCGTACAGAAAATAAATGCCGGAAGCGGTGTAAGTAATCCGAGGAAGAATAATGTTGCGCCAACCATATAGAGAACGTTGGACATGGAAAAAAGTTCTCCGACAAGCATATTGGAAAGTCCTTCTTCCTTCGCACCCTTGGTAACAATTATACCGGTTGACAAAGAAATCAAAAGCGATGGTATCTGGCTCACAAGACCGTCACCTATCGTAAGAATTGCATATCGGCTTAGTGCATCCCCTATCGCCATATTCTGACGGAGGACTCCCATGGCAATACCGCCGACAAGATTAATAACTGTTATAATAAGACCTGCCGTAGCATCTCCCTTTACATACTTTGTAGCACCATCCATAGCTCCGAAGAAGCTTGATTCTTCCTGTATCTTCTTTCTCCTCTCCGTTGCTTCCTTATCGGTTATGGCTCCGGTATTAAGGTCAGCATCAATCGCCATCTGCTTACCCGGCATAGCATCAAGTGTAAATCTTGCTGTTACTTCTGAAACACGTTCAGAACCTTTATTGATTACCATAAACTGCACTATAAGGAGCACAATAAAGATAATTGAACCAATAATAAGGTCATTTCCACCAACGAACTCACCAAATGTTTCAACTACCTGTCCCGGATTACCGGTAGAAAGAATAAGTCTTGTTGACGAAACATTAAGAGAGATTCTGAAAATTGTGGTGAACAGAAGCATTGTAGGAAATGCTGCCATATCAAGAACTTCCTGTGAATATAATGCATTAAAAAGGATTACAAGTGCAAATGCAATATTGAGTCCAATCATTACATCAAGCAGTCCTGCCGGGATAGGAACAATGAAGAAAATAACTGCCGCAAGTATATATACGCCTATTGCAACATCTGTCTTTTTCATTTTTGTTCCTCCTTTCCCCAGCCTTTAAAAATTAACCTAAAGAACAGTATAACATGAAAGCACCCTTTATGACTACGAAATTATTCAAAAAAGTTTGTTTTTCGACAATTTTATTAAATTTTGTGGTGCAGTGAATATACATAAGCCAAAACTTCCGCCACTGCCTGATATAATTCAGGCGGAATTTCAGCACCAACCTCAACATTATGATATAACAGTCTGGCCAAAGGTTTATTTTCTACAATTTCAATGCCATACTCTTTCGCCTTATCCTTTATATTAAATGCCAGATAATCTGCTCCCTTGGCAATTACAACAGGCGCTTTTGAAACATTTGTATCATATTTTAGCGCAACTGCAAAATGTGTCGGGTTCGTAATAACAACATCTGCTTCCGGCAAAGCCTGCATCATTCTCCTTCTTGATGCTTCCTGCATCCTCCGCCTGATTTGACCCTTAATCTGAGGATCACCTTCTGTCTGCTTATATTCATCCTTTGTTTCCTGCTTGGTCATCTTCATGTCTTCGTTAAATTTATACTTCTGATACATGAAATCTGCCAGACCCACAATAAGAAACAGTGCGCTAATTTTAATTCCAAGATCAACAATAACGCCGGCAATCAGCCTGACTGCCTGAAGCACTGTCATGTCATACAGTGTAAAAAGCAAAGTATATTCATCTTTTATTGTACTGTATGTCATGTATATAACGACTGCAACCATCGCAATACTTTTTAACAATTCAACAAGCTGCCTTGTTGAAAAAATTCTCTTAAACCCGTTTATCGGATTAAATTTACTTAATTTAGGTTCAAGCGGTTTGGCAGTCACCTTCCATTTGAATTGTACGGCATTGCTGACAAACGCAACAGCAAAGCTGATAAGAAGAATCGGAAGAATCATCAACAGTATATCAATTATTGCATTTCTTACCGTTGCGATTAACAGATGTGTGTTAGGTGCAACTTTCTGGTCAGTTATAATCAGTTCAATAATCTTATAACATTCACGAAAACATTGCATAAACAGATTACCCAGTCTTGGAGCATAAAATTTTATAATTAAAAAAAGCACCATTAAAGAGAGGGCACTGACCAGTTCTTTACTTTTGGCAACCTGTCCCTCTTTACGTGCATCATCTAATTTCTTCTGTGTAGCCGGCTCCGTCTTTTCACCACCGGGGCCGTCTTTTGCGAAGAATTGCAGATTATATTTTAATACCAAATCATCTAATTTATATTCCATTTCCGCCTAATCCCTGAGTTACCTTTACAATCATGGTTTTCATTAAATCGAATAAATAATCACTTACCCCCGGCAGCATTACTACCGTCAAAAACAAGACACATATTCCGACAACAATTTTAATCTGCATACCAACAACAAACATATTCATGTTAGGTGCAACTCTTGACATTATTGCTAAAACAGCATTTATAATAAGCATACTTGCAAATATCGGCAAAGCTATCTGAAAACCAATTAATAAATACTGGGTTATAAAATCAAGTATCGTCGAGTACAGACTTAAGTCAACCGTCATCTGCCCCGCAGGTATCCAGTAAAAGGTCTGCATTATCGCTGATATAAGATATTTGTGCATATCAGAAGCAATGAGTATTAAAAGAACAAGATAATAGTAAATTGTACCGACTATACCGTTCTGGGTATTGTTAGTAGGGTCCATGACAGATGCCATGGATAAGCCTATATCCATATCAATAAAACGTCCGGCAAAATGTAATATCATCATTGTCATATTGCACACTGCCCCTATCAGAAGGCCTACAACTGCTTCCTTAAGCACAAGTGAGGCGTAACCGATTACTCCTGAATATTCTACAGTCATTTCCGGATATAATTGAAAACAGATTATAGAAACAAAAAAAGAAAAACCTATTTTAATCTTACGCGGTGTATTCGCTGTATTAAAAAAAGGTGCAACATAAACAAATGACGCAATTCTCATTAATATCAGCAGAAAGATTTCCCACTCCTGAAAAAAAGTATCATAATTCAGCATAGGCCTCACCTAATATATGTGCCAAAATTCGACCATAAATTAACAACATACGAGCCAATCGAATTGGCAATCCATGATCCTAAAAGCATTAACGTCAAAAAGACCGCAAGAAGCTTGGGAACAAACGTAAGAGTCTGCTCCTGAATGGATGTGAGTGTCTGAAATAAGCTGACAATCAATCCCACTATTAATGAAATCAGCAATAATGGAAGTGCCGATTTTAAAATTATCCAGATTGTATCTCTTGCTACCATTAGGACTTCGCCCTGCGACATACTAAACACCCCTTTATCCAACAAACGTCCTATTTAGTACAACCGGCGTACTTAATAGAACGTTGTTACCAAACTCTTTATTACCAGATTCCAACCATCAACCATTACAAATAACAATACCTTGAACGGCAGCGAAATAATTGTCGGTGCAAGCATCATCATACCCATAGACATAAGCGTTGATGCAACAACCATATCAATTACTATGAATGGCAGATAAATTAGAAATCCTATTGTAAATGCAATTCGAAGCTCACTTATAATAAAACTCGGTATAATGACTGTAAGAGGGATATCATCGTAATCCTCAATATCCTCAAGCTGCGCCAGATCCACGAAGGTCTTAATATCCTTGTCAGGAGTCTGTCTTATCATAAAGTCTCTTAAAGGCACAATACCGCGTTCAAATGCCTCTTCTGCAGTAATTTCATTATTAGCCAGTGGCTGTATAGCCTCTTCATTAATCTGATTAAATGTTGGCGCCATAATGAAAAATGTAAGAAATAACGCAAGTCCCGTCATAACCTGATTAGGCGGAACAGTCTGCGTTCCGACCGCTGTCCTTATAAAATGAAGCACAATAATGATTCGTGTAAAGGATGTCAGCATTATAAGAATAGACGGTGCTAAAGAAATCACCGTCAATACAAGAAGCATCTGCAATACACTGGCAAGATCCGAACCATCTCCGGCAGCAATGCCTATACTAATGAGATTCCTCGAATCCTCATTATCCAAACTACTATCTTCCTCAGTAGGCTCATCCATGGTAACAGCATCCAAAATGCCGGTTGCAAATACTTTCTGCCTGCATACGCCGGACATACATACAAACACCAGCATAATAAGAAGCATACTAATGATCTTTTTCCTCATCATGAAGCACCTGTCCATTTTTTTTCAATTTATCGAAAATATTTTGAAATGAATCTTTTGAATCATTCTCTGTAAATTCCACATCTTCCTCATTCAGCTCACAAAGATATGTAACATTATCCTTGGTGACGGCAATCAAAAAATATCTTGCCCCCACATTAATAATCTGTAAATATTTTGAAGCCGAAATACTGACAGTTTCCATTATCTTTATATTCTGTCCTGCCATCATGCGTTTCTTATATCCGCCCGCAAACCGGGTTGCAAAATATGTAAGCACCAGCACAAATATAAATATTAAAAAAACCGTCAGAAACTGTGCTACGGAATCTACACCGCTATAGCAAAGAATCATCTGTTAACCAACTACCTTCTTAACAGCTTCAATAACACGGTCTGCCTGGAACGGCTTAACTATGAAATCCTTTGCTCCTGACTGGATGGATTCAATAACCATTGCCTGCTGACCCATAGCTGAACACATTATTACCGATGCAGCAGCATCTGCTTCCTTAATCTTCTTTAATGCCTGAATGCCATCCATCTCCGGCATGGTAATATCCATAAGCACTAAATCAGGCTTCAATTCGACATATTTTTCAACAGCCTTGATTCCATTTTCTGCTTCACCGGCAACCGTATAGCCATTCTTGGTTAAAATATCCTTAATCATCATACGCATAAATGCCGCATCATCACATACTAAAATGTTTTTTGCCATAGTAACAATCTCCTATCCTAACTTTATTAAGAACTGGTATGAATTAATTATACATTATAATACAAATTTTTCATACATATTTTTTTATTAATCGACAAATTATTTCATTACTTCAGTTATTCTTACGCCAAAACTCTCCTCAATAACAACAACTTCACCCTTTGCCACATACTTGCCATTAACAAGTACATCTATCGGTTCACCTGCTATCTTGTTAAGTTCTACAATAGTACCCGGCGCAAATTCAAGAATATCCGATATTGACTTATGAGTTCTGCCAAGTTCAACCGTAACCTCCAACGGAACATCCATAATAAGATCAATATTTTCCTTCTGAGTCAGTGACACCAATCCAGGATTAAATGCCTGGAATGAAGCCTGTTGTACATTTACATCCGGCTGTGGCGGTGCATACATCGGAGGCATCTGATATCCCATCGGCGGCATCTGGTATCCCATCGGCGGAACCGGCTGCTGTGGCATCGGCTGTGATGCAGGTTGTGGTGCAGGCTGTTGTACCGGCTGTTGTACCGGCTGTGGCACAGGCTGCGGTGCTGACTGTTGCGGCGGTGCCGGTGTTTCATCAGGAACTACAAACATTGTATACAGTTCCTTAGCAAATTCAATAGGATAAAGCTGCATCAGTTCACTGTCAATCAACTCTCCTATCTGCATTTTAAATGCAACCTTAACAAAAGATTTCTTTAAAAAGTCCGGCTTATTAAAATCCCCGTCTGCTGTCATATCAACAAGATTGGCAACCGGTGGAGTAATATCAATCTTACGGTTTAAAAGGGAGGACATTGATGTTGCAGCCGAACCCATCATCTGATTCATTGCCTCACCAATTGCGCTTAAGTGCAGTTCTCCAAGCGGTTCATCAGTTATTTCACCGGTACCGCCCATCATAAGATCCGTAATTATTTTAACATCATCTTCTTTTAATACCAGAACATTATTTCCGTCTATTCCCTCTTTATAAGAAATATGCATCAAAACGCATGGCTTCTGATATTCAGCAGACAATTCATCCCACGTCATATATGAAACTTGTGGAGTGGTAATATTTACTTTCTGATTTAATAAGGAGCTAAGCGTTGTCGCCGCTGTTCCCATACAGATATTGGATACTTCTCCAAGTGCATCCTCCTCTTCCGGAGACAGAAGATTAACATCCGGAGAAGAAAAAGCTGTCGCATCATCTCCTGAACTCATTCCACTTAATAATGCATTTATTTCGTCCTGCGATAACATTCCATCCATTTTATACTGCTCACTCCTCTCTTATTACTTCAGTAATTCTAACTGCATAATTATCATTAAATGAACCGGGCAATGCCTTAAACTTACGTATATCACCTACATATACTTCCAGTTCATCTTCAACTTTCCTGTCTATCTTAATTATGTCACCAAGCTGTAAATTTGCAAAGTCACAAACCGAAATTGTACTTTTTCCCAAAATAGCCTTAACAGGAACCTGTGCTTTCGAAATAAGCGTTTCAATTGCCGCCTCATACGAATTGTCATCCTTATCCTGCATGGTTGAGAACCAGTACTTCGTGTTAAGTTTATCCATAACAGTCTCAAGACAGGTAAACGGAAGGCAGATATTCATAAGTCCGCTTACTTCACCAATCTTTATGGATATTGTGATAATTGCAATTGTCTCACTAGGTGAAATAATCTGTGCAAACTGTGAGTTGGTTTCAATTCTTTCAAGTCTCGGATTAATGTTTACAACATTTTTCCATGGTTCCCTAAGCAGATTAACACATATATTAAAAATTCTTTCAAGAATTGATAATTCTATTTCAGAAAAATCCCTGTTTTTCTCTAATGCTGTTCCTTCACCGCCAAGCAGACGGTCAATTATGGCATATCCGAGATTAGCACCAAGTTCTATAATGACATTGCCTTTAAGCGGCGTAAAGTTAACAACGCCGAGCAATACCGGATTAGATAATGCATTTGAGAATTCCGAATAAATAACTACTTCAGAATTCATTACATCTACCTGAACATTTTTTCTAAGGTATGCAGGCAGTTCTGTAGACAAAAGTCTTCCATAATGTTCAAATATAATCTCTAATGTTCTTAAATGCTCTTTTGAGAACTTAGACGGTCTTGCAAAATCATAATTTTTGACCTGCTTTTCAGGCTGATTTTTCATTTCATCCACATCAAATTCGCCACTGCTAATCTGATTCAGGAGTCTGTCTATCTCCTCCTGGGACATAACGTCTGCCATCTGTTCTCACCTCCAATACACTTATCCTGACGTCCTTTATATATAACTAAATTAGTTGACCTGGTAACTTGAGAATGATACATCATAAATCATATCCGACTGAAACAAAAGTCTTAACTCCTCAAGTATTTTCTGCTGCATTTCTGCCTTCGATGCCATTGACACCTCATATGAATATGTTGATATGACAGCGTCAACCTTGCTCGCAATTAAGCTCATTGCATTACCAAAGTTCTCTGACATTTTAGCATAATCATCATGTGTCTTGTCCAGAGATACAGCTACTGTAGCTATTGCGTAATGATTCTTTCCATCACTGCTTGGAATTGAAATTGTAAGCTTTGTACTGCCGTCTGAATTGGTAACATATCTTGTGTCAATCTGATCTATACTAAGATTAGCCGAACCGTTTCCTGATTCTGTCTTAATTTCAAGATCAATAATCTGTGCGACCTTGGTAATAAGGTTATTGGTCTTATTAGCAGTCGGAATAACAGAAAATATAATTAATATATTTAAAACAAGATTAATTAATGTAAATGTCAAAATAATAATATTCAATGTGTTCTTCTTCATCTTACTCACCTTTCACGAATTAATTCGTTGTAAAAGAATTATAAATCTTGATTTCAACACGACGGTTCTGTGCTCTGCCCTCTTCTGTTGAGTTGTCGGCAATAGGTACATTTTCTCCTCTGCCTGAGCTCTTCATGCTGGCCGGGTCAAGACCTACAACATCCTCAAAATACTTATAAACAGAATATGCCCTGCACATTGAAAGCATTGCATTGTCCGGGAACTTGGCAGAATGAATCGGAACGGTGTCAGTGTGTCCGACAATCTCAATAATATATCCGTCATAATCCAGTAATATTTCTCCAACCTTGGATAATGTATCCAAAGCTTCCGGTTTGAGTTCATCCTTGCCGGGGTCAAAAAGAATTCCGCTGTTTAAGTTGAGCATTACATATGACGAAGTGGTAATAACTTCAACTTCACTGGAAAGATTCATATCATCAAGCTTCTCTTCCATATATTCAGCCATTTCCTGGGACTCTTTCATCTTTTCTTCTTCTACTTCTTCAAATGCAGATTTTGACCCATCTTCCGTTGTCGTCTCATCATCTCCGTCTTCATTAAGTCCCATGGAATTATAATATGAGCTTAATTCCGATAACTGGCTCACACCGCTTGAAATCAGAATTCCTTCTTCTATACCACGGCCGCCGCCATCCCAGATACTGAAGCTTGACTGTATTGATGCCAAAACCTCCTGGAATTTTTTATCATCTACTGAAGACATTGAAAACAACAAAACAAAGAAGCACAATAACAGGTTCATTAAATCACTAAACGTGGACATCCACGCCGGAGAGCCCTTGGGTGCATCTTCCTGTTTCTTTCTTGCCAAATTTATTCACCTCCAACATTTGAATCGTTGCCAATAGCATTTCTGCTCTTAGGTGCAATAAATGATTTCAGTTTTTCTTCTATAACTCGAGGGTTTTCACCCGCCTGAATAGAAAGAAGTCCCTCAATTGTTACTTCCTTCAACTGAATTTCCAAATCATTGTTGTATTTTAATTTAGCTGCAATTGGAGTTGCAATCCAGTTTGCAACCATGGAACCATAAAGTGTCGTCAACAGGGCAACGGCCATGTTAGGACCGATTGTTGATGCATCTTCAAGGTTCTTTAACATATTAACAAGTCCGATAAGGGTACCAATCATACCCCAGGCAGGACCCATTGATGCCATATTTTCCCAAAATCCGATTACCGATTTATGTCTCGACTCTATACACGAAAGCTCTGTCTCCATGATTCCCCTGACGAGATCCGGTTCCGTACCATCTACAATAAGAAGAATACCCTTCTTCATAAATTCATCTTCAAGACTGCTTCCGAGTTCCTCCAACGCAAGCAAGCCTTCCTTACGTGCAACGTTGGAAAGCTCTATAATCTTCATAATTGTTCCATTTTCATCAAGCTGCGGCATTTTAAAAGCATTACCAATAGATTTAAGGTTACTGATAAAAACCGGCATAGGATAAGACGTTATAAGTGCTGTAATTGTACCGCCCAGCGTAATAATAAACGAAGGCAGGTCAAGGAAACTGTCCCAAATGGCAGACACTGTTCCCGCGGACTGTATGATACCGAAAAGAATAAGTCCAATACCAGCCAAAATACCTATAAGTGTTGAAATATCCATCTATTTTCACCGCCTGTGTATGTATGATTAAAATTTAATAATATTCTGCTTATAAGATATTACTAAATTTTTCACTTCCTGTCTACTTTCTTTGACAACATATTTTTTGCCGGTAGTCAGTGTCACTACCGTATCAGGAGTTTCTTCAACAGATTCAATTAAATCTCCATTAATCATGATTGTAGAATCATTTAAACGAGTTAACTCAATCATAAAATCTCCTCCCGGCAAATATGAATGACCCATGTAATTAAACATAGCCTCAACATATTGTATCATAATTCTTTCATAAATACAAGATAAGGTCAAAACAAACCATAAAAATTTGTTTTGACCTTAAATTTTACAAATTATTACAATTATCTCTTCAGATTTACAAGTTCTTCAATTAATGTATCTGATACGGTGATAATTCTTGAATTAGCCTGGAAACCTCTCTGTGTAGTAATCATTTCAGTAAATTCTGTTGAAAGGTCTACGTTGGACATTTCCAAAACACCTGATGAAATCGAGCCGCCTGTTGCGGAAACATCATAACCGATACCATCAAACAGTCCTGAGTTAAGAGTTGCTGCATAATAGTTATCTCCAACCTTTTCAAGACCTGCAGGGTTAGCGAACGAAGCAACTGCTATCTGTCCAAGCACCTTAACATCACCATTGCTGTATGAACCCGAAATACTTCCATCCGGTCCTACAGAAATACCTGTTAACTTACCAACACCCTTTCCTTTACCGATTCCGTCAGGATTACCATAAGCACCCTTAATATTGGATTCATCTGCAATAGCAGTCATCTTGCTGTAATCAACTGCTATGTCATTATATGTACTGTCAGTCGGTGCAATAAACATCTGGCTCCAGTCCTCATCCGAAAGACCAAGATCAGTCTGCGACTTAGCTGACAAACCCGCAATGCTGAATTCATACACCATCTCGCCATTTGCATTGAGTACACCGTTTTTAGGCTTACCTGTTGTTGCGTCAAACTCAATTGTTCCAAGATTTACATCAGCTGCACGAAGGTTAGTCTTCTTGTTATTGCAGTAGATATCTCCAAGTTCAAGATTATATTTATTAACATCCGTAGCATCCTGATAAACATTGATATTAGCCGTATACTCATATCCAAGGCTGTCAAAAAACTTAACGCTCATGGCAGCCGGCTTATTATTTACAAAGTTGGTATCCTCTCTGTTAATGTTACCGCTTAATGTATAATTTGTCGTTGCCTCAGGCTGTGTATAAGAAAAATCTGCACTCTTTGGCTGAAGCGGAGATACGGTGTCCTTCTGTATTGCACCTGTTTCCTTGTCAACCTGCCAGCCCATTACATATGCACCTGATGAAGTAACCAGATATCCTGAATCATCAAGTGTGAAGTTACCGGCTCTTGTAAATAATCTTTCACCATTGCTCTGTACTACGAAGAAAGCATCTCCTGAAATTCTTAAGTCAAATGCGTTATCTGTTCTTTGTGAAGCACCTTCTGATGAAATTGAAGAGCTGATAGCTCCGACATTAGAACCAAGACCAATCTGCTTGGCATTTGTACCACCACGTCCGGTAGCTGCATTTGAACCTGCTGCATTCTGTGTTGTCTGGTAAAAAACTTCGCTGAATGTTACCGAGCTTGATTTATAAGCAACAGTATTAACATTGGCAATATTGTTACCAATAACATCCATCTTTGTCTGGTGAACCTTAAGACCCGATACACCAGAATACAATGATCTCATCATAATTAAATTCCTCCATTCATTTAGATGGAGAACCGTTTTTATAACCCATCAGGCAGTCAGGGTTATCTTGCTTCCATAAGGTCCAGCTAAATAATAACGGCTCCGTCTATATTTGTATAAATGTTATCTTCTTCAAATTCCTGATTCATTGCCGTGATTACCGTGTTATTACCGGTGTTAACAATAAAAGCATAATTATCAAGAATAACCAGAGATTCCTTGATTCCCTTCGCACCAGCCTTGTCAATTCCACTCTCCAGACGTTTCATCTGTTCATCTGTCAGGCTGATATTGCGCTCTGCAAGTCTGTTTCCCGCATGCTTTGAAAATTTAACGGTCTCACTTCTCTGTCCATCTAATATTTCGGCAATCGAACGCTGTTTATTTAGTACTTCTTCAAAAGAAATATTATTTTTTGTCGAATTGTCATTAGAAACATTATGATTAAGTAATTGTCCGGCAATCTGATCAATTGAAATATAATTATTGATTCTCTCCATAAAATCAACCCCTATTCTGCTGTTTCAGTTACATCCGTGCCCTTTTCCTCTTCTTCCTTAAGAACTACCGTCTTGTAGTATTCCTCTTCAAGAACTGTATCAAGGTCATCAATGTTATATAATGAACCGTTGATGGATAAAAATACTTTGCTGTCTTCTGTGACCATGTACTCAACTCTTCCACAGATATATCCTGTCTCACCTGATGCTGTCTCAGTTCTCATTATAACAGGCTTACCTGTAAGATTTGCTCCCTGCTGCTGCTGGTATGTAAGCTGCATGTTCTGCATTGACTCAACCTGCGAGAATGTTGCAAGCTGTGCTACATAATCAGTATTGGAAGATGGTTCAAGCGGATCCTGGTACTTCATTTCTGCCACCAGCAAATTAAGAAATGCTGTTTTATCAAGTGTGTCATTGCTTTTTGTTGAAGCTGATGTGGAATTATAATATGAAGATCCCTGTATTAAATTGCCTTTATCATCAATTCCCTGTGTAACTGCCATATTATCTCACTCCTTTACGCTGTAAAATTAACCTGGTTGCCTTCATTTGCCATCATATCAAGTACAATTTTCTCACCTTCAGTAAGATCTTCCGATGACAAATCATCAAGGCTGTCCAGCCTCAAAGGACGCTGGCTCTTCTTACCTGCTTCCTCATGCTGTTCATTAAATTCATTATTCTGTTCCCTGCCGGCATTTGAATCAAACGCACGACTCTCAACTGTTACCTCAACCGCTTCAACCTTAAGTCCCTGCTGATTAAAGTTTTCTTTAAGAACAGATATCTGGCTCTCAATTGCTTCCCTTGCGACTTCATTCTGGGCAACAAATGATGCTGTAACAACACCCTCTTTAACAGAAATATTAAGATTAACCTTGCCAAGACTTTCAGGATTTAACATCATTTCCATAGATGTAACTTCCTGGTTAAGGTTAATTCTTGCAGTTTCTATTATCTGCTCAACAATCTGTGACGGCTCCACAAATTCATAAACTTCTCTTACCTCAAAGGCCTGCTCAACAGCCTTGGCAAACTTGTCAACCATATTACCCGTCATATCAGGCATATTTTCATTGTGTCCCGTCTGGCTGCTTTCATTGTGAGTCTCCTGTTTTACGGTAACCTTAACATCCTTTGTCTGTACAGAATCAGTTTTCGTTATAGCATCATCCTGAGAGTTACTTAACTGTGCTTTATCTTTTGGCGAAAGCTCAGTTTTCTGAGATTCCAAAGACTCTCCGGCATTTTCCATGACTTCCTCTGGAATAGTATTGTCAAATGCTTCAAGATGTCCGTTTTTTAAATCCGGTTCATTTTTTGCCATTTCTGATACCGTTTCCATTAATTCTTCAACAGGAATGCCAAGTTCATCGGCAGCTTCCTCAATTGTCACCTCTACAAATGCTGTAAGTTCATTTAACCCCTCTGTAAGCTTTGGTGATACTAATAAATCCACCGCAGAATCCAAACCGGTTAATTCAACAACAAAATCCGTAAGATTGGCTGTGTCAAGCAAATCCATCACTGACAATCCGAGAGTTTCCAGTGCCGCATTAATTTCTTCATCAGTAACACCGAATTTTTCCTTAATCTTATCAGTTACTTTCTTAACTGCATCCTGAACTTTTGTTTCTGTATCAGGGCTATTTTTGATTTTATCCGTTGTTTTATCCTGTTGTTTAACAGAATTGTTTTCTTTTGCTTCAGAATACTTCTTCTCCTGAATGCGATTAGATGACTTAGGCATTCTGTCTGCAAGAACATCTATCTGCTCAGTCTTAGGCCCCGGTACTGCATTTTCTGCATCCGTTGTCTTGTTCACTGACTGCATCATAAATGCTCCAAAATCCACATCCTGACTCTTATCTGCCATCGCACCGGGATTTTGTGCCGGCATCAGAACACCTATATTTCCACTTATTCCGGAACTTACCATTGTGTCCTCCTTTCCTTTATAAATAAAATTTATTTATAAGAGGAAGCAGTGAAATTTATTCCGGATACATTACATGCGTAATCTTGGCTGCAAAAACAGGATCCATGGCTGCAAGGATATTGGCTCTCTGCGTAGCATTCATATTCAGAAGAATCTGTGTAACAAGATCAAGGTCACCTGTCATCTCTTCCAAAATTGCTGCCGCTGCCGACGCTTCCATCTTGGAATACGTAGCTGCCCAATCCTTAACCTTCTGTGAATAATTGAGTCTTTCCAGCACCTTGATGTAAAGCTCTGCTGCATTTTCCGGATAAATTTGCTCATACCAACTCTTATATTCATTTATATCGGGTGCTTTGTCCGTAAAAACAACCTCTTCATCAAACTTTTTTTTCAAAGCTTCATAAGTAAGCTGATTTTCCTCAAAAACCTTAAGTCTTGATATCTCACTTCTAAGGTCCTCAATTGTTTCCGCATCAGTTGCAAGCTGTTCATCTTTAATTGCTGCCTGCTGTTCTAACTCCTTTATTCTTTCGATTGCATCATACAGCGTCTTGTATCTGTAATCATTTTCAGCAGCTACATTATCATCGCTTACATTAGGTAAAATACTGTTGATAACAGGAACATCCTTAATAAGCGGACGCATGACATTTGTTCCAAAACCGCCAACATCCATTTTTACCAAAAGTGCGAAAACCAATAACCAGATAATTACAATCACAAATGCAATAAGAACGCCAATAAGTCCTCCGCCTCTTCTTTCACCATCTTCATCAAGTCCGTCTGACACATTCTTATTATTCTTCGCCATCAGTCTTCACCCTCTTTCCTTTATCGTTATATCTAAAACTTACAAGCTGGTCTATCTCTTTCTTTTCAGCCTCATTTTCTTCATGCATGAATTCCTCAAATGCATTTTCCTTGAGTTTTTCATGTATTTTGCGTTCCTTCATTGCCTCATTCAATTGAAAGCGCGCTATCTCCAGGGATTTTTTCGCCATCTCGACATTCTTTTTCTGTGCTGTTATTCTGCCGTCAATATATGAAATATTATCCCTTGCCTGCTTTAGTTCAAATACATTTAGCTTTCCGCTCGATTTCTTACGGTAATCATCTTCATACGCCGTTTTTTCCGCATATAAAGCATTCAGACGCTCTTCCTCTTCATTCACTTTTGCTGCAGCCAGAGAAAAATTGGTACGTGCCTGATTTTCAAGCTTAAGTTTGACATCCAGCACATTCTGAAGACGATAAATAAACTTTGCCATAATAAGGCTCCTTATTCAAATATCTGCTTTAACATTTCAATTTCTTCATCAAATGTAAATTTTTCATCAGTTCCCTGCATAAGAAATGAATTAACCTCATCTATCTTTGATACGGCATAGTCTATATTCTTGTTGGAACCGGCCTTATAGGCACCGATATTAATCAAATCCTCTGCCTCATTATAAGTCGCCATTACATTCTTTAATTTGCCTGCAAGCACCTTGTGTTCCTTTGTTGCAATCTGTCCCATACATCTGGAAATACTCTGCAGGACATCAATTGCAGGATAATGATTTTTATGTCCAAGCTTTCTTGACAGCATTATATGTCCGTCAAGAATACTTCTTGCAGTATCTGTAATCGGCTCATTAAAATCATCACCGTCAACAAGGACAGTATACAATCCTGTAATGGAGCCTTTATCCGACATGCCTGCCCTTTCCAGAAGCTTTGGCATTTCGCTATATACACTCGGCGGATATCCACGCGTTACCGGCGGCTCACCTGACGCCAGACCAATTTCACGCTGCGCCATGGAAAAACGTGTGAGAGAATCCATCATAAGAAGAACATCCTTACCCTGGTCTCTGAAATATTCCGCAATGCTTGTTGCAGTCTTGGCAGCTTTATTTCTTATCAAGGCAGGCTTATCTGATGTAGCAACAACTACTACGCTGCGTTTCATACCTTCCTTGCCAAGGTCGCGTTCAATAAATTCACGGACCTCCCTGCCTCGTTCTCCAATTAAGGCAATTACATTTATATCCGCCTTCGTGTTACGTGCAAACATACCCATAAGAGTACTTTTACCCACGCCGCTTCCGGCAAATATTCCAATACGCTGTCCTTTTCCAACGGTAATAAGTCCGTCAACAGCCTTAACGCCAAGCGGAAGAACCTGACTTATGATTTCCCTTGACATAGGATCCGGCGGCTGCGCCTCAACCGAATACTTAACCGGTAAATTAAGCTCTGACCCGTCAAACGGCATTCCAAGTCCATCAAGAGTCATTCCAAGCAGCTCATCACCAACACTTACAGAAAGTGGGGCTCCTGTGTTTTCCACTATACATCCCGGTCCTATACCGTCTACATTTGAAAACGGCATCAAAAGAACACTGTTTTCCTTAAATCCTACTACTTCGGCGTAAACCGGCGGCAATTGTGTATTCTTTGGTTTTATAAGACACAAATCGTTTAAGCTTGCATCAGGCCCGTTAGACTCAATTGTTAAACCGACAACCTTGGTTACCTTGCCAAGCTTTTTAAAATATGTCTGTTCTATCAGATTCAGATATTTTTCCTGATTAATATATGACACAACAACCCCGCCTTTAAATACAGCTAAGCAGTTTTATCTGCTTAATAAGCTGTTCTAACTGTATATCCAAACTACAATCAAAAACGCCACCATCCGTCTCAATAATACACTGGTTCTTATTAAGTGTATTATCTTCAATAACGCTTATATTGATATCTTTTGGTGACGCACAATAGATTTTACCTTGATTTTCAACAAGAAACGGGTAATCCTCCTTTGAGACACGAATCAGAAAATCTCCCGTAGTCTCAATATGATTCATTACCTGATTAATGAGATGAAGAACAATATCTCTATTATCCTCAGAAATTGTATGTGTTACATTTTCAAACACCTGAAGTAAAACATCTACAATTTCACTTTCCATGTTATTATATCTTAAGTTATATTCTTTTTCGAGCCGCGCCAGTTCTTCATTGGCATCATTTATAAGAGTCTGATATTCGGAATCTGCTTTGGCACTTCCCTCGTCATATCCTGCCTGTTTTCCCTCGGCAAATGCCGATTCATATGCCTGCTTCTTTATTTCTTCAGCATCACGCTTGGCATTTTCAATAATCTCCGTAGCTTTGGCATTGGCATCGGAAATAATATTTTCAGCCAGAGAAGTCAAATCATCGGTACTTACCGATTCAATTTTATCAGCAACAAGTGCCGACAAATCATGTTCCTCAGAAGACATTATATCAGTCTCGTCCGAAATAAGCCCTTCAACTACATCTGCGTTAAGTCCCGACACAAATGCATCCGCCTCAACCTCTTCTGTCTTCATTTTCTTTTTAAAAGACTCAATCTTTTCTGATATAACTTCGTTATAATCAATAATTCTTTCTTCTGTTTGTTTCGTATAAAACCCTTTTAACAGATTAGACAATTATCTCGTCACCTCCGCCTCGAGAAATAACAATCTCAGCAGCATCCTCAAGTTTTCTGATAACATTAACTATCTTCTGCTGTGCCTCTTCAACATCCTTCATACGAACAGGACCCATGAAATCCATATCTTCCTTAATCATAACAGCAAGACGCTTTGAAAGGTTATTAAAGATAACATTCTGAACTTCCTCGTTAGAACCCTTAAGTGCCATTGCGAGGTCAGAATTATCAACGTCACGAAGTACTCTCTGAATAGCTCTGTCATCCAGCGTAAGAATGTCTTCAAATACGAACATCTTCTTACGGATTTCATCTGCAAGCTCCGGATCTTCAATTTCCAGTGTTTCCATGATATGTTTTTCAGTACCACGGTCAACTGAGTTGAGGATTGCAACGATAGCATCAACACCACCGACAATTGTGTAATCCTGATTAACAAGCGAAGCAAGCTTTCTCTCCAACACCTTTTCTACCTGCTTAATTACATCAGGCGATGTTCTGTCCATCTGTGCAATACGTTTTGCAACATCAGCCTGTTTTTCAGGTGCCAGTGCCGAAACAACCATCGAAGACATCTGCGCCGGCAAATATGCAAGAATCAACGCAATCGTCTGAGGGTGTTCATCCTGAATAAAGTTAAGAAGCTGACTTGGGTCTGTCTTACGTATAAACTCAAACGGACGAACCTGCAGACTTGCAGTAAGCTTTCCGATAACCTGACGTGCCTTGTCCTCACCAAGTGCCTTTTCAAGAAGTTCCTTGGCATAATTAATACCACCTTCAGCAATATACTGCTGTGCAAGGCAGACTTCATAAAATTCATTTAAAACTTCTTCCTTTGTTACAGGCGACACACTGCTTGTATTGGCAATTTCCAAAGTAAGCTGCTCTATCTCTTCTTCTTTTAAATGTTTAAATATACTTGCCGACTTTTCCGGTCCAAGTGCAATCAGAAGGATTGCAGCTTTTTCAGAACCTGTCAGCTCAGCACTATCTTTCTTTGCCATAGCTTAATCCCATCCATCGTCAAGCCAGTTTCTGAGAAGGAGCGCAACAGCTTCCGGATTCTCATCAACAAACTTCTCAATGGCCTTTCTAACTTCTGATTTCTCCTGTAAATCAATATCTTCAACACTCTGTCGTGCTTCTTTAGTAGTTGCAAGCATTTCCTCAACAGATAATTCAGGTTCTGTTTCCTCAACCGTAACCGGTTTAGAGCTTCTTAATACGACAAATGCAAGAAGACCTAAAATTGCCAGAGCAAGAAGTATCTGCAAATAAAATGAAAATGGCCTTGTATTGGTTTCCTTATCGTAGAAGAAATGTTTTTCATAGGCTGCCACTGTAATATTGTCCCTTGGAACACCTGAACCGCTTGCAATTATGTCAATCCAAGTATCATCAAATTCAATTGCAATCGTCTGTCCGTTGCTCGCCTTAAATTCCTCCCACGACATATCGTCAAGGTATCCTAATGCCTTAGCCTCTTCCTCTCGATAAACAATATTCTTGGTAAACACTGCCGAAACGGTAGATGTATCCTTAATTATTTCTCCCGGGCTTGTCGTTTCGGTTGTTACAAGCTCCGACGGCAGATAGTCATATTGTTCAAGAGAATATGTTGAGTTGTTGGTTGTACCGTCCTGGATTTCATATGTTGTATCTTCATCATTACTTGCAGTTCCCGGCACACCGCCGACTGTAGAACCGCCTGTAGATTTTTCTATGTATGAATGTGAAAGGTAACCCTGCTCATTTCCTTCCGGAACACTGTATTCATGAAGAACCTTCTCAAAGTTGCTCCACTCAACATCATAATTAACAACGACCTTTACATCACTGTATATACCTGCAGAAAGAACCTGATTCTTGATTGTATTACCAACAACATCATTGACCTGCTGCGTGTACTTAAGCTGTCTTGACAGAGTCGGATATGATGCAGAATTTGAATTGGCATCACCTGAATACAGATTTTCACCCGACATAGTCATAATGGTTATATCTTTAAGAGCGAGATTCTGCACTGAATTCTTGATAAAATATGCGAGGTTTTCAGCCACCATATCATCAATCTCCCTGTTAAGACTTAATGCAACAGAAACAGAAGACCCCTCTGTCTTGTTAAAAAGCGAATCAGCTGAATTAGCAAGATAGAGATTAACTCTTGCTTCATCTACAAAGTCAAAACCTTCAAGTGCAGATGTCAAATCGCTTGTTTTAGCCGTCTGGTACATAACCAGTTTGTCACCTTCAGTCGTTGATAATCCGCTTGCATTGCTGAAATAATCTTCCCATGTATAATCTGTGGTCTTGATATTATTGGTCGCAAGAAGCATCTTTGCATTGACAAGGTCCTGCTTTTTTACGGAAATAACCATTGTCGACTCATTTAACTGATATGCATAACCATTATCCGTCAAAAGAGTTGTAATCTGACTCATTTCATTGTAATTGGAACAGTTGGTCAAATGTTCATACTGTGGGCGCGACAAAACCGCTACCAGTATTCCTAATGTTATTAGTACTACTGCCAGCGAACTAAGTACAATCGCTTTTTGTCTTCTGTTATATCGATTCCAGAAATCCAGGAAACGCTGGAATATCTGTCGTAATCTGTCAGGCATGGTAACAATAATCTCCTAATTCTATAACTAAATCTGCATATTCATAATCTCTTTGTATGCTTCAAGCACCTTATCCCTTATTGCAACCGTATACTGAAGGGCAATATTCGCCTTCTGCTGTATAACGCCAAGCTCATGAGTACTTGTGAGATTGCCCAGTGCAAAATCTATTTCTGCCTGCTGTGCATCCTGAACATAGTTATTAGTGCTTTCAATCAGTCCGATGGCTGATTTATATATTGAATCAAATGACTTATTAGTATCATTCTCTACTTTATCTGAATTCTCTCGCGGTGTCTTACCGGTAGTAAGCACTTCACGTATGTAATCAGACGTAACATTATATAATGACGTAATATCTTCCATAATTTACTCCTTATCCCTACTTACCTACTTCAAGGCCCTTGGAAAGCATGGTCTTGGTAGCGTTAAATGCAGTTATATTGGCCTCATAAGAACGTGTAGCATCAATCAGGTCAGTCATTTCTGTAACTACATTAACATTAGGATAAGTAACATAACCATTCTCATCTGCATCCGGATGTGAAGGATCATATGTCATCTTCATCGCTGTCTTATTGTCTTCAATAACCCTGCTGATTTTAACACCCTGTCCCGCTATACTCTTTGATGCAGCCGTAAGCACTGAATCAAATGAAGCAAGCTTATTGTTGTTCTTCTCAACGAAAACAACATTCTTTCTTCTGTATGGTGTTCCGTCTTCGGTTCTTGTTGTATCAACATTTGCAATATTCTCTGCGATGATATCTGAACGAAGCTGTTGTGCCGTCATACCTGACGCACTTATATTTAAACCTGTAAAAATACTCATATACAATCATCCTTTCAAGGTAAATGCCCGCAAATATTAGGTCAGTACTGACTTAATCCGCGAGAATTCATGCGTCATACTGTCAATCAGACCGTTATATACAATCTGATTTGAAGCAAGTTCCGTCTGCTCTGACGAAATATCGACATTATTTCCGTCAAGACGATATGACAAATCTGCATTATCAATATACGTCATCATCTTAACGCCATCCAAATCGACATTGTGAACCTTTTTAGTCAAAGTGTCCTTCTGAGTGCCGGCACTTTCAATCGCACGGTTTAAATGTACTTCAAATTCCAGATCCTTGCGCTTATAGCCCGGAGTATCCACATTTGCGATATTGTTACTTAACAGTTCGTTGCGGTAAACACTCGCATCGGCTGCCTTTTTAAGAACATCAATATAATCAAATGCTCCTGAACCAAACATATAAATCACTCCTTCTATATGCATCCATGCAACAATTTTCTACATAAAATCCCTTATATACATTATACGAATTATCACCAAAAACACAAGACATTTTTTATTGCATTTCTTTGTTGATTAAATAAGAGGGGCTGTCACACAGATATGTGGCGTTTTTTTACGCTATAGGATTCGGATGTCGAAAGCCAAATAATTAATATATATCCGTCAGATTACACAAAATTTATTAGATGAGTGACTTATGTGCTACGGAGATGAAACTCAACTGAGGTTCATCGCAGTGTTTAGCACATCGGAACGAAGAAATAAATTTTGTGCAATCTGACGAAGGAAAATTTATCATTTGGCTTTCGACACCCTATCAAATAAAAACGCCGATACCCAGAAGGTATCGGCAAATTTAAAAATTTATCTGTTTTCAGATTTTTTCTTAAGTTCATCAAAAACGACATCATTAAGTACCTTTATGTACGTTCCCTTCATTCCTGATGACCTTGATTCTATTACACCTGCACTTTCAAACTTTCGGAGTGCATTAACAATTACAGATCTGGTAATTCCAACTTTGTCGGCAATCTTACTTGCAACAAGTATGCCTTCATTACCATCCAGTTCCGAAAAAATATGAGTTATAGCTTCCAATTCAGAAAATGAAAGTGTGCTTATCGCAGATCTTACTATGCTAAGCTTTCTGTCCTCTTCTGCATTTTCTTCATTAACCGAACGCATCATCTCAAGTCCTACTACCGTTGTACCATACTCACACAGAATAATGTCGTCAATTTCATAGCCTTCATTAGCCTTGTACATAAACAATGTACCAAGGCGTTCTCCGGCGATATCAATCGGTGCTATAATCGCCTGATACTTGCGTATGCCCTCATCTGTAAATCCTAATGTTGTCAGATTAACATTTTCCTTAGTTGACAAAACACCAAGAAGTCTCTCGTTAAGCATCTTGTCAATATATCCGCCAACCTTATCATCAATAAGTTCTTCAATCTCATCAATTCCCTCTGCACAGCTGACTCCAAGCACTTTGCCCTTCTTGCTGATAACAAGGATATTAGATCTTAAGATTTCACTTAAAACTTCACAGATATCATTAAACACAACTCTGTGAGAATGGTTATTGTGTAAAAGCTTATTAATTTTTCTGGTTTTATCTAATAACTGTACACTCATATCTGCTCCGTTCCGCGCAATAATTTGCACTTTTTTAACTAACATTATAAATATTATATCAAATCGCAGAATTTTTTCAATAGTTTAGTTAAATTTTTATTAGTACGGTAAATTGTCAGAAAATTAACATTATTATTTTAACAAATTATTTTTCTTTTGCTTTTTCCTCTACATAACCGCACTGTTCATTGTTACATGCAAGCTTATTGCCTTTTTCAACCATAAAACCGCCACATTTAGGGCATTTTTTCTCTGACGGCTTCTGCCATGAAACAAATTCACATTCAGGATGATTTTCACATCCGTAAAATCTTCTTCCTTTTTTGGTCTTCTTGATGACAATTTCACCATTACAAAGAGGACACTTCACTCCTGCCTTTTCAAGATACGGCTTGGTATTTCTGCATTCAGGAAATCCCGGACATGCAAGGAACTTACCATGAGGTCCGTACTTAATAACCATCTGTCTGCCGCACTGGTCACAGACAACATCTGAAGCCTCATCCTCAATATTTATTTCTTCCAGCTCCTTTTCAGCATTCTTTACCGCTTCATCAAGGTCCGGATAAAAATTAGATACTACCGTTTTCCAATTTACAACGCCCTCTTCCACTTTATCCAGGAGCGATTCCATATTAGCAGTGAAATTGACATCCACAATACTTGGGAAAGCCTTCTTCATTACGTTGTTTACCGTCTCGCCAAGTTCTGTCACATAAAGGTTCTTATTTTCACGAATTACATATCTTCTTGCAATAATAGTCGTAATCGTCGGAGCATAAGTAGAAGGACGCCCGATACCAAGTTCCTCCATTGTCTTTACAAGTGCTGCCTCCGTGTAATGTGCAGGCGGCTGTGTAAAATGCTGTTTATCCAAAAACTCCACAAGTGAGAGTACACTGTTCTCATCAATGCTCTTTACGACACCATTATTTTCTTCTTTCTCGTCATCCTCTTCAACGTACACAGACATAAAGCCGTCAAATGATAACTTTGATGCTGATAATGTGAAGAAATACTTACCAGCCTTAACCTTAACTGAGGTTACCTCATATAAAGCATCAGACATCTGGCTTGCCGTAAATCTCTTCCAGATAAGCTGGTATAATCTGAACTGGTCTCTTGATAACGAATCTTTAATCATCGCAGGCGACATTGATATTTCCGTTGGTCTTATTGCTTCATGAGCATCCTGTATTTTCTTGGTATTTTTCTTTTCCTGCTTATTTTCGGCAAGATACTTATCTCCATAATTATTCCTGATATACTCAGAAGCTGTTCTTTCTGCTTCCTCAGCTACTCGCGTCGAATCAGTACGAAGGTATGTAATAATACCAACCGTTCCAACACCCTCTATATCAACACCCTCATAAAGCTGCTGGGCAAGACGCATCGTCTTCTGTGTTGAAAAATTCAAAGTCTTAGCCGCTTCCTGCTGTAATGTACTCGTTGTAAAAGGAAGTGGTGCTTTCTTGTTCCTTGTAGATTTCTTTACGGAATCAACGGTAAATTTCTTTCCCTTAAGTTCATTTAATATTTTATTCATTTCCTCTTCGGAATTTATGTCAATCTTACCGTTTTCATCTCCGCTGAATTTTGCTACGAGATTCTTTTTCTCACCCTTCACTGACAATACAGCGTCTAACGTCCAGTATTCCTGCGGAATAAATGCATTAATTTCTTCTTCTCTGTCGCATATGATTCGCAAAGCAACCGACTGTACACGGCCTGCGCTAAGTCCCCTCTTTATTTTCTCCCATAAGAGCGGGCTGATGCTGTAACCTACCATTCGGTCGAGCATTCTTCTCGATTGCTGGGCATCTACAAGATTCATGTCAATCTTACGCGGTTCCTTGATTGATGCCTTGACTGCATTCTTGGTAATTTCATTAAACGTAATTCTGTGGATATCCTTATCCTCAAGCTTTAATGCATTTGCAAGATGCCATGAAATTGCTTCTCCTTCACGGTCAGGGTCAGTTGCAAGATACACTTTATCTGCCTTTTTTACTTCTTTACGAAGTTTTGCAAGAATATCCCCCTTTCCACGAATAGTGATATATTTAGGTTCAAAGTCATTCTCAAAATCTATTCCCATGGAGCTCTTTGGAAAATCTCTGACATGTCCATTTGAAGCTGCCACTTCATAATTAGAACCCAAGAATTTTTTAATTGTCTTAACCTTAGCCGGCGATTCCACAATTACTAGATATTTTGCCATTTTTTTCTTCCCTTCAAATCCCTTATGATGTTCTTACATAATAACCACGGGATACTTCTTTAACAATCCCTTTTACTTCAAGGCCCAGAAGAATTCCCGCTGCTTTGGACATTTCCATACCGGTTTCTTCTAATATATTATTCAGGCTCTTTGGAGTTAAATCTAAATTACTATATAACATTTCTTCCTCGCTTGCAAGTAAATTTATATTTTTTTTATTTTGTTCCGGTTCAAAAAATGCTCCCATCCCAAGCAAATCAATTACATCACGGGTACCGGTAAATACTTCTGCGCCCAGTTTTATCAGATGATTACAGCCCTCGCTCAACGAATCATTAATTCTTCCCGGCACCGCCATTACAGTCTTATTCTGCTCCAGAGCCATATCAACCGTTATTAATGAACCACTCTTTTTTCTGGCCTCAACGACTAATATGATATCACTCAGTCCACTGATTATTCTGTTTCTCATCGGAAAATGATTGGACAACGGTTTGGTTCCCGGAAGGAACTCAGAGATGATTCCTCCTGTTCTGCTCATTTTATCATAAATTTCTATATTATCCGGCGGATAACAGATATCCACACCGCAGGCAAGCACTCCCATTGTATATCCGTTGGCGTCTATTGCTCCCCTATGTGCAACACCGTCAATACCGCGTGCCATGCCACTTATGACATTAACTCCGTTTTGTGCCAGTTCATAGCCTGTCTGATAAGCTGTTGCCCTGCCATAATCACTGCAGCCTCGCGACCCGACAATTGCAACACACGGCTTATTTTCATCCGGAAGATTACCTTTTAAATACAGACAAAACGGCATATTATAAATGTTTTTAAGTCTTGACGGATATTCATCAGCAGTTATTGGTATTATTTTTATATTATTCTTTTTCATATTCAGATATTCTATGTAAATTTCGGAATTTCTTCTTGTCTCATTTATATTTTCAATATCTTTCTGTGTCAAAATATTAGACATTTTTAACATATTATCTGATGCATCATATATATTTTTTGCATTTCCAAAAATCTGCAACAGCTGCAGAATGCGCGTATTCCCAATCCCAGGAATACTTCCGAGCCAGAACCAGTAAAATTCTTCATTCATATCTATCCCCACCTTTCAGCCTCAAGGCTCCTAAAGCAGACTGCTTCGCTTATATGATGTTCCTGTATCTTTTCTGCACCTTCAATATCTGCTATCGTACGCGCCACTTTAAGTATTTTTCCATACCCCCTACCGCTCATCCTGAATTTTTCAAAAGAAGCTCTTAACAGATCATTACATTTTTTATCCAGCTTACAGTATTTTTTTAACATTGGTGTTGTCATCTGGCTGTTAAAGCATATTCCTTCTTCCTTAAACCGCTTTTTTTGAATTTCATAAGCCATTTTAACCCTTTCCCTCATGCTTTTGGAATTCATGTCATTCGCAGCCGATACGGCGACGGCGTCAGATGACAGCTCATCATATTTAGGTCTTTCAACATGTACTGCCAAATCAAACCTGTCAACTAACGGTGAAGATAACTTTCCAATATGCTTAGCTATATCATAATCTGTGCAGTGACATAGATTTCTATCCGGATAATAACCGCATTTACACGGATTCATCGCCGCAACGAGCATAAAATCTGCCGGATACTGATACATACCGCTGTTTCTTATTATTCTTATACTTTTTTCTTCGAGGGGCTGTCTTAAACATTCAATTACCGGAGATTTAAATTTGGTCAGTTCGTCAAGAAATAAGACACCTTTGTGTGCCAGGGTTATTTCTCCCGGAATCGGATATATCCCGCCTCCTATTAGTGCTGACTGCGATATTGTGTGATGTGGTGACCGAAATGGCCGTGATGTGATACATGACATATTTTCTTCAAACGCGCCTGCGACGCTGTAGATTTTAGCAACTTCTATTATTTCTTCATCTGATAATTCAGGTAATATCGTCGGTATTCTTGATGCCAAAAGTGTTTTTCCACTTCCCGGAGGTCCAAAAAACAGTATATGGTGCTTTCCTGCGGCTGCAATCAGTATCGCCCTTTTCGCCATATACTGACCGCACACCTGTGAAAAATCAAGTTTATTTTCGCATCCGCTTTTTACAGTTTCTTTTTTGTATGTAACATTTTTTATATTTTTTAGTGTCTCACTAAAATTAAGCAACTGTAAGATGTGATTTACGCCTATTATTTCTATACCGTCAATAAGACGTGCCTCACATACATTTTCGTGCGGTACTATTATGCGTGACATACCATTTCTTCTGGCCTCACAGACCATCGGAAGAACTCCTCTGATTTTATTAATTGTCCCATCAAGACTAAGTTCTCCTACAATAACAGTTCCCTCAAATAATTTCTCATCCAGTACACCAAGGTTACACAAAATACCTATTGCAACAGGCAAATCAAACATTGTACCGCTCTTATGAATACTTGCCGGTGACACGTTTACTACAATTCGCGAACCGGGTATTCTGTGGCCTATATTTCTTAAAGCTGTTCTTACCTTTTCACCGGCCTCTTTAACCTGACTGCCCAAAAATCCTGTCATTGTAAATGACGGAATCCCACTGCTTAAGTCAACCTCCACATTAACAATATGTGCGTCAATACCGGTTGCAAATGCACTATTAATTTTTGATAACATCAAAAACCTCCTTTATTTAATTTTATTTTTTACATTGAAAAATGACCGAAATGGCCGGAATGAAAATTATATGAGCATGAATAGTGAATTGCTTCACTATCCATGCCCTTGTTTAATTAATCAAGATAGAATAATTTCTTAAATTTTGTAATAACAACATTATGAAGAGTCATGCTTGTAGGTGCATCCGGTGTTGATAAAAATGCTGTCTTTGACGCATATTCCTTAACCGCAATGACATAGTACGGACTCTGTGAAGAACCGTTAATTGAAGGTGATACAACTGCATCAAAGCCGTATCTGTTCTTAACAGCCTCAGTATACTGCTTTATTTCATAAGGGCCTACCTTATGAGTCGTAATTTCATTACCGTCAGCATCACTGTTAACCATCTTGGTAATAATATACTGACTGAAACCACCCAAATCATTAGGCTTAAGTCCCAATGTTGCCTCATATGTCTTAAAATGTCCTCCCATATCAGGAACAGTAACACTTGTATTATTGGTCTTTGACAACTTTATCCACTTAGCACTGTTGTCAGATGTTGTTGTCCACTGTGCATACCGGAACTTAGCCATCTTTCCGTACAATGCATCAATATCCTGGAATTTAGGTGTCAATAAATATTCGACTACATAATATTTACCGTTTGCTTCTGTTTCAAACTGATAGTAAATATTCTGAATACTTGTAGTATCTTCCATTTCAATCACATCGACTGCAATCTTATCAATTACCTTCTTACGATATGTAGCATTAGCACTTAGCTTGGCAAGCGTAGGTTCTGACAGTATTGATATGCTGCTCTTCTTCTCCTTTTCCTTTGGAGCCGAAGTCTGCTGAATCATAAATTCAATACAGGTCTTTGGTGCAATTCTTCCCGTATAATAGTTTCCGTCTTCATCAAATGGAGGATGTATCTCAGGAACCCTGTACACTACGAAATAATCAAATACCTGATATGTATTTTTTACACCTGAAGTATTCCATCCTGTATATGAATATGGAATCGTATATCCAAGAAATGCCTGTGATAATTCTGTACCGCCATTGAATGTGTACATATATCTGTTAGCAATCTGTTCCGCACCAAAAGGATTAGCATCAAATCCAAGTGCATGCCACAAGGCAGCATTTCCATTCCAAAAACTATAACCCTTTAAATTGGCGTCTTCTGCACCTTCACGATGATTAACACCAACTAATTCAAATGGGAAGAATAACCCTACATTCCATTTCTTTCCATATATTCCCTCGTTGGTTCCAAGCTTTGAATTTTCCTGAAAAGCACCGGTAAAATACGTTCCCTTAAATTCACCGCCGTCCCTTGTGGTTGCAACGATCTTATCAAATTCAGTATATTCATCACGGCTTGCATAATAATCATATGTTTCCGCCGGCTCAATATTTACTGTCATAAGAAGCATAAGCTTGGATAAATTACATTCTTCATTCCCGGCAAAGCCTGCATCAAGTAAACGCTTGGTCAGAATAAAACAAACTCTTCTTTTTTGATCATAGCTGAGTGCACGATTATAAATCTTCCATGCGACCTGCCACTCCATATCCTCATGCATTTTATCAACCGAAGAATCGAATGAATCCATCGTAAACTTACTTGCATCATAGTTGCCCTCGGAAGTATATGTGGTAGGGAATCTCTGCTGTTTAGGAATCAGAATTTCATCCTGAGAGTTACCCGACAAAAGTGAAAAATGACTGTATTTACCGGCATTCTCACTACCAATCAGACAATTCTCACCATTATATAAATAAATAAAATCAATATTATCAAGGAACTTATTGAGATACTCACTCTCATGATATTCATCATGACTCCAGCCATTTATCCTATAATCATACTCTACCATATTGTTAAGATCTTCATAAGTAAGTGTTATTACCTTAACACTGTATGGGTAGAAGTGAATTACGCCATCCTTATCAATCACATAATTATAAGTATTTACACGGTAATCAACATCTGACATGAGAGCCGGTGCTATCTGTGCCAATGCTTCCCTTGCAGGAGAACTGCCATTCTGCAAATCATCTTTTTTAATTGCGAAATCATACCCTGAAATCTGCTTCGCATAATTAACCTGTTCTAACTCCAGATTATAATTTCCGCCAAGTCTTCTGTCTACAATAATCTTCTCACTGACAGGTATGTAAAAGCTTAGCTGTGTCTTCGGATTATGAACACCGACCGCAGCCTCTCCTGCCAGTTTAACGCTTGCAACATCACTTGGAATCATGACATCGTAATCTCCTACATTAACTGCAGTCCAATCAGCCGAATCTAACTCATAACCAAATGTGCCATTTCGCGTAGTGGTAAATTCCGTTGTTTCATAATATCTTATTGACCATGTAGTATACAGCTTATCAGCTGCAAGTATTTCTTCATTAGTAGCAACAGCTTCACCTGTACTGCCATCAATTGGTACCAGTTTGCCATCACGCTCTATTGCCCAGCCTGAGAAGATATACTGGTCTACATATGGTTCCTTACTAAGCATAATACCGTTTTCATCATAAAGAGTCTCATAGCCAAGATCCAGACAGCCCTTGGTAAAAGCTCTTGATGACTTAAATAAATTAGTATTATATCGTCCGCCTCCTAAAAGCCATGCACTTCCATATCCGTTATACAGCATATTAAAGTTAGCCTTAGTGACCTTATATTCGCCTTTAAAATAGTTTGTTGTCGTAGAGCCGCCATATCCGGCAGTTGCATAATACAGATTTTCCTTTTCGGTACTGCCGCTGGTGTAACTTTTATCAAACGTTACAAACTTACCATTCTCAACCTTATATGTCCAAATATAATCTATCGTTTGTCTGATACTTGCGGCAACCGCCTCATTATAATAAATCTGTGATTTTTCTGCGGTCTTCTTATATTCAAGTGCATAAGCCTTATTAGCGTTAAATTCCTCTTCAAAATTAGCAAAATTACCGGCAAGCTCTTCTATTCTGTTATTATAGCTATTCCTGTCAGAGTACACCTCATTCAGTTTACTAAATAAATAATTAGAACCGGCTTCACCACTTTCCGCATTATACAGTTCAG
>JBJEOB010000053.1:0-14872 GCA_051880495.1 Lachnospiraceae bacterium
ATTTCTTTAGCCTAAACTCGGAGCATCCACCTTTGGAGTGGGTGCTTTCTGTTTACTTAGATATTATCATGTTATGTTTGATATTTCAAGAAGTTTCGCCCATTTTGGACAAACTTTCACAGTAAGCCTGTCTGTTCCCTTTTTCATTACCATGCTATCATCAAGCAGGTGTTGCTTGATTTCTTCAATGTTCTCATTAATACGCTGCAAGCTGGCATTGTATTCTTCTTCAGAATAATCATCTTTTGAATTTGACATGTTTTCTCTGATTTCCAGAGCCCTCATATAAGTGCAGATTTTTTTATTTATCATAGGATTCTTAAAGGACATTTTGACCGTAGCAGGCTTAAAATTACCTTCTTCATCCTTTTCTGCCTTGAATTTCATATCGATCTGATTGTCCAGTTTAAATAGTAAGGACAACACATCTGAAACAGTTTCTATATCAAAATCCATGAAAATGTTAATGCTGATTCCTGAATATAAACAGGCAATGAGAGAGAAAGCGAATGCAGAAGCAGAAATTGAAATTTTGCATTCGGAAAAGATAGAAATAGAAGAAGCGCTCTCTCAGATTGGAGAACAATTAGAAAATGGAAAAAATGAAATCCAAGACCAGAAAGAGGTTCTTGAAGAAATCAATACAAAAATAGCGGATGCTGAAAAACGTATTGAATTAAAGACTAAGGCTATGGATCAAATCATTTCTGCTGGAAAACCTGTTGAAAAGGAAATCAAAGAAATCAAGGCAAAAGTATCAACAGTACCGAATCTTATTGGCAGAGAACAAATGGTAAAGATACCAAAAAGTACATTTGATAAAATGCTATCTAAATATTATGTTGCTGGAACCTTTGAAAACCTATATAAGCAATTTGTAAAGGCATTGGATACAAAGCAGAATACCATTGATAAACTGACAAATCAATTAAGTGAAGCCATGGTGAAAATCAAACAATTTGGAAGCTTTATAGGATTCAGAGGACTTGAAAAGGATTTTGAGGAATTTACTAGACCGAAGAGGCTTAATGAATTTATTGAAGAGAAGAAAAGAGAAGCGGAAAAGGTAAATCAACAGAGGAGAGATGGTAAGGATGACAAAAAAGAATCACATGATATAGCAATATAGATATAAAAACACAGATAGTTATGTTGAATAAACGTATGTTTGTGCAACAAAGTATTGACAATGTTACACCTAGAGAGGTAAAATTTTGAGATAAGGAGGTGCCTTAAAATGAAAAAATCAATTTCAATAAGTATAAGAGTTAGTGAAGAAGAATTGGAAAAGTTTAAACAAGCTGCAAGACTTGAAGCATATGCTTCTTACAGTGAGTTTGTGAGAAGAACTGCTTTAATAGAGGCATCAAGGATTATTAAAGAAAACAATATTGAAGGAGTAAAATCTGATGAATGTAATTAGTTTGTTTAGTGGATGTGGAGGACTTGATTTAGGTTTTGAAAGAGCTGGATTTAATATTCCTGTAGCAAATGAATTTGATAAAACAATATGGGAGACTTTTAAGGTTAACCATCCTAATACACATTTAATTGAAGGTGACGTAAGACAGGTTACGAAGGAAGATATTGCTCAATATATTGATGGAGAAGTGGATGGAATTATAGGAGGTCCACCATGTCAGTCTTGGTCAGAGGCTGGATCACTTAAGGGAATCAAAGATGCGAGAGGTCAGTTGTTTTTTGACTATATCAGAGTATTAAAAGAATTTCAACCTAAATTCTTCTTGGCAGAAAATGTAAGTGGAATGCTTGCTGATAGACATTCTATGGCGGTACAGAACATATTAGAGTTGTTTGACGAGGCTGGCTATGATGTATCTTTTACATTGGTAAATGCAAAGGATTATGGTGTAGCTGAGGAAAGAAAGCGTGTTTTCTATATTGGTTTTAGAAAAGATTTGGGAATAGACTTCGGTTTTCCTAAAGGATCTACTAAGGATGATTCTAAGAAGATTACTTTGCGAGATATCATTTGGGATTTACAGGATACAGCTGTTCCATCAGGGGAAAAGAATAAGCATAATCCAGATGCAATAAATAATAATGAATATTTCACAGGAGCATATTCCCCTATTTTCATGAGCCGTAATCGCGTAAAGGGATGGGATGAACAGGCTTTTACAGTACAGGCATCTGGTCGTCAGTGCCAGTTACATCCACAGGCTCCAAAGATGGTTAAAGTCGGAACAAATGATTGTAGGTTTGTTGAAGGGAAAGAACATCTATATAGAAGAATGACTATTCGTGAAGTCGCGAGAGTTCAAGGATTTCCTGATGATTTTAAGTTTATTTACAATGACACTAATACTGCATATAAGATGATAGGCAATGCTGTACCGGTAAATTTAGCATATGAGATCGCAGTGGCTATTAAGTTACATCTTGAAGGAAAAGGTTCCGATGTCGAGATTGATAGAGAAGCTATTGATGCAAAGGAGGTTAACGAGATTAAAGTGAGTACAAAGAGTAATGATCAAGGAAGAGCTTATGAATATGCTTGGATACAGACTTTATACAAAGCATTAGTAGAGCTGAGAAAAACAAGAATAGTGAAGAATTCTAGTTTAGTGGCAAATGAAAGGGCATGGTCACTTATGGATGAAGATATGCAGGAAACTTTCATGGTTTCTGCTAGTGCAGCTATTGATACAGTCTTAGAACTTGAACCAAGAATGTCAGAAGTTGATAATGACGAACTTACACTTGAGTTCCAGAATGATGGACAAGGTGTTAAGGGGGATGTTAGAGACATTGTAATTAAAAGAAAAGATATTGAATGGGAAGTAGGATTAAGTATTAAGCATAACCATGATGCGGCAAAACATAGTAGATTAAGTCACAAGCTTGATTTTGGAAATGAATGGTTTGATATGCCATGTTCTGATGAATATTGGGATGCTGTGGAACCAATCTTTAATGTATTAAAGCAAGAAAAAGAGAATGGAACAAAATGGTCTGAAATTGAGGATAAGAGTCAGAAGGTGTACATTCCTTTATTGCAGGCATTCATTGATGAAATTAATCGTGCAAATAAGAAGGATAGTGCAATGCCAAGAAAGATGATTGAGTATCTGATTGGTATTGAAGATTATTATAAGGTTGTGAGCAAGGATAGTAAAAGCCTCACAATGATTCACACATTTAATATGCATGATACATTGAATAAGCCTGCAAAGAATAAGGTATCTGCAATTACTGTACCGATTGTTAAGTTACCTACAAGACTTGTTGCACTTGAATTCAAGCCAAACAGTGATAATACAGTAGAAATGTATCTTGATAATGGTTGGCAACTTAGCTTCAGAATTCACAATGCAAGCACAAAGGTAGAACCAAGCCTTAAGTTTGATGTTCAGTTTATTAGTATGCCAATGGAAGTGCTTAACATTGAATGTAAGTGGAATTAAGGCGGTGGCATAAGTGAGAAAGATGCTTTTAAGCTTTAAACCTGAAGTGTATGAGAAAATTAAATCTGGGAAGAAAGTATTCGAACATAGAAGAAACTTCCCAGATGAACCTATTATGGCATATATGTATGTAAGTGTGCCTGTTAAAGCGGTCACAGGAATAGTCTATCTAGGAAAGAGACATTTGTTATCGGACTGGAAGGAAGAATACAAAAATGATAGAGATGTTGTAATTCGGATTGAAAAATATCAAGAATCATATAGATATGCCATGGAGATTGATGAGTTTTTGGAAACTACAAAAATATCGCTTGATGAATTGAGACGTGATGTTCCTGGATTTGTTGCACCACAAATGTATATATATTTGGATGGAACACAGCTGTTAAGATACTTAGAAAACACATTAGAAATAACTGGAAATAAAATTGTAAATAAATTTGATGGCAATATGTTTCAGTGTATATGTAAATATTAGAGGATGATATTATGGCAGATTTTATTGAAGCAGAAGAGGTAGTAAGAAAGTTTTTTTCCAAAGGGACTACTTTTGACTATGAGGGCGAGGAATACACGGTTATCGATTCTGGAAAACCATTACCGCAAAAAGGTAAAGGTGAACCAAAAACTGATATATATGTGTGTGCACAGAGTGAAGATACAACTAAGGAATTTAAAATATCATATAAAAAGAAAAATGCAGACTTTCTTGAAAATAAAATGAAGAGTGATCGAGCAGAACAAATCTTTGGAGCAAATTGGAAAGAGATTATTGAAGAAAATACTAAACGTATTTCAGATAGATTTGAAGAAACTCCAGTTTTGTTTTTGGATCAAAGAAAGAAAACGGAACCAGGCTCAATGACACTAGGTTGGCGGTTTGAACTTTTTAATAAACTTCAAGGCGGATTGTCAGGAAAGATGGAAAATATGACAAGGGATCAGGTATATGAGGTTTATGCAGGTAAAAAATTAGAAGAAAGAAAACGTAATGCAAAAGTAAATGGAAAAGTAATTCCAAATTCTGGTACAGCGGATTATATTTTGGTTACAGATGAAGTTGAATCTGCACAAGATATAATAAATAGAATGCAGCCTATAGGTGAATATATTGATGAAAAACCAGATATTTACTTTGGATGTAAGGCTTTAAATTATCGTTCCAAAAAGAAAAAATGGAAGGCAATAGAGCTTTATCTGTACAGGTGGATTGGCATGTCGAAGATGAAAAATTAAGCATTGATATTGAATATGAAAAACCGTTAATGAGAGATGGAAAACAAATGAAGACTGCGGTAGAAACATGCTTAAAATTATTACAAAAGAAAGATGCTACGGAATTTGATTCCAAAGAGTTGGAGGATATTCCGGTCTATAAAAAAGACAGTACGGATTAATAAAGATAGGTATATGTGAGAATAATTCAGACAATGGTTTCTAAGTATCAATATGGTTTAGAAATCGCGTTAAAGAGAAAAACGGTTAATGGAGAAGATGTTTATGTGGAAAGACAGCGAAACAGAAATAGATTATCTTGATTATGATTATTTAGTGAAAAGCATAGAAGATATAATATTAGATGATGCTTTGTTACCAGCAAGTATAGGCGTGTACGGTGATTGGGGAAGTGGAAAATCTAGCCTTATGCATATGTGTAAAAAGAAATTAGAAACTAAGGATAAGAAAATAACGTGTTTACTATTCAATGGTTGGCTGTTTGAAAACTATGAAGATGCTAAGACAGCAATGATGGGAACCATTTTAGATGAGATTGGAAAGAAAAAACGTTTACCAACAAAAGCAAAAGAAACATTGTCTGGATTATATAAGAGTGTTGACAAATTGAAATTAGCAAAAAACGTTACAAAAATGGGAATGGATTTTTTGCTGACTGGTGGAATTGGAACCATAACAGATATTACGCTTAATCAGATCAAAAGTAAAATAGCTGGAGTACGACCGGATATAGATATTGAAAAAATATATGATTCGGTAAAAGATGAACTTGATAACAAAGAATTTAGAGAAGATATTAGAAGCTTTCAATCCAATTTTGAAAAATTGTTAGATGAAAGTAAAATATCTAGATTAGTAATCTTTATTGATGAATTGGATAGATGTCGACCAGATACCATATTGGATACATTAGAAGCTATGAAATTATTCATGTTTAAGGGAAAGGTAGCTTTTGTTATTGGAGCCGACGAGAGACATATATCATATGCGGTAAAAAGTAAATTCAAGGATATTGAAGGAATACAAATAAATATCGGAAAAGAGTATTTAGAAAAATTGATTCAATATCCTGTCAAAATCCCAAGATTGAATTCTGATGAGGTAGAAACTTACATTTCTTGTTTATTGCTTCAATCAGAATTAGAAAAAGATGTATTTGATAATTTGGTTAATGAAATTGGAAAAGCAAGAGTGGAGGATTTTGAAAAGTTTTCCTTACATAAAGTTTTGGAAAAGATGAATATTGAGGCAAATGAAAGTATCGCTGTTGCAAGTCAGGTTGCCAGTGTATTATCACAAGGATTACATGGAAATCCAAGGCAATGTAAGAGATTTTTGAATTCTATGTATATGAGGTTAAAGATGGCGGAATTCAAGAATAAGGTATTGGATAAAAAAATACTTGCAAAGATTATGGTATTAGAGTATATAAGACCACAGTTATTCAATAAAATAGCAAATATGGCCATGGATGGAATCTTGCAGAGTGAATTGGCTCCTTTTGAAAATAGAAGAGATAGGGAAGAGAGAATTCAAGGGGAACTGATGATTTGGGAAAAAGATGAATGGTTTAGAGATTGGTGTGAGATGGAACCTAAATTATCTGCTGAGGATTTAAGATTATATTTTTATTTTATGAGAACATCATTAGATGAAAAAATAAGTAGAATTTCTTCATCTCTTTCTCCGGCGGCTAAAGAGGTTTTAGATAAATTGATGTCAAAATCAGATATTAAGATGTCAGAGGCATTGGAAATATCAGATGAACTAGCTTCTTCTGAAAAAGCCACTATCTTAAATGCAATGGCAACTAATATGTTAGGTCAAACCAAGATTGAAAAGGAACATATTGAAAGTTTTACTAAGTTTGTTATAAAGAATAAAGAGCTGTCTGTGGAAGCATTTGCGCATTGTAGTAATTTTTCAGCAAAGCAGGTTCCAGTAGGTGGATGCGTTTATATTGCTGAATTGGCAAAAAAGACGAATATGGAATCCGAGTATCGTGAGTTAGCGGTAAAATGGGGAAATATTGAAAAAAATTTGCAACAGGGTATTGAAAATGCACTAGAGATGGAATAAAAGGCAAGGTGATAAAGAGTGGGAACATCTAGTATTTTTTATGGTAATAATGATAGAAGTGCATTATTACCATCTGATTATGAAGGTAGTGAGGAAAATATAGTTTCGGTATCATGGCAAACAGTAAAGACTGATATGTCTAAATTTATTACTAGTGGTGGAACCAAAGGAAGTGGAAGACATATAATCAAACAATATATAAAAGCTACTGGTGGAGCTGGGAAAATGATGAATCAATCATCTGCTGGATTAAAAACAGCAAGAAGCATTGGTTCAATGTTATATAGCATAAGTACAGATGGTATAGGTGTAACACTTGATAACTTAGGAATTCGGTTTCAGGGTAAAAGTGTATCTGAAATTTTTTCGAGATTACTTGATGTAATGTCTCCAGGAGTGAATACAAAGGAAGAGGCTGCAGCAAGAGAAGCAGCTCAGGAGACTCTTGTAGATTTATATGATTATGTCGAAGAAAACGATATGAACTTAGAATGTTTAGATCATATGGAACCGTATTTAATGGATAAAGCGATGTGCAAATATATTAGCTCATATATTTGGAATATGATGCTTAAAGATTTGGAAAGTCGTTTTGAAAAATATATGGACGATGCAACAAAAACTTGTCAAATGGAAAATGACTTTAAAGATATTATTTTTAGTGTTGTCAAAATTGAGTTTGAAAAGAAAGGTAGCTTAATGAATAACAATGTTACAGAAGCTATATCTGATTTAAGCACAAAATGCATTAAAGCATTGGAGGGAATAGAATGATATTTAATGTTATTCTTGGTTCAGAAGAACAATACACTGTAAATGAACAAGAAAAGGTAATTGATTTTACAAGAGATGATTCTTTTTCGTATACTTTTTGGAGGGACAAAAATCTGCTTCCACACTGGTATGACAAAAAAGCATTAGACTTGCTATATATTTCACTCGCCGTTTTTGCAGCTGATAGACTGTGTCTTAGGAATGATGCAGAGGATGGTTGGAGCCGAAATATAGAAATTCATATGCCGGTGATGAATTTGAGTGTATGGAACCAAAATAAAGAATTATTAGAAAAATTATTATCTTTTTTAAGTGGAGATTTCTATACATTTGTATTTAGAGAAAGAGAAGAAACGGACATAGAAAAAAGTTGTTATGAAACATATCTTAAAGTAGATAAGGATAAATTAAAAGATTATGATCGATTGTGTATGTTTTCTGGAGGGATGGATTCGTTTATTGGTGCAATTGATTTGCTTGAAGAAAATGAAGGAAAAACTCTTTTTGTAAGTCATTATGGAGGGGGAAAAGGAACAAAAGAGTTTCAAGATGCTTTAAAGGAAAAATTTATTCAAGTCTATGATGTAGAAAAAAGAGATTTTCATCAATATTTTGCCAAGGTTATAGCAGGAGAAGAGGAAACAACAAGAACGAGATCATTTATGTTTTTTTCACACGCAATTGTTTTGGCTTCAGCACTTGAAAAAAATGTGGAAATTGTTATTCCGGAAAATGGATTAATATCATTAAACATTCCTAGTACATTTTCTAGATTAGGCACGAGCAGTACAAGAACCACGCATCCATACTATTTGAGGATGTTTCAAGAATTATTAAATCGTTTGGAGCTAGATATACATTTTGTAAATCCGTATCAATTTAAAACAAAAGGCGAAATGTTGATAGAGTGTAAAAATAAAGAGTTTGTGGAGAATAATTTATCTAGTACGATGTCATGTTCACATCCAGATAATGGTAGAATGCTTAAAGAAACGGAAGCAAGGCATTGTGGTTATTGTCTTCCATGTGTTATTAGGCATGCAGCCATAAAGAAAGCAGGTATGCATGATCAAAGCACATATAGAGATCGTGAGTTTAAAATTGTAAAAGAAGCCAGGACAATTTTAAATTCATACAGACTTGGCATCGAGAAATATAACCCTAAATACGCTTTTTTGACAGTACAACAAAGTGGACCTATTGAAGAAAAAATCGAGGAATATGCAAATTTATATGTACGTGGAATGAATGAGCTTAAAGATTATTTGGAGGAGATATAATGTCAAAGTTTTATTTTGATACACACATGCATTTTGACTTATATCAGAATAGAGATGATGTGTTAACATATCTGGAAGCAAATAGATGTTATACGATTGCTATTACAAATTTGCCAGATTTATTTGAAAAATATAGATTATGCTATGGACAATATAAGTATGTCAAGTTTGCATTGGGATTTCATCCAGAGTTGGTTTATGAATACAAGAATCAAATTGATAAGTTTAGAAGTAACATACGATATACCAGATATATTGGAGAGATAGGCGCTGACTTTACAACAGAGGATAGTAGAGAACGGGAAACACAGCTCGAGATATTAAGTGAAATAGTTTCTACTTGTAATCAATATGATGATAAGATATTGTCAGTTCATACAAGAAAAGCGGAAAAACAAGTTCTAGAAATTCTGAATAACTGTAAATCTCAAGTGGTATTTCATTGGTATTCAGGAACTATAAGAGAAATTGAAGAGGCAATAGAAAGAGGTTACTACTTTTCAATAAATCATCAGATGATAAGAAATAATAATGGAAAAAAAATAATAACAAAAATTCCATTAGAAAGAATACTTATTGAAAGTGATGCTCCTTTTACTTTGGGACTGGAAAAGAATTATTCAATAAAATTTATGGATGATATATATAAATTTTTATCTGTAACAAGAAATGTTGATGAAGAACAATTAGGAATAATTCTAAAAAACAACTTTAGAAAGATTTTAACACAAGGATGATTGAATTGGTGCAGATGATTCTGAAAATGAGCAAGAGATAGAATTGCAGTTTGATAACACCACACTGATAACAATTTGATAACATTAGCTGATACAGCCCATACAATATGGACAGTAGAAACCAAATAATGTCAAATCGTAACAGAACGCCCTAACAAAAATGTTTAAGATACAGATTAAGTTAGGGAGTTTGAATAATTTCCGGTGGCTTACAAAGTGTATATATTAACTTTTAATTGCAAGAATTATTTCTAGTGCTTGCAATTATTATTATATTTTTGGTTATTCAATATTTTGTTGCCAAGAAAGGTGGTAATTGTGGATAGTATGTAAAATATCGCTCCATTGGTGCGAGTTATGTATAAATGCTCAGTATTGAGGAAGTAAAGATTATTGCAGGCAGAAATAGGAAATGATAAAATTAGGATATTAAAGTGATGGTTTAATATTTGTGTTTGAAAGTGTTTAAGGATGATGTAACCAAAGAATTGCTTGAAGCAAATAGTGTGACACAGTTATCACTATAATTATTATGTTAAAAATAAAAGGAAAGGTGGACATATGATTGAAAAAGAATATTTTGGTGAAGATAAAAATATAGAATACAAAAGAGAAATACCGGGGAATCATGAGAAAATTCTTAAGGATATTATTGCGTTTTCCAATACATCCGGTGGTAAAGTGATTATAGGTATTGAGGACAAAACCAATATTGTATATGGCATTGGTGACCAGAATCCATTTAAGTTATCAGACAGTATTTCCAATATGATTTCTGACGCTTGTACACCTCAGATAGACCCGGATATTACGATGAGGACTTTGGAAGATAAAACTATACTTGAAATTGATGTAGTACCGGGGAAATTCCGACCATACTATATTGCAAGTAAGGGTAAGGAGGCTACAAGTTATATCAGAGTAAATGGAACAAGCAGACCAGCGGATGCAAGAAGATTGAAAGAATTGGAAATGGAAGGGCAGAATCTGTCCTATGATAAGATGCTCTGTATTGGGAAAGAATATGATGAAAAGAAAGCGTTGCATTTATGTAAAGAAATGAAGCGTATTGCACTAGAAACTTGTAAATCTGAGGATGAAAAATCAGAAGTAAAGGATATGACGCTTGAAAAGCTGGAAGATTTTGGAGTGCTTAGTAAGACTGGAAAAAAATTTGGCGTTACAAATGCATTTGAACTTATGACAGATAATAAGAATAGAAATGCGAAGGTTCAGTGTGCATTGTTCAAAGGTACTACAAGAGACATATTTATAGACCAAAAAGAATTCACGGGACCGATATACGAACAGGTGGATGATGCGTACCATTTTATATTAAGACATATAAACTTAGGTGCAGAAATTAACGGCGTATACAGAAGTGAGGAATATGAATTGCCTACAAAAGCTATCAGAGAGATGGTGGCAAATGCAGTAGTTCATAGAAGTTATCTTGATGAAGCTTGTGTACAGGTCTGCATTTTTGATGATAGGATTGAAGTGTTGTCACCGGGAATGTTATATGGAGGCCTTGATATAGCAACAGCAAAAATGGGCAAATCAAGATGCAGGAATGAAGCTATTGCAGAGGCATTTCATTATATGCATATTATTGAATCATGGGGAACAGGAATTCCAAGGCTATATAATAGATGCGCAGAGTATGGATTATCAGAACCACTCTTTGAAGAATTCGGTGATGGTATAAAGGTTACAATGTTCAGAAAAGTAAGCAACACTCAAGAAAAAGTAAGCAATGCTACGAAAAATATGTGCAACACCCTTAAAGAAGTAAGCAATGCGGCAGAAAAAGTAATCAATAATGCTCAGAAAGTAAGCAACACTTTTGAAAAATATATGCCATTATTCAGAGAAGCGGAAATAACAGATAAGTTTATCAAGAATATTGAACAGGTATTTTGCGCATGTGGTACAGGCGTTCCATTTGGACAGGCAAATGTTCAAGAATGGTTAAGTTGCTCGAAATCAAAAGCAACAAATGTTATGAATGCGATGAAGGCTGCAAAAGTAATTAAGAAAGTAACTGGTTATGGATCAGGTAGATATGAGTTTATAGAGTTGTAATAAAAGTTAAACGGTATAATGTTTGAAGAATTGAACTGCGTTGGAGGAAACTTTATGTTATTAAAAGAGCATTTAGAAGAATATACAAAAGAACAGTTGTTGAATCAGGCGAGAAGTTTTGAATTAAGAAAATGTTCAGGACTTCGTAAAGCTGCACTGATAGAGAGGATTCTTGATTGTTTCTGTAAAGAGGATATGCTTAGAAGCAGACTGGCATGTTTGACAAAAGAGCAGATGAGTCTTTTTCGTAAAGCATGTGACACACCGCAGAATATTTCTATAAATGAAGTAGTGGATAGTATGCAGTTGCATATGTACTGGCTCGGAGCTTTTGAGGAAATATCAGACAGATTTTGCGTGTTTGAAGAAGTGTCTGCAGTTTTTAAACGAATTGATGATGAAGCTTTTAGGGCAGAGCAATTAAAAAAGGGATGGATGATGAAATGCGTTCATTTTTTCATAAACTATTATGGAATTGCTCCGGTGGAAGTTATCTATGAGTTATACAAATTAAAGGTTAAGGATACCATAGATGAAATGATTGCTATGCTATGGGAAATGCCCGTAGATATTGTGGAATCGTGTATTTTCCCGATGAGAAGCTTGGGATTACAAGATTGGCCGAAGGATGACCCGATTTATTCTTCAAAAGGATTGTTTATACATATACCAATACTGGAGAATGATGAAGTGGGATATCTGTTGGATAGCCAAATGGATAAAGATTTTTATATACCATCGGTACAGCAGATTGAAGAAATTTGTAGAATAGGATATGAGGAAAGTTCATTGGCGTATAAAAAATTACAAACATTTTTTATGCGAAAACTGGATTTACCATATGAGCAGGCTGTTTCGTGGTGTCTACAGGTATGGGCAAACAGCTACGAAGGGGAATCTCCGGCGGATGTGATTAGTAAAATGTCAGATGCAGATGTGGTATTTAAGAGTGAAAAGCAAATGAATGAGTTTGTGGAATTGCTTATGGAAGCTCATAACAACACAAGAATGAAAGAAAACAGAGGTCATAAGCCGAATGAACTGATAAGAAGAGAATTAGCCGGCGGAATGCCTACAATCGTGCCGGGAAGTTCTCATGCGGCGGCGATGTTAAGAGATGCAGCACCACAACTAAAAGAGATGGGGATATCTGTTGATTTAGAAGGTAATGCGGATACTATTGCGACATCTCTTTATCCAAATGGATTAGGTGGAAAGGCTGTAAGTGTGGAAAAGAAAATATATCCTAACGATCCATGTCCCTGCGGTTCGGGAAAGAAGTATAAAAAGTGCTGCGGTAGAAAGTAAAAAGTTCTTGCCCGTTCCCTCATCAGAGGCATAATACCAGTAGGTGCACTGATAACCATTCGTGATGCTCAAATGATACCTGAAATTTTGAAAACTGAAAATAATTAAGAGAAATAGACGAGAAGATACTGTTTCAGGAAGTAAAAAATTACTCAGCCATAGGAAATAACTTAACCTGTGGGAGTTTGAATAATTTTAATTTGACACTAATTATTATATATGGCAGGTAATTATCTGGATTAACTGTCTGTTTTCTTTATATTCTCATTATTCTGTTTCCTGAAACTCAGAGTTGCTAATTATTACTTTTTTCCTCTATGATTCTTTGGCAATATGATAATAGTCGGTTTTTTATTTCTGAATCAGAATTCCTATATTTTTGAATTAAGAAAAACAACTCGGGCTCAGTCTCAGATTTTATTAGATAGCTATCCGGATTTGGATTATTTGTTTTTCCGGTAAGGTAAGCCGTTGATGTGGCAAGGACATCTGCCATAATTTGAATGACATGAATGGATGGGGAACGCTCACCGGATTCGTATCTCAAATAAGCAGGTTGTGATAATTGCATACGTTTAGCAGCTTCCTGTTTGGTAATTCCAAGTTTTTCCCTGCAAGCAATAAGTCTATTACGATCTAGAGTATCTGATTTCATTTTTATAGCCTCCGATTAAATATTTATAAGCGAATTGTATCACATTTTTGTTGAATATACCATTGGAATAGTGTAATATATAATATACCAATGGTATATATTCAAAGAAGGGGACGTATTGTATGGGACTGGATCAGACTTTAAATTGGATAGGTGAGCCATCTAAGAGTCAAATTGAAAGGCTTAAGCATAAGAACCTGTCAGAGTTTAATTACACGACAGGAATGAGTTACATATCAGAAGAAAACTATCATGATGGACAATATAAATATATACGTAAGTACATGATTCCAGAGGAAGTATACTTGAAAGATTTGGATTGGATGTTGCTTAAATCGGACTGCGGAATGCCGGCTGATGCACATATTTGTGGTTTGGGACCCAATAGTATTAAGTTTGGAGAGGCTGTAAATGTAGGAGATGTAAAGGAATTTCACATTAATGTATATGATGAAAGATATTGGAAACCGGTATTGAGTACACAGTATTTCTTTTTATGTGATGAAGTGTATGAATGGAGAAATAATTATGGTATTCAGGAATTATTTGATACAGCATTCCCTGATGAATGGTGCGAGTACAAGAAGAAATATAGCGCTTTTAACTGTGGATATTATCCGATAGTAGACTTACTGGGTAATATGCAAAAGGCGGATCCTGATTTTGCAAAAAAATATCACCAAGGAATTGATAATATATTTTATCATGGCTATTGGTAAGACACAAAGAAAACAGGGCTGCCAGCCTATTACAATTCCAAAACATGAACCAATAAAAAAGATATATGTAGAGATGGTAAGGCAGATTGTAGAAAGTGAGGCGGAGAAAGATGAAGACACTGAATGATTATATATCAATGCCCTACCGTATGGAGATTGTGGAAGATAAGGATGAAGGTGGTTTTGTGGTTTCTTATCCGGATCTCCCTGGCTGCATTACTTGTGGTGAAACGATTGAAAGTGCAGTGGGAAATGCATTAGATGCCAAAAGAGCATGGCTTGAAGCTGCGATTGAGGAAGGAATGGTTAATGAAAGTGATGCAGTGGCAACATAATGGCAACAGAAAATCAGTAAGCCCCAAAAATGTGTTAACAGAATTTATTTTATCAAAAAACTCTACATGGGCTCTATTTGTGGGCGGATTAAGAGAAAGTTTTATGTGGCTTGATATAAAAATTTCATTGACACAATAAATTATGGATAGTATACTTAACAAAAAATTACCAGGAGAGTATACAAATGAATCAGAACTTACATTCAAGACGTTATATGTACATGTATTATAGACGT
>JBJEOB010000054.1:0-3138 GCA_051880495.1 Lachnospiraceae bacterium
CGGGGTGTAGCAGCGTTTACTCTGTCACAGATTTCCCGAAACAGGGCAAAATGGAACAAGTTACGGCAGGCTGTAGTAGTAAAATGGTAGTAAAAATCGGGGTGTTTTACTACTGCGAGTATTTTATCATATATCCATAATGATAAACATCATAAGTCTGATTTCCCGATTTGTTTTAATTATAGTGTATAGCACACTCACACAACAATCCATCTCAAATCATATATTCTTCTTTCATAATGATAAAATCTATTTAAATAAACGTTTTTACTCAATTAATAGAATCTGCAATTTTATATATTATTTCCCAATGAACTGGTATCGCCTTAACAATACCCACTTCATTTATCATTGCCAAATAAAAATATTTACTCTCTTCCCGCATAAATAACGATTCTGCCCAGTTTCGCAGCATCTTAATGTAAGCACCGCCATCATTCCACTTAAGGAGATAATTCATTACCGGAACCATGATATATTCCATTGCATTGTATGTAGTTACAAATGCTGCGTGCAGGTCAATATTCCCGTTCGCTTCTAAAATATAATTTTTCTCCTGCTCTTTCCAACCAGAGTCTTGCAATAATGTTTGTGGATTCGAACAAGGCTGAAGATAGCACCTTGCAACAGGTGCTTCAAAGGAATGTACAATATTGTTAAAATGCTGCATACTATTTCGCAGTTGATATACAAAAGCATACTCTGGAATCTTATCGTAAGCATCATGCGTTCCCTGCTTAAATATTGTTACTGCGTCGGAATCTTTTTTGAATTCTTTCTTAAGCAATTTCTCCGTATGATCCAAAAAAGTTTTATATTCAAATAAAACACTACGACATAAACGTTCCGCTGTATGTAGATTTCTCACAAGATATTCTGCATCATGCGGTGCCTTGAAACACCAATCTTCCAATTCTTTTAGAGCCTCGTGGAAACAGATAAACTCTTCCTCAATGGTGCACAATAACCTAGTTGCTTCTAGCCCTTCCATTACCATTCGATAACATTCCTCTGACATAGGACGTCTGCTTACTTCCGTCTGGTTTCTTATTTCTAACAAATAATACATTTTACTTCACTTCCTGTTATTCTCTTAACAAATCAGTCAGCTCATACATCACTTTCCAGTCTATCGGTTGCGCTTCAAATTTGACAATTACTTTCTTCTGATAAAATGCCATCTTAGGAGCATCCTTTCCATTCAGATAGACCATATGCGCCAAATGGAAATAAGTACAATTCTCTTTCGTAAAATAGCTATCCATGAACTCTCTTAGTTCTAATAATCCATCCCTTAAATAGTCCTCTAGGAAATATCCGATTAACTGTTTCTGTATCTTTTTTAATACCTCATAAACAGATTCAAACAAATCAAGCAAATCTATATTATCGCTCAAAGTGGATAGATATCTTCTGCTTTTTTTCGTCCAACTATCAAACTCAGACAGTAATGTAGCTGGAATACAACATGGCTGGAGGTATTTTTTTTTGTCTGGTGAAACAAAAGAATGAACTATCTCATTACAATGATTTGCGCATTCCTTCAGATCCATTGCAAGGGCAAATGATATATCTTTACATTTTGCATCATCTTTTTCATCTTCATACATCTTATAAATTGCAGAATTTTCTCCATATTTTCTTGCCAATTTCGATTGCATTTGAAGAAAGTACGTCTTTAGTTCCAGAAGCAAGCCACGACATTTCCGCTCCGCAGTATGCCTATTACTCATAAGATGCTCTGCTCCCGCATCTGTATTCATACACCAGCCTCTTAATTCCTCATATGCCTCTGTAAAGAAAGCAAAAAGATCTATGACGTCCAACAAATCTCTGGACTCATCCAAAATATAAACTAATTTACTGTATTGTTCCTTTTCAATCCAGTAAGGCTTTTTCAACGATGACGATTGTATTTGTAATAGGCAGTACATTTGGTTCTCCTTTCCACAATGAAACAACTAATCCTTAAACAGCACACAGAACTTTACATATCAACAAATGCCCATCAAGCCCATTATATAAGTGTGGCGGCACACATGCGGTGTAATGTATATCCAGAATAAACGCATGAATGAAAATATCTGATTATTTTTGATGAAAACTGTAAAATGTTACAGTTCAGACAGCCATTATCCCATGTCGTACCGTTCCTGGTAGGCTATAAAATGTATTTCAGCGGTTTTGGGGCCTACTATATTTTCAGAAAAATAGGCTACAATGTTTGATTTTTCGGGTTCCATCCTACTATAATCTCTATAAAATAGGCCGCAAGGCTTTTTTACGATTTGGAAGCCTATTATTTTGGCAAAAAAGTAGGCTGAAAGGCCTATTTGATGCCGCTACAGCTTATTATCATTAATGGGAAATAGGCTTCAGAACCAGTTTATATAGATTTTAGCCTACCCTGTGAGGTTGGTTCTTTCTTAACTTTGGGTATGTTGCTAACTTTTAGTCTGGTGATATGCCTTGGCAGGGCCTATAGAAAATAATGTTTGTAAAAGTTTCCTCTTTCTCAACAAACACCTGAGTTGAAAAATGCCATGAAATTATCAAAAAAAGCAAGTTTATTAAGGAAAAATGGAACTTGTACTATAAAAAATTGTATAGACCCCACACAGACATTTCGCCAGATTACAGATTGACAAATGGGCTGAACTGTAACCCGGTTCATGCGTTTATTCTAAATGTATATCCCAGTCTTCTTGCGAAGCCTACGGAACAGGTTGTCAACGTCCTGATAATCCATTGCTTTGCCAGAATTCTTACCCATCATCTTGACAAATACATGGTTTGTCTTAACTCCTTCTGTATGAAAGAAACATACATACTCCGTAAATACTTCTAACAAATCCTGCGTACAGTCCAGTTTTCTTGGGCTGGATACGGTCTTTATTTCAGAAAGGTTTTCCATTTTACCGCGGTCATGGATTGTTATAGTGCATCCAAAAATATCAAAATCTTCAAGCCACAGTGACAACGCCTCTCGATACGCATTCCTGTTTCAAAAAGCAGGTAGATCAGGAAATCCGTGTATTTCAGCTTCTTCTGTTCGAGAAAAGAATAGAAGTGCTTCATCTGGGTGCAGTGAAGTCTTAGTGTATTTCTTGCAAGCCCCCTGTCATCCTCAAATCTCAG
>JBJEOB010000055.1:0-3105 GCA_051880495.1 Lachnospiraceae bacterium
TGGTCTTCATTTTTCTTGCCATTTTTCGTTGTTCCTCCTTAATTATTATTCAATTCACAATAAATTGACGTGTATAATTATTATAGTCCTTGCCATTCTAAAAGTCTAGTCAATCTTAGCCTTATTTTTGTTCATTTTTCTATACATTTCCCTGCTTTCACCCTCTTATTCAAGACCCACTCCCAATACCATAAAATTATTACGCTCTAGTAACGCTCCAAATATTGTTATTTATTTATCAATTAAATTATTATTTAATAACTCTGTTTATATTTCTTGACATTTTTTAATCAATCAGCTAAACTAAAAAAGAGGATTGAATTAGGCGAGGATGCTCTCACAATGCTTGTGAGCGCATCCTTTTCTATTTCTCCTCTTAAATATTAAGGAGATTGGAGTGTTATTATGAGTAATGACAAAAAACCAGCAGCTAATTTTGGTTCAAGATTTGGCTACATTATGGTTGCAGCAGGAGCAGCAATCGGATTAGGTAACATTTGGAAATTCCCATATCTGGCATACGGCGGTGGCGGCGGTGCTTTCATCGTAGTTTATGTTATCCTCTGTATTATCCTTGGTCATCCGGTAGTTGAGATGGAAACCGCAATTGGACGATACGCAAAAACAAATGCTATTGATGCATACGGAGTAGTAAATCCAAAATGGAAATTTGCAGGAGCAGTCAATGTAATCTGTACACTTATGATCGATATGTACTATATCATCGTCAGCGGTTATGTATTAAAATATGCGATTGCATATTTACTGGGCGGACATTTCGGTACCGATAAAGAAGCATACTATATGAATTTTATTTCAGACCCGGTTCTTCCTCTCGTTTACGCCGGCATTCTGATGTTGATCATTGTGCTTCTGCTGTCAAAAGGTATTACCGAACTGGTTGAGAAAGTCACAAAAGTAATTATGCCTTTACTTTTTGTTCTTCTCTTAATCTGTGGATTCTGGGCACTTTTTGCATTTGACGGCGCAATTGACGGTTTGAAATTCTACCTGATCCCGGATTTTTCAAAATTCACGTGGAAAACATTTGCAGATGCATGTATGCAGGTTATGTTCTCTGTTGGTATTGGATGGGCTATCTTCACAACTTTAGGTGCAAGTGTAAAGGACAGCGCAAATATTCGTAAAGATTCTATGATGGTTACCATATGTGATACAGCCGTTGCTCTTACAGCAGGATTCGTAATTATTCCTTCTGTTGTAGGTTCCGGTTCCGAGATGGCAGCAGGTCCTTCCCTCGTATTCCTTGCTATGACAGAGATCTTCTCAAAACTGCCTGGCGGAAATATCCTTGGTTTCTTCTTCTTTACAGCATTGATATTTGCAGTACTTTCTACATATTTTACCATTTTGGAGATTCCGGTAAAATGTATAGAAGAAAAATGCAAGATCAATCATCGAAAAGTCACATGGATTACCGCAATTATAATTATGATCGGTGGAGTCTTCTGTTCACTCAGTCAGGGCTATGGTCTTTTAAGTGGCGTAAAACTTCCATGGTGGTCATACGGTTCAGGTGTTGCATATTATAACATTTATGATTGGATCGACTGTTTCTCCGGTTATGTACTTCTTCCATTAGGCTGTCTCTTGACTGCATTCTATTGCTGTAAAGTTTGGGGATACAAGGAATATGAAAAAGAACTTACCAAAAACGGACGTGACGGTAAATTAACCAAATATGACAAATTTGTTATGACAATTGCAGTTCCGGTCTTAACATTGATTGTTATTTTAAACTGCTTCGGATTTATTAAATAGAAAATAACTCAACCGGTCTTAAGCAGACGAACAAATTGCCGATTCATTTAAACAGCCTGCATCATTCACGGCGCAAACGTCAGGAATGATGCAGGCTGTAATCTTTTACCTAATTTTCATGAACAGCATCTTTTTTTATTTTATTTCTCTTCCATAAAATCAGACCCGCAGATACAATTACCAGTGTTCCGGCAAGAATCTGTGATACCGGAAGTTCCGTCCCCGGTATCAGCAGCTGATCTGTCCGAAGGCCTTCTATCCATACTCTTCCCAATCCATATCCAAACAGATACATCAGGAACACCTCTCCGTCGAACCGTTTATGTTTCCGATACAAAAGAAGAAGAATCAAAACCATCATACACCATAGCGATTCGTAAAGAAATGTCGGATGAACTTGTATATAAGTCACTCCGTCTGCAGCTTTTATGCTCTCTTCCATCATCTTTTCTGTTACATCAGAACTTCTCACTGCATCCAACGGAAGCCTCATAGCCAGAGGCCCGTCTGTATATTCTCCAAAAGCTTCTCTGTTAAAGAAATTCCCCCATCTTCCTATCATCTGTCCGGCAACCAATCCAAGTCCAGCCGTATCAAACAGAACCGCTGCTGAGATTTTCTTTACTTTTGCAAACACAATCACAGTGATCACTGCAGCAATAATTCCACCATAAATCGCAAGACCGCCTTCTCGCAAATTCAGAATACTCTTTAAATCATCCTTATACATATCCCACGAAAATACCACGTAGTAAATGCGTGCACCGATAATAGAAAAAATAACCGCATATATCGCAAGATCATAATAGGTTTCCGGATTTTGTCCTGTCCGTTTTGCTTCGGCAGCTGCAATAAAAATTCCCGTCAAAATCCCAATTCCGATAATAATGCCATAAAAAGCAATATCAAATCCAAACACTGTGATGTGATCTCCCACATTGGACAGGTGAATCCCGATATTGGGAAATTCAATTGTTCTATGCATATATAAGTCTCCCAAATTTAAAATCTATACATTAAATCTGAACAGCATAATATCTCCGTCTTGTACGACGTAATCTTTTCCTTCCAGCCTGATCAAACCTTTTTCTTTTGCTGCCGCATGATTACCGCATGCCATGAGATCATCATAAGACACTACTTCAGCACGGATAAATCCTCGTTCAAAATCAGAGTGAATTTTTCCTGCAGCCTGTGGTGCCTTTGTCCCTTTTTTGATTGTCCAGGCACGGACTTCCGGCTCTCCTGCCGTAAGGTAACTGATCAGTCCGAGAAGCTTATAGCTGGCCTTGATCAATTTTTCAAGACCTGATTCAGATAATC
>JBJEOB010000056.1:0-24294 GCA_051880495.1 Lachnospiraceae bacterium
AAAGCTGCGCCACAGCCTTGGCAGGCCATCGCGCAGCGATTTTGTTCAATTGGAAGTTGTCTACATCACCCAATTCAAATAAATAGGATATATCTCTATTATAAAATGTGCTTCTTCCATCCTTGTTGATGGGTGTGATTCAGCAATGCATACATTGACGGAATCTATAGTGACTTTTTCAAAGCCCTCACAGTCACCACAAACAATATACTGGGAACAAATATACTCAATATGTCCCGTTTCATCCGGCTCAAGAGGCATCGTTTCAAAAGGCTTTTCAATATCAACACCCAAACGATTCAAGTATTCAGCAAGTGCCGGATAAGAGGCTTTGATTTCTCTAACATAGTTTTGACAATAGGCGCAGTTACATAAGTCAGTACACTTTACCTGTGCATAAAATTCTTTTGTCTTTTCGACATTCATGTGTAAGTCCTTTCCAAACCAGAATTGTATCAATCAAATAGTTTCATTATTTTCAGTAGCTTCTTTCCCTTTACTTACCGGAAAATTGGTTACACTGTGGACCGTGGTAAAAAATTCTTCCGCAGAAGCAGAAAAAACCGGCTTTCCAGCCGGTGCATTTTTCCATTCATATTCCTATCAACTTCCCCAGTTCCGTAAGATTACTTACGATATACGTTGCACCATTTTGGTGGAATTCTTCACGGTTACCATAACCCCACAGAACACCGGCAGAATCGAGGCTGCATTCTTTTGCTCCACAAATATCATGCATCCTGTCGCCTATCATGAGTACTTCCCCTGTTGAATCAATATCGAAACATCCAAGTGCTTTTTTTATGACATCAGCCTTGGACTCAAGACCTGAAGCCATAGTACTTCCGCACATATGGTCAAAATACTGTGACAGTTCAAAATGCTCCATGATTTCCACTGCATAATGCTCCGGTTTTGATGTTGCAAGCGCCATCTTAAAGCCATCTTCCCTGCATTTTGCCAAAAAATCTGCAATCCCGGGATAAACCTCATTTTCAAAAAGACCTTTTACGCCGAAATATTCTCTGTAATATTTTACTGCAAGTTCTGCTTTTTCTTTGTCAAATCCATAATACTTCTGATATGATTCCAGAAGCGGCGGGCCGATAAAAGGATAAAGGCTGGTTCTGTCCACCACCTTTATTCCGAATTTTTCAAGAGAATACATGATAGAATTGGTTATTCCAATTCCGGGATCCGTGAGCGTTCCATCCAGATCCCAGAATAAATAGTTATATTTTTTCATTCTATATCCCTTGACTCCGCCTCAATTACATCTGTTTTAGCTGATTTTGCCACGTTGCCTGCAATCCATAAGGAAGTAATAATATCGGTTAATCCGCTTAATATCAATCCGATTCCGATAAGCATAATCAAGGTGGTAATTGCATCAAACGGATTCAATATAAGCAAAATTCCAAGAAGAATATTTAAAATTGCCATGATTAATACTACCTTTGAACCTCTGTACTGCATTCTGTGAAGTCCTATTGCATTTTGTAATTTGGACAGTCCGCTTACGAGAATCAAAATCCCCAGAAGTAACGGTATGAACGACATCACATCCTCAACTCTGGCATAAACAAATACACTGGCAAGAACCAATACAATGCCTACCACCAGTTCATTTCCCACGAAACTATATACACAGTCTTTGACAATAAACCGGTACAAAAATCCAAGACCGGCAATCAGAATTACGGTTGCAAATGCGTATCCGATGGTTCTGGCTGTCGAACCGGGAAAAATAGCAAGAATCAGTCCGACAATAATATAAATTGATGATGTAACTATGACATTTTTCTTCATCGCCTTAAAAATGTTCATATATTTTCGCCGCCTCTCTCAATGTGTAAAAAATGTTTATCACACTTTAAAAATACTTCCGCCTATAAATTCTCTTATTATTGAATTCTTAGGAATATCTTCGCTGTTTATGCCAAGGAAATAATCCAAAAACTTTAATAATCTCTTGGCTTCGTAATATTCAGGTTCGTCTTTTCCGATTCCGAAAAGTAATGTTTCAGCACTCTGCTTTAACACAGCGAGTTCATATATAAGCGCTGAGTTAAACATTGCATCAGCCTCTTCCTGGAACGGGAATATATTCTGCTCTTCTCCCCTGCGTACAGACTCCCACATTTTAAGTGTTTTGGCCGCACTTGAGCCTCTCGTTCTGGCATCTCTTACCATTCTTCTAATCAGTCTTCCGTCTGTGGTAGGAATTCTGTTATGCTCGTCAATGTTAAGCTGTGTAAGAGCACTAATGTAGATTTTGTATTTATTTTCTCTAGGAATACTCTCTGAAAGCTTGTCATTAAGGCAGTGGATACCCTCAAGTACAAGAATATCATCATCACCCAATGTCAATGTTTCACCCTTGTATTCCTTTTTGCCGATTTTGAAGTTAAATGTAGGAAGTTCTACTGTCTTTCCGGCAAGAAGCTCTGTCATCTGTGTATTGAACAAATCGATGTCGATTGCTTCAAGACACTCGAAATTATACTCACCATTTTCATCCTTCGGTGTCTCTTCTCTTTCAACAAAATAATTGTCAACTTCTATCGTATGCGGCTTAAGTCCATGCGCCTTAAGCTGTACGGCAAGACGATGTGAAAATGTTGTCTTACCTGATGAAGACGGACCTGCAATCATAATAAACTTTTTGTTTGGCATGGAAGCAATTTCTTCTGCAATATCTGCAATCTTCTTTTCCTGGAGTGCTTCCTGTACAAGAATTAATTCTTTTATGTCACCGGATGCAATAACGTCATTAAGAGCGCCAACCGTGTCAACATTTAACATATTTCCCCACTTAGTTGAATCCTTTAATACCTGGAATAACTTATGCTGTGGTTTAAATTCAGGAATTGAATCCGGATCCTCTTTTACCGGAAGCTGTAATACAAATCCGCGGTCATAAGCATACAAATCAAATGTATCGAGCATGGCTGTTGACGGTGCCATATATCCATAATTGTAATCTTCAAATCCATTTAATTCATAAATATTAACTCTTGATACACGTCTGTACTTGAATAACTTTACCTTATCTTCCATTCCGTGCTTTTTGAATAATTCGATGGCATCATCTGTATTCATGCTTCTCTTCTTGATTGGAAGGTCAAGGCTTATTAATTCTAACATTTTTAACTTAATCTCAAGTAACAGTTCCTCAGTGACTTCAAGATCTCCTTCAATTTCACAGTAGTATCCTTTGCTGATAGAATACTGGACACGTACCTTATTGATTTTTTTGTTTGGAATTACATCATATAATGCAGAAAGCATTAACATACAGACACTTCTCTTATATGTGAGATTACCGATAACCGTGTCTGTCGTAACAAATTCAACTTCTGCATCGTCAGGAACTTCCTTAAATAATTCCGTAAGCTTTCCATTAACCTTTGCAAGTATAATGTCGTACTGATAATCCTTTTTTGCGTACTTTGCAAGTTCTAATAGTGATTTTCCCATAATACATTCTCCCTTCGGCTTATACAATTTTAAATGGAATTCCTGCCTTGCAGGTATAAACTCTTACATCGCTGCATTCACGTTCGATATATCTCGCCATGTAATCTATAAAAATATATTCCAGACCATAGTGTCCGGCATCAACTAATGTTATGCCTGCTTCAATTGCATCAATACCATCATGATGCCCTATATCACCGGTTATAAGTAAATCTACATTCTTCTCCAGCGCACTGGCAAGCATTCCTTTACCGGAGCCCGGTGAAATTGCGACCCTCTTTACTATCTTATCAGTATCTCCGTAAACTATGACATTTTGAAGTTCAAAACTGGCTTTTAATTTGTTAATCCATGTCATAGCCGAACTTTCATATACATCTGATACTCTTCCGATACCTTCAGGTACACCGTCACATACTGATGTAACCTCCAGCACCTCGGGTGCCTCAAGTCCAAGCATTGATGCGGCAAGCGATGCCATCGCCTTTACGTCAAAATTTGTATGCGCTGCATAACAGTTAATACCGTTACTGATAAGCTTCACAAGTCTTTTACCTACGATGTCGCCGGTATTTACTTTACTGATATTGCCAAATATCAGCGGATGATGTGTTACAAGCATGTCCACGTGCTGTGCTATGGCTGCATCTATCACTTCATCAGTGGCATCTAAAGCAACCATTACATTGTGAATCTGTGCATCCGTGTCACCGGCAATGAGTCCCGGATTATCCCATTCACATGCTGCCTCAAGCGGACACATCTGCTCAATCTTATCCATGAATTCCCTACAATTCATAGTACCCTAACCCTTCCTTTACATTTTGTATTTCGGTTTTTAATTCATTTCTTCTAATATTTGCACTCTCAGTATCTACACAATTTAACTTGTCCATCAGTTTTGTCTGTTTATCAAGTTCCTCCATAAGATACTTTTTAAGTGTAATATTTTTATTATGTAACAAGCACTTTCCGTAGGTTAACTGACATTCGTCATAAGACTCGCTCCTGCCGCTTCGTGCTTTTATAATAACATAATACTTGCCTTCCTCCTGAAGCATTTCCTCATCAACGATACAAAAACCGTGCTGAATAAGAAATTCTCTGACAAGACGGATATCTGTATGCGGCGAAAGAATAAGCTCATCAACAGCAAAAAGCTTCTTAATTCCTTTTTCAAGCAGTCCGCAGATAAGAATTCCACCCATGCCTGCCATTATTACTGTTCCTGCCTCATTGTCACCCAGCTTGTCTACTCCGTCTGATAATCTGGTTTCAATTGCCGATTCCATGCCGTAGAGTGCAATATTGCTTTGAGCTTTGCTAAGCGGACCCTTTGCTACATCCATTGCAATGACCTTATCCGAAATTCCCTTCTCAACAAGGTAAATGGCAAGATACCCGTGGTCCGTTCCGACATCGCATACAACATTTCCCTTAGTTACCATATTGGCAATAGCCGTTAATCTGTTGGAGATTTCCATTGTGCCTCCATTAATCAAGATAATCCTTTAATTTTCTGCTGCGGCTCGGATGACGAAGCTTTCTGAGTGCCTTCGCTTCAATCTGTCTGATTCTCTCTCGTGTGACATTGAACTCCCTGCCTACTTCCTCAAGTGTACGGGCACGTCCGTCATCTAATCCGAATCTCAGGCGCAGAACCTTCTGCTCACGTTCTGTTAATGTTCCAAGCACTTCCGTAAGCTGTTCCTTTAACAGTGTAAATGCTGCCTCGTCTGCAGGCACCGGCACATTATCATCCTGTATAAAGTCTCCAAGATGGCTGTCCTCCTCCTCACCAATTGGTGTTTCAAGAGAAACAGGCTCCTGTGATATTTTCTGAATTTCACGTACACGCTCAACCGGAAGCTCCATAGCTTCTGCAATTTCTTCCGGTGACGGTTCCCTGCCAAGTTCCTGGAGAAGCTGTCTCTGTACTCTGATAAGCTTATTGATTGTCTCTACCATATGAACAGGAATTCTGATTGTTCTTGCCTGGTCAGCAATGGCACGTGTAATAGCCTGTCTGATCCACCAAGTAGCATATGTTGAAAACTTAAAACCTTTGCTGCAGTCAAATTTTTCAACTGCCTTAATAAGACCAAGGTTACCCTCCTGAATCAGGTCAAGGAAAAGCATGCCTCTTCCGACATATCTTTTGGCAATGCTGACAACAAGACGAAGATTAGCCTCTGCAAGACGCTTCTTGGCTTCCTGGTCTCCCGCTTCCATTTTCTTGGCAAGTTCAATTTCCTCCTCAGCACTTAAAAGCGGAACCTTACCGATTTCCTTAAGATACATTCTTACGGGATCCTCTATACTGATTCCGTCCGGTACCGATAAATCAATCTTCTCAAGGTCGATTTCTTCCTCTGTTCCGTCTAAAATAATGTCATCTTCCTCTACCGGGTCATCCTCTACCGGTACGAGTACGTCAACGCCATTATTGTCAAGGAATTCCAATACCTTCTCCATCTTCTCTGCATCAAAATCCATGTCCGCAAAGAAATCTATAATTTCCTGCTGTTCAAGGAAATTTTTTTTCTTCTTTGCCATCGCAAGAAGTTCCTTAAGTTTTTCAGTAAATTTTACCATATTCTCATCCATTATTAATTGTCCATCCTTCCTTACCGATTATCGATAATTAAATTATATTTTATCCTTACTTTAATGAAATATGCATTTTGCTGAGCTTATTTAATTCAGCCTGCTCCTTTATAAGTTCCTTAAGTGCATCCGGAGTAGCTGCATTTCGGCTCCGATAATCAACACTGTTTTTCTTTACCTTAAAGACAGTTTCATTGAGAGCCTTTTCTCTCTCCTGAATACTTAAGTCTTCACCAAGCTCCTCATTAAACAGTGCTGCCACCTCTTTATGTTCTTCCTCACTGTCATATGTGCTTATGATAGCAGCCGGATTAAGCTTATTATTTTCAAGCTGTTCAAATAATTTGGCTGCCACATCATGATATAGCGGTTCAATAAAATCTTCTGCCTTAATATACTGCTTTATCTTTGCATAGATCTGCGGTTCGTCTATCATCCATGTCAGAAGAATCTTCTGTGCTTTTTTTACACCGTCGTCCGCCTTTTTCTTAATCGGCGAATTTTCCTGCTTCTGTTTTTTCAGTTCATTTGACAGATAATATTTTTCGCCAAAATCATTTACCAGTTTTTTAAAGCTGTCATATTCAATAAAATATTTGTCACATATGGCCTGAATATAATTATTTCGTTCAACAGGCTCCGTAAATTCTGATAATTTTCTTGCTACAGCATTATAAAATTCAGTTTTCGCTTCGGGATCCTTAAGATCATACTGTCCCTCTAAAATCTGTATTTCATACATAAAACTGCTGATTGCCGTATCAATTCTCTTTTGAAACTCCTCGGCTCCCAGTGCCTTGATAAATTCATCAGGGTCCTTGTACGGCCGCATGTCTATGACTTTAATTCTAAGCCCGGCTTCCTTAAGTATAGGTATTGCACGAAGTGCCGCTTTTACTCCGGCACCATCGCTGTCATACGTAAGCAGCACCTCATTCGTATATCTTTTCAACAAATTGGCATGTCCGGTTGTAAGGGCAGTTCCAAGTGAAGCAACCGCCTGGTTAAATCCTGCCTGATGAAGCGATATTACATCCATATATCCTTCACAAATAAGAAGGTTTGGCTTTTTGCTGGTTCTTGCAATATTAAGTCCATACAGATTACGGCTCTTATCAAAAAGCATGGTCTCCGGCGAGTTAAGATATTTCGGCTCACCGTCACCCATGACTCGTCCTCCAAAACCGATTACCTTATTATTAATGTCCATAATCGGGTACATGACGCGGTTCCAGAACTTGTCATATACGCCCTTTTCTGTCATCGTAAACAGACCGGATTCCTTCAGTATTTCATCCGAATAGCCTTCTTTTTTCATATATTGGTACAAATCATCACTGTACATATTGGAATATCCAAGGCCGAATCTGTTTATCGTCTCCTCCGATAATCTTCTATTCTCCAGATACTGCTTCGCTTTGGCTCCGTTCTCGCCCTTTAACTGATAATAGAAATAAGTCGCCGCCTTCTTGTTTATCTCAAGCAGCGTATTTCTGCGGTCGGCACGTTCCTTTGCCTCCTTGGAATACTCAAGCTCCGGCAGTTTTATTCCTGCACGCTCTGCAAGGAACTTCAGACTTTCCGCAAACGTAAATTTTTCATATTCCATGATAAAAGTAAATACGTTACCTCCCGCACCACATCCGAAGCAGTAATACATCTGCTTATTTCTGGACACGGAAAATGATGGGGACTTTTCATTATGAAAAGGACAAAGTCCGAAATATGAGCCGCCTTTTTTCGAAAGCTTGACATAACCCGATATAACATCAACAATATCACTTTGCTGTCTTACTTCTTCAACTAACTCTTCTGGGTAATACATCTTTATTCCTCTAATATAATTATTTCCACGATAATGGAATGAATATTTCCGAAAACTTGGAAACACAATAACTGTCGCTCATTCCTGCAATATAATCACACACAATTCGTTCCGGCTTCTCACCACGCTTATCCATCAGCATTAAATATGATTCCGGAAGCTTGTCTAAATTCTCCATATAGTAACCATAGAGCTCAATAAGCATCTTTCGCGCCTTAATCTCCTCACTCTTGGCAGCAGGATTCGTATACAGACTTTCAAACATAAACTGCCTGAGTTCAGTCATTGCCTCTGCAATTTCAGACGACATCATTATGTCAGGTTTGTCTTCGCTCTGCCTTATTATGTCATTAATCATTGTGTTAAGTCTTGACTTGGTAGTATGTCCAAGAACATTTGCCAGATGCGCCGGAACATAATCCTCCGTAAATATTCCCGCACGAATGGCATCATCAATATCATGATTAATGTATGCGATTTTATCGGCGAGACGCACGACTTTGCCTTCCAGTGTCGACGGATTGCCCGCAGTCCTGTGATTTAGAATTCCGTCACGCACTTCCTTGGTAAGATTAAGTCCTCTTCCATCCTTTTCAAGGAATTCCACAACACGGATACTCTGCTTATAATGCGCAAATCCATCAGAGCACACTTCATTAAGGGCTCTTTCTCCTGCATGACCAAATGGTGTATGCCCCAGATCATGTCCAAGTGCAATCGCCTCGGTCAGATCGTCATTCAGCCTGAGCGCCCTTGAAATACTTCGTGCTATCTGTGATACCTCAAGCGTATGCGTAAGTCGTGTTCTGTAATGATCTCCTTCCGGGTCGAGAAATACCTGTGTTTTATGCTTCAGTCTTCTAAATGACTTACAGTGAAGTATTCTGTCCCTGTCACGCTGGTATACGGTTCTTACATCACAAGGTTCCTCATAAACATCACGTCCCATGGAATTAACACTGAGTGACGCATACTGACTTAAATATAATTTCTCCTGCTCTTCCTGTTTTTCTCTAATATTCATATTTTTATCCTTAAAAAAGTCTTATACAATATTATTCTACAAATTATTCGCTTTTCCTTTTTTATTTTCAAAAAAATTTTCTATAAAAAAAGAAGCCCGCCGGACAATCCGGCAGGCGCCTGTATATAATAATTATTCATTTCTGATTGCCGCAAGCGGACTAAGCTTGGTAGCTCGCTGTGCAGGGAAGAATCCCGCAAGTATTCCGACAAGTGCAGCAAATATGATTGCCATGAGTGCAAGCCATATTGGTATCTGTGATATTCTCGCATCACCGTAACCCATCGCCTGTGGCAGAATACTGTTACAAACTGCTGATAAAATATAGCTTATAATAAGACCTACTATTCCACCAAGGAAACCAATGAATGCTGCTTCAGCAAGAAACAGCTCTCTGATATTAGGAAGACTGCAGCCAAGTACCTTCATAACACCAATTTCTTTTGTTCGCTCGTATGTAGACATCATCATTGTATTTGCAATACTTATCGCAGCAACAATCATTGCCACCGCACCGATACCGCCAAGAACTGCCTGAATAATCATAAGTTCTTTTTCTGCGGATTCAATCCATTCGGCCTGGCTGTATGCCTGAAAGCCCATATCCTGAATGGTCGTAAGCACATCATTTACATTTTCTGAGGCATCAACAGAAACAATTGCCTGATTATAAACGAGCTGCTTCAATGGTTTTCCGTTTTTGCCTGTCGGCTGACCAGGAATAACCTTGCCTTTATACGTCTTCTTAAGATAACTCTTAAGTGCATCAATATCCACAAATATTCCATATGAATACTGATTCCAGTCCTCAGGTCCGCCTTCTACAAGTCCTGCAACCTTAAATACATTTTTCTTGGCAGGCTGCGCTGTTCCATCTTCTGAATATGAAGTTTCAAACTGTGTAAACAGCGTTTTTCCCATGAGGTCAACATTTGCAAGTTCTCCATCCTCGTAGTAAGGATATTTGTAATTACTTGTCTGGTAAAAATCGGTGATAACATTATTACCTATTAACAATTCCACCTGTCCCGATGTAGCTGAAGGCAATGTACCCTCACCCACCGGAATATTGCTTAAATAATCCTGACTCACACCGTATATCTGCGCCCATGCTGCATATTTGCCCTGATAGAGCTGGCAGCCCATTGTCAGCATCGGATTAACTTTGGTTACATGCTCAAGCGTTCCAATTGTCTCGAGCGCAGAATCATCAAGTTTAAGGTCATTGTTATTATTACCATAACTATTATAATATACCTGTATATCTGTCATGCTTCCATATGAATTCATTTCATCCATAATGGTTGCCCTAAGACCTATTCCAAGAGATACCATGGTCACAATGGATGCAGTACCAATCATAACTCCCAATACAGTCAGAAAAGTACGAAGCTTTCTTCTCCAAAGATTACTGGCACTCATTCCGATTATATCAAGAAATCTCATCGTTTAATTCCTTTTCCAAAGCCTTCTTTTTGGCTTTTTTTATTAAAACAACTGTTACAATAATTACTACGATAACTACTGCCACTCCAATAAGTATCCATATCCATGATGATGAAGAAGACGGTTCCTCCATCATTCCCGGATCTTCAAAAATTTCATCACCTGTCGGCATGTCATTGTAGACCGGTTCATAAACAAAAAGATTAACCTCTGTTTCAAATGTACCTACTTCTCCGGCAGCATCCTCATACGAAATAATCAGTTTTACCTTGCCGTCATCGGTCGTAGGTGCAATACCTGTCACCATAAAATCAGCATAACCGGTACTTCCTGAATTGATATTTCCGATAAATGCATCATCACTCTGTACGGAAGTACATGATGGGTCAACAGATACCTGTACATTGTATAATGTAGACTTACCCGTATTGTTTATCGAAAACATTACATTAGCCTGTCCATATACTTCCATTGATTCAGGCATTATTTCAACATCTGTTACTTTTAATTTTGCTTCCTGATAAACAGGTATTGAAATGCTTTCCGATGCCGTATATGCAGCATTCTTTTCGCCTTCATATTCACATGCAACAGTGAGTACATATGGTTTCTGCTCAAGACTTGCCTGTGCTTTCATCTTAATTACAATATCCTTGGTTGCCCCACGGTTTATTGTACGGATAAATTCAGTACTTGAACCTGATGACGGAAGGAACACGTTATCTGCCGAGCTTAATGTAACCTTGACATTTGATACTGCAGTTCTGTTCGATGTATTCTGCAAATGTACAGTAAGTTCAAATTCCTGTCCTGCCATTACCTTGGAAGGATTGGTTTCATATCCTGTTACAATAATCCTTGGTACCGAAGTTGCAACATCGGAAGTTGTTGTCTCCTCTTCCTTACCGAAAAGGCATACATCTATTGATTTTGTTATTCTGTATGTAAGTCCATCAGGCTTAACATATTCTACCTCGAAAGGAATCGAATAATAATTTGTCGTAATGTTTCCTTTTACATCAAATACAAAGCCGCACCAAAGCTCATTCTTTTTTGTATCATTCAAATCAGGTTCCGCAATCTGAAACATACATGAATTAGATACAAACGGGCTTGAACCATCTGCCTTTGGTCTTACTGACTTAATTTGCGTTCCGGCCGGAACATAATTATCATCAAGCTTAACCTTGAAACCGATTCCGGCAACACCGCCTGCGCCTGCGGACTCTGTAATTACGCCCTCTATTTTTACATCATTTGTATCACCGACAACATAATCTGTAGGAGCTGCTGTCGTCGTCTGATTTTCAGTTGATGTTTCTCCAACAGGGTCCGTTCCCTCAGCAAAAACATTTCTTGGTGCAACCATTGCCATTACTGCCAGGAACATCACCATAAATGACATGCAAACTGCTATTACTGCATTAAACTTCTTCATTAACTTCTTCCTCCCCTTTAGTACTCTCCCTCTGAATACTAGTATTTTCTTCTAATTTTACAATTTTGCCATCCACGATGCGGATTATTCTGTCCGCATAACTTGCAAGATGGTCATCATGCGTAACCATGACAAGCGTTTTCTTTTGTTCATTGACGACTCTTCTCATAAGATCCATCATTTCTGCCGATGTAGCCGAATCAAGGTTACCTGTAGGCTCATCAGCAAATACAATGTCCGGGTCTAAAACAAGTGCCCTTGCCATACCGACTCTCTGCTGCTGTCCGCCGGACATCTGTGTCGGTTTATGTTTTCTGTGTTTAGATAAACCGACGAGTTCTATCATTCTCTCTGCTTTTGCCAATCGGACCTTTTTCTTTACCCCTCGAAAAGTCAGCGGCAATGCCACATTCTCGATTGCATTCATCGTGCTCATCAGATTGAATGACTGAAAAATAAATCCAACATGTTCCCTTCTGAATTTTACAAGCTTATTTTCATTAAGTTTCTCGATGTGGGTATCCTTAATAATAACCTCTCCCTTAGTCGGTTTCTCTAAGCCTGCCATCATGTTCAGAAGTGTTGATTTGCCCGAACCCGAAGTACCAACTATTGCACAAAATTCCCCTTCGTAGATTTTGAAAGAAACACCGTTTAAGGCGCGGACTTTCTCCTCTCCCACTTTATAAATTTTGTACAAATCATTGACCTCAATTACAGGCTTCTTCTGATTGTCTCCCATATTAATTTCTCCTTCCTCAATCGTTTATTATTTTATCATAAATAGCATATCTTGTGAATAGTTTTTTCCCATAAATACTATATTTTGTGGTTTGTTACAAATGTGTTACATATGTATTAACTTACTATTCCACCAATGGCTCCTCCGGCCATACAACATATCGATGCTGTTACAATATTGTTAACACAGGCAAGCTCACTTTTTATAATCATTGCCACGATAACAAGCACAGCAAGATATATTAACCCTGAGACGCCTCCCCATATCAGCCTTTTTTGATTCTGTGCCTTTGCCATAACCATTCCGCCTATAAATGTTGTAATAAAATAAACTAAAAGAATAAGTATTTTAGCAGTAGCATTGCTCATTCCCGTTTTGTACATTATAAGTGCCACAAGCAACAGTAAAACAATTGAGAGCACATACTCAAAAAGCAAAACTTTTAGAATTGATAAAACACGATTCATTCTGTTTTCCATACTTTTTTTATAAATATATATTAGATATTCACATTTTATATTCACTTTTTTCATTGTTTAATTGACAAGTGCATATTCCTTAATGTAGAATATCATTTAAAATATATTTTAAGGAGTTGATTTATTTGATAGACCCCAGTGTCTTACAATGTATCATTTTAATTATTTTATTAATTTTATCTGCTTTCTTTTCATCAGCAGAAACAGCACTTACAACAGTTAATAAAATCAGACTTCGTTCAATGATGGAAGAAGGCAACAAACGCGCCGGCACGGTTATCAAAATTACCGACAATTCAGGCAAGATGCTTAGTGCAATTCTTATCGGTAATAACATAGTTAACCTTACGGCATCATCACTTTCAACAACATTGACCCAGACATTATTCGGCAATCAGTACATTGCCTATGCAACCGGTATTCTTACATTGGTTGTTTTGATTTTTGGTGAAATTACACCAAAGACGATTTCTACTTTATATGCCGAGAAGATTTCGCTTGCATATGCACCCGTAATATCATTTTTCATGTGGATACTTACGCCGTTTATCTGGATCATAAACAATCTGTCATTGATCGTTTTAAAAATAATACATGTAAACCCTAACAACAAGGCTGCCGCCATTACTGAAAATGAGCTTCGTACCATCGTTGAGGTGAGCCACGAGGAGGGTGTTATTGAGACAGAGGAAAAGAAAATGATTACAAATGTGTTCGATTTCGGTGACTCACAGGCAAGAGACGTCATGATTCCCCGAATTGATATGACATTTGCAAATATTGATAATACATACAATGAAATTATTGAAATTTTCCGTGCAGAAAAATATACCCGTCTTCCCGTTTATGAAGACACTACGGACAATGTAATAGGTATTATTAACGTAAAGGATTTACTGCTCTACGATTCACATGAAGATTTCAATGTGAGAGATATCTTACGTGAGCCTTACTATGCTTACGAATTTAAAAAGACATCGGAACTCATGGAAGAGCTTAAGAAAACATCTAACAACATTACCATCGTTCTTGATGAATATGGTTCAACAGTCGGCATGATTACACTCGAGGACCTCTTAGAAGAAATCGTCGGTGAAATCCGCGATGAGTATGATGAGGACGAAAAAGACCCTATCGAAAAGATAAGTGATAACGAATATATCATTGCAGGCATGACCAAATTAGATGATTTCAACGAACTGGCAGGCACAGATTTAAGTTCGGAGGAATACGATTCTGTCGGTGGTTTCATTATTGAACTTCTTGACCGTCTTCCTGAAACCGGAGACCAGGTTATTCTTCCCGGTTTGACTTTTACCGTCGAGAAAATCGACAAAAACCGTATTAAAACAATTCACGTTCTTTTATCCGATTCGGAAGAAATCGAACCAATGGAAGAAATTAAACAGGAAATAGTATAAAACAGGATCTCGCTTGCGAGATTCTCCGCCTACGGCGGGTCGCAGTGCGTTCCCCGCGGAGCGTTTTTGCATAATAGGAAGTTTCATCGAAATTTCCTATTATGCAAAAAATCCAGCAGAGCATTCTGCTGGATTTTTTTATGCCTTACCCATGAGTTTTTTCGTGCTCGACTCATGGGAAGGGGTCTCTTTTCACTCTTTCCCATGAGTTTTTTCGTGCTCGACTCATGGGAAGTGGGCTCTTTTCACTCTTTCCCATGAGTTTTTTCGTGCCCGGCTCATGGGAAGTGGCCTCTTTTCACTCTTTCCCATGAGTTTTTTCGTGCTCGGCTCATGGGAAGTGGGTTCTTTTCACTCTTTCCCATGAGTTTTTTCAGTACAAGCTCATGGGATTTAACTTATTTCCTACAACTTCCCATGAGTTTCCAATAAAAATGGACATATCTAACCCATTTTTCACCTTATTTACGCCTCATTTATTTTTTTCAATGCATCCAGAATCCTTTCAAACTTCATAAAGTGTGAAGCCTTAACAAGCACCGTATCGCCAAAACACAGTTCTACAGGAAGTTTTTCAATAAGTTCATCTACCGTATCAAAGCACATAGAATATGCCCCGGGTCTCACATCCAGAAATCCTCGTTCAATTTCCGTGGCAAGTTTCCCTGCGCACAATAGAATGTCTGTCAAAGATTCTCCGACATAACGTCCGACTTCATAATGCAGTTCTCTCTCCTTTGCACCTAGTTCACCCATGTCGCCAAGGATTGCCACTTTTTTACCGTCTGCTAGACACAACAAATCCACAGAAGCCTTCATTGACATAGGATTAGCATTATAGCATCCGTCAATAATTGTAAAATTGGCAGTTCTTATTATCTTGTTCCTTCCATCCAGTTCCTGCGCCTTTTCAATTCCGGCCTTGATTTCGCTGATATCCATACCGAGCAGAAGACCGGCCATTGTTCCGGCAAGCGCGTTGTTAATCATGTAATCACCCGGAATCGGAATAATTACCTCAAAGCTGCCCTGCGGGGTATTAATGTGGCATTTTGTTCCCTTAAGTCCAAGGTTTTCTATCCGGTCTGCATACACATCACAATCTTTACCCATTCCGAAGAATTTTGCCGTTTTATTATTTACACTGCTTATTGTCTTAAGCTTATCATCATCGCCATTTAGTAGTATGCTTCCATTAGGGTTCATATAATCAAAAATCTCTGACTTAGCCCGTAACACTCCGTCCCTGTCTTTAAGATTTTCCAGATGACAGGTGCCAATATTGGTAATTATACAGATATCAGGCTTTGCGATGGCACTTAACCGGTGCATTTCACCAAAATCGCTGATGCCCATTTCAAGAACTGCCACTTCATCTTCTTCTGTCAGTCTGAAAATTGTCAGAGGAAGTCCTAATTCATTATTAAAATTACCAAGCGTCTTTAAAACCACAAAGCGCTCACCAAGAACACTAGCAACCATTTCCTTGGTACTTGTCTTTCCGACGCTTCCTGTTATGCCAACAACAGTAATAGAAAGCTGTGACCTGTAATATGAGGCGATTGCCTTAATTGCCTCAAGTGACGAAGCAACCTTAATATATGGTTTATTAAGTCCCGGAATTTCTTTTTCAGAAATTGTACAGACTGCCCCCATATCGTATGACGCTTCGATATAATCGTGACCATCACTTCTTGCACCGCATATTGCAATAAACAGGCTTCCTGCCACAACCTTACGGCTGTCAGTCGTAATCTGGGTAACCTCAATGTTTTTACAGTTTTCATCGCCATAATATGTTCCGTTACAGGCAGCCGCAATATTAGCAAGAGTCATATTTTTCATAACATTAACCTCAAAATTTATTTTTTAAGTGATACATCAATCAAATGCTGACAAAGATCTTCAAAGCCCATGCCAATAACCTTTGCTTCCTGCGGAAGAAGACTTGTAGGTGTCATTCCCGGCAAAGTATTAGCCTCAAGGCAGAACATTTCTCCATTTTCACGCATCATAAAATCCATTCTCGCGTATCCGGAAAGCTTTAATGCTTCAAACGCCATGCAGGCATATTTCTGCATCTTGCTCGTAAGTTCTTCAGATAAATCCGCCGGACATGTCTCAATGGTTGAACCAGCCTGATATTTGTTCTTATAATCATAAAAGCCTACCAAAGGCGCAATTTCAATAATCGGAAGGGCCTTACCTTCAATAACACCAATTGAAAATTCCCTGCCCTTGATATAATCCTCAACAACAAGCTTATCTTCCCATGAAAATGCTTCTTTTAATGATTTCTCATATTCTTCCTCATTATGTGCAATTGTAATTCCTACACTCGAGCCTCCGCATGCAGGCTTTACCATACAAGGAAATGAAGGCTTGAAATTTTTGTAATTATCTTTGGTAACGGTAAATCCATCCGGTGTCGGGACATTATTTTTCTTAAAAAATTCCTTAGCAATATCCTTATTCATTGCAAGCGCAGAACTAAGATAATCCGTTCCCGTATACTTTATTCCAAATAAATCAAATGCTGCCTGAATTCTTCCATCTTCGCCATCTTCTCCGTGAAGTGCAAGAAAAACCATATCAGCGGCCTTACATAGATTTAAAATATTCTTTCCAAAGAATCCATCTTCGCTTTCTCCCCGCTCCCTCTTTACCTTCAAAAGATCAGGCGACTGTTCTGACACCTTCACTTCAGGAAGCACACGTGCTTTAGCAAACTCAGCCTTATAATCGTTTCCCTGCATTTCATAACCCATAAAAACATCTGCCAGAATAGCATTATGTCCCTTGGATACAAGTGCATTTGTAACCATTGTTCCCGTAACTATTGATACATCTCTTTCTGTGCTGATTCCACCGGCTAAAACTACAATATTCATGACAATTCCTCTTTTAAACATTTTTTACACAAGATAGGGAAATTTCAACGAAATTTCCTATTACATAAAAACAGATTAGATAATAAGTCTTATTACCTAATCTGTTAAATTATGCTTGTTCGATTACAAAAATTACTTCTTATACATTAATAATTCTGTGTATGCAAGTAAGAATGGACCTACACCCTTAGCATCATCTTCTACTATAGGCTCTGACATATAGTAATCATATGTTCCGGGTCTTCTGCCTGCTCCGCCAAGTCCGGCAACAAGACAGATACCTCCAAGGCCCATACCATTTTCGTCCTGTCTTAAGTATTTACTGATAATACCGTCAATTGCCTTCTCAGCATATGCTCTGTAACTCTCAGGAAGAACACCAAGTCTTACAGCCTTAAGGATTGCATATGCAAAGATTGAACTACCGCTTGTCTCAAGATAATTCTTGTCCATTCCGCCATAGTTAACAACCTGATACCACATACCGCTTTCATCCTGATACTTAAGCATTGAATCGATAAGATCAATAAATGCATCCTTAAGCATCTTATTGTCATCTGCATACTTTTCATCTGACAAATCAGCCTTTTCAAGTGTATCAAGAAGAGCCATTGCATACCATCCTGATGCTCTGAGCCATGTACACTGTGAAAGACCTGTAACCTTATCGCACCAGAAAGATTCTCTTGAAGTATCCATTGCATGGAAATAGAGACCATTCAGCGGATTTCTCATATTATTAATAACAAAACGGAACTGATTATAGATATCAGAATAATTCTTCTTGTTGTTAAATCTTGTCTCATATTCCATGTAGAATGGCTGTCCCATATAAAGACCATCCAGCCATACCTGCTGTGGATAAATCAGCTTATGCCAGAAATTACCGCTTGCTGTTCTTGGCATTATTTCTATCTGGCTGTAAACAAGATCAATTGCCTTACGATATTTTTCCTTACCTGTAAGGTCATACAGTTCAAACAATGTCTTACCTGCATTAACATTATCAATATTCTTCTCGTTAATGTCATATCCATTGATTGTACCATCTTCATTGACTCTGTAATCAATAAACTCATCTGCGAACTTAAGGTACTTTTCTTCCTTGGTAATTGTATACATGGCAAGTACAGCCTTAATCATACATCCATCAATATAATTCCATGTGGAATTATTGCCCTGCTTGAGCTTTTCAATGTTCCACATCGGAAGCTGTGGCGTACTTTTCTCTAAAAGTTCGTCAATGTATTTTACTACTATATCCATTTGTTATCTCCTTAACATGTTATTACCTATATTTTACAATATTTATCTTGTTTTGACAACTCTATTTTTCATCATTCACTTCAATTTTACGGATTTCTTTTGTCTTTATTTCCCTGCAGATATCTTCAATAAATGTAGCAAGCGGTTTAGCACCCTCATCCCCAAGATAACGGCTTCTTACAGAAACTGTTCCTTCTGCCTGCTCCTTCTCACCGACAACAAGAATATACGGTATTCTCTTAAGTCTCGCATCACGAATCTTAAATCCGATTTTCTCCGATCTGTTGTCAACTGATGAATCAACACCGTTAGCCTTTAATTGTGCATTTACACTTTCTGCATATTCAGCATACTTATCTGAAATAGGAAGAACCTTAACCTGTTCAGGGCACAACCATGTCGGGAACATTCCGGCATATTTCTCAATAAGCCATGCAAGTGTTCTTTCAAAGCATCCCATTGATGTACGATGGATAATCCAAGGGCGTACCTTTTCACCATTCTCATCAATGTAATACATTCCAAACTTTTCAGCACTTGCGCAGTCAAGCTGAATCGTAACCATTGTATCTTCCTTGCCGTAAACATTTTTAGCCTGAATGTCAATCTTAGGACCATAGAAGGCAGCTTCATCATCAGCTTCCTCAAACTTAATATCGTTCTTAATCATAACATCACGAAGATACTGCTGAGTGCTGTTCCAGTACTCGTCATCACCTAGATATTTTTCCTTATTGTTAGGGTCCCATTTAGACAATCTGTACTTAACATCATCAGCCACACCAAGTGTCTTCATAACATAGTTGGCAAGTTCTACACATCTTGTCAGTTCTTCCTCTGCCTGATCCGGTCTTAAAATGATATGACCTTCCGTGATAGTAAACTGGCGCACACGTGTAAGTCCATGCATTTCGCCTGAGTCCTCATTACGGAATAATGTAGAAGTCTCACTCATTCTGTATGGAAGTTCTCTGTAAGAATGCTGCTCATTCATATATACATAATACTGGAACGGGCATGTCATAGGGCGCAGTGCCATTGTTTCCTTATCCTCATCATCCTTATTGAGAATGAACATGCCATCCATATAATGATCCCAGTGTCCTGAAATCTTATAAAGATCTGACTTTGCCATAAGCGGAGTCCTTGTTCTTACATATCCCCACTCATTATCCTCGAGATCCTCTATCCATCTCTGAAGCTTCATAATCATCTTTGTTCCCTTTGGTGTAAACAGAGGGAGACCCTGTCCAATTACATCAACCGTGGTAAACAGACCCATTTCACGGCCAAGCTTATTGTGGTCCCTGTTCTTGGCATCTTCCATTCTGTCAAGATGTTCTTTTAATTCTTCTTTGCTGTTATATGCCGTACCGTAGATTCTCTGTAATCTTGCCTTATTCGAATCGCCTCTCCAGTATGCCATTGAAGAGGAAATAAGTTTAAATGCCTTAACACCCTTGGTGCTCATAAGATGTGGTCCTGCACATAAATCTACAAATTCTCCCTGATCGTAGAATGATATCTGTGCATCCTCAGGAAGATTCTCAATAAGCTCCACCTTATATGGTTCGTTTCTGTCCTGCATAAACTTTATAGCTTCTTCTCTGCTTAATGTAAAGCGTGTAATCTCGTGGCCTTCTTTAATTATTTTCTTCATCTCAGCCTCTAAATTATCAAGATCTTCTCTTGAAAATGGAGCTGTATCAAAATCATAGTAAAATCCATCATCGATTGATGGTCCGATTGTAACCTTGGCATCAGGATAAAGCTTCTTAACTGCCTGCGCAAGAATATGTGACGCCGTGTGGCGTATAACCGGAAGTGCAGCAGGGTCATTAGCAGTAATAATGTTAAGCTGTACGTCCTCCTCAATAACTGTTCTAAGGTCTTCCACCTTGCCATTAACCTCGCCTGCACATGCTACTCTCGCAAGGCCCTCACTGATACTCTGAGCAATTTCATAAATGCTCATTGGCTTGTCAAACTCTTTGACTGATCCATCTTTTAAAGTGATTTTCATATCTGTATCTCCTTCTACAAAAAATTTTCCGGCGCAAAAGAAAATCCCCTGCGCCAACAATTAGCGCAAGGGACGAATATACTAAACGATATGCGTGGTTCCACCCAAGCTTACAGACGAAATAAACCATCTGTCTCATTAAGACGATAACGGAGTCACCGGACCGGATTGGGGTCACTCAGAGGTAGTCTTCACATTAACCATAGCAAGGCACTCTCAGCACCGGCCTCTCTCTGTAACCGTAAAATCAATGCTACTCTTCTCTTCAACGTGTTCAAATATCTGTAGCAATTATAACACCACGCACATTTGATTGCAAGCAGTGATTTTTATTAATTACTCAATCCAAAACTTGCAAGAATTGTCGCAAACTCATCTGATTCTGCGAAGCCGTCAAGTACCTGATCTCTGCTCCACTCATTTCTGTCCAACAATCCAACCCACAATTCGTAACCTGCCTGATCAAGGTCTCTTCCAAGAAATGTCTGGTAAAGTATCGATACATATTCTCCGTTTGATGTGTTTTTGTTTATAAATTCATCAGAATGGAAAAATCCGTTTGCTGCTACATTTCTTGGTGTTATGGTATTTTCAAGAATAAGCTTACACCATGAATCAAGTCCGGCTGTATCGTAAGCTCTTCCAAGGGCTTTTAAATAGCATCTTGCTACAAATTTTGTAACATTCGGATTTACATTTCTGTATCTTGCCAAAATATCTGAAAATCCGGATACTGAATTTTCATCACCGGAATTTATACCACAATTACTGCAAATTGCTTTAAATTCATCCGATAATACAAATCCATAAAATACATATTCCCTGTCTACACCACAGTCAAGCATTGATGCCCACGTCTGAGTGCCATCAGAATCAGGTTCTCTGTCAAGGAAAGTCCTATACATAATTTCCACAAATTGAGAATTGCTCAGATTGCGGTTTTTACATTCATCACTGAACACAAAGCCATATCCTGTTTTAAATCCGTCGGATGTTTTATTTACAAGAGCATCCGTCCAGAAACTAAGACCTGAAGCGTCATAAGATCTGTTAAGCACAAGTGTATACAGTCTTGCAACAAAGTTCTGAACAACCGGATTTACCGGGTCAGTTGGGTCGGTTGGCGACACAGTATATGACATAAGATCACTTACTGCCATAATACTTTTCTTCTTTACGTTAACATTTGTTATGGCATACATACGGACTCTGTATTGTCCTTCACCGTATTGAGAAGTAAAGTTACTTATATCTAATGTATTATTGACGTTTGCAACCGTCATCTCACCTAAATATGCATATCCTGTTGAGCTTGATGAATCTACTTTATCTACCATATACTGTATTCCAGTCATTCCGCTGACCGCTGACCATGATAATGTTGTACCGCTCCAAGAAAAACCTGATGGGGTGGCAAGCTGTCGTGTCGGTTTGACATACTCATATTCACCCGAAGTGGTTGCACCACTTATCACAGTATAACTCGAGTTAGTCTCATAAACATTTACCGTAAATATACCCCAAGACACACCGTCCATTCGGATGCCGACAGGAACAAAACATTTATCTGCTATACTCACAGATGGTATATTTATTGTTGACACAAGAGAACCCTCGCGCAATAATTGTACCTTATAATATTTACCGGCTTCCCTATCAAATCTTATGCCTGTAGTATAACCCTCGTACCATTCAACTCCTGTAGGATTAGCATTCAAATCTACTTCACCAGCAGTTTCCTGTTGTGCTTCACCACTTCCTGATAAATCTTCCATAAGAGTTCCGTCCTCAATGAGTATATAAACCGATTCAGCCTTAACTCTTGATGGTACAATCATAATAAATGAAATTACCGCTGCCCACAATAAAACATTTTTAAATAATGATTTCACTTTAACATTCCCTTTCTAAATTTAGTTTAAACCAAAGCTTGCAAGAATTGTTGCAAACTCATCTGAATTAGCAAATCCGTCAAGTACCTGATCTCTTGTCCACTCATTTCTGTCTAACAATCCAACCCACAATTCATAGCCGTCTGCATCAAGTTCTCTTCCGAGGAATGTCTGATATAGAATTGATACATACTCGTCATTGGTTGTGTTCTTCGCCATGAATTCATCTGAGTGGAAGAATCCGTCTGCAGCTACATTTCTTGGCGTCCATTCTCCTGTAATAATAAGTCTGCACCACATTTCAACACCATCAATGTCCCTGGTTCTTCCAAGAGCTTTTGTATAGCATCTTGCCACAAACTCTGTGATAAAAATATTTCTGTTTCTGTAAAGATTAAGTCTGTCAACCATTCCAGGCGCATCGCTCATGGTTCCTGCCAAAATTCCATAATCTTTGCAGATTGATGCAAATTCATCTGACATTACGAAGCCTTCGTAAATCTTTTCAAGACCTACTCCTGCATCAAGCGCATCTACCCACATCTTCTTTCCGTCTGCATCCGCGGCACGGTCAAGGAAGGTTGCGTACATAACATCTACCTTTTCTGAGTTACTCAAGTTTCTTGCCTCAAACTCAGCAGAAAATACGAAACCATAACTTACTGATGCACCATTCTGGCTTCCTTCTACAAGTCTTGTTGTCCAGTCAGCGATTCCGTTCTCGTCAGGCTGTCTGTTAAGCACTACTGTATAAAGCCTTGTTACAAATGCCTTTACCTTTTGTTCATCAACTGTTACTTTCTGTTCAAATACTGCCTTTACTTCTACTGCCTTGCTTCCCATTGTAAATGTTGCAGGGTTCGCTGTTGTACTTGATAGCGTTACTCCTCCGCTTACTACCTGCCATTCTTTAAACTCATAGCCATTATTTGGTGTTGCCGTAACAGTTACTGTCGCTCCCTGTGTTGCCGTGCTTACGTTGGCACTCGCACTTCCGTTTCCGTCGTTCGTTACTGTAATGCCATATGTTACTATCGGTGTTGAGGAATCCTCTTCAAACACTGCCATAATTTCTACCGAGCTGCCAAAATTACCGATAGTGGTCTGAGATGATGTAGAATTTCCCCAGAACTGAACTTCTCCGCTTATTATTTTCCACTCTTTAAACTTATAACCTGAATCCGGTGTTGCTGTTAAGTTTACCGCATCCCACGAATTTGCTACCGAAGTTTTATCCGCACTTGCAGTACCATGACCATCATTGGTCACTGTGATAGTATATCCTGTCTGACCCGAGGTTATCTGCTCAAACACAGCCTTTACTTCCACCGCTGTGCTTCCCATCGTAAATGTTGCCGGATTGGCTGTTGTGCTTGAAAGTGTTACACCTCCGCTTACTACCTGCCATTCTTTAAACTTGTAACCATTGTTTGGTGTTGCCGTAACTTTTACCGTTGCTCCCTGTGCTGCCGTTTTTACATCAGCACTCGCGCTTCCGTTTCCGTCGTTTGTTACTGTTATGCCATATGTTATCTGCTCAAACACAGCCTTTACTTCCACCGCTGTGCTTCCCATTGTAAATGTTGCAGGATTGGCTGTTGTACTTGAAAGTGTTACACCTCCACTTACTACCTGCCATTCTTTGAACTTGTAACCATTGTTTGGTGTTGCCGTAACTTTTACCGTTGTTCCCTGTGTTGCCGTGTTTACATCAGCACTCGCGCTTCCGTTTCCGTCGTTTGTTACTGTTATGCCATATG
>JBJEOB010000056.1:24394-64120 GCA_051880495.1 Lachnospiraceae bacterium
TACCATATGTTATCTGTTCAAACACAGCCTTTACCTGTACTGCCGTGCTTCCCATTGTAAATGTTGCAGGGTTCGCTGTTGTACTTGATAGCGTTACTCCTCCGCTTACTACCTGCCATTCTTTAAACTCATAGCCATTGTTTGGATTAGCTGTAATTGTAACTTTTGTTCCTGACGCTGCCGTATTAACATTGGCACTCGCACTTCCGTTTCCGTCGTTTGTTACCGTTATACCATATGTTATCTGTTCAAACACAGCCTTTACCTGTACTGCCGTGCTTCCCATCGTAAATGTTGCCGGATTGGCTGTTGTACTTGAAAGTGTTACACCTCCACTTACTACCTGCCATTCCTTAAACTTGTAACCGCTGTTTGGTGTCGCCGTAACAGTTACTGTTGTTCCCTGTGCTGCCGTGCTCACGTTAGCACTCGCACTTCCGTTTCCGTCGTTCGTTACCGTTATGCCATAACTTGTAGCTCCTTTTAGTTTAAATGTAGCTTTTATCACAACATCAGTATTAGGCATTGTAAATGTCTGCATATTAGATGTAGGGTCTGCTAAAGTAACCTCTCCACTTTCAACAACCCATTTATCAAATTCATATCCCGTATTAACACTGTAAACATAAATTGTTACAGTTGTTCCCATAACGGCAGATGATTCAAGACTTGATGCCGTACCATTACCATCACTTGTTACTGTTATACTGTGTGCTGTCGAAGGATCATCCGGGTCTGTCGGGGAAACCGGATATGACATATTGTCACTTACCGCCATAGCACTTTGTTTCTTTACGTTTGCATTTGTTACGGCGTACATACGAACCCTGTATTGTCCATCACCATATTGGGAAATAAAGTCACTGATATCTAATGTATTATTGACGTTTGCAACTATACGCTCACCTAAATATGTATATCCTGTTGAGCTTGATGTATCAACCTTATCTACAAGATACCGTATTCCCGTCATTCCGCTTACAGCCGACCATGATAATGTTGTACCGCTCCAGGAAAGACCTGACGGAGCAGCAAGCTGCTTTGTCGGCTTGACATACTCATATTCATCTGATGTCGTCGCTCCACTTATATTATTATAACTTGAATCTGTTTCATAGACATTGACAGTAAATAGTCCATAACTCTTCGATTCCATAGTAACCACAAGCGGAATAAAACATGTATCAGCCGTACTTACTGCTTCAACGTTTACCGTTGTCATAACAGTACCTTCACACAATAATTGTACCTTATAATATTTACCGGCTTCCCTATCAAAGCTTACTCCTGTTGTAAAGCTTTCACACCACTCTACTTTTGCCGGTGCCGCCGTTTCTGCCGCAATATTAATTCCGCTTACATGCGGCTCTATCTGAGAATGATACGCATTAGTATCCTCAACCAGCTTTCCATCTTCAGTTAATATGTAGTTAGTCTCAGCCTTGGCATTGTATACCGGAAAAACAACCAGCATGAACAACGCAGACACAAAGAGAATAACTCTTCCTAAAAACCCCTTTTTACCCATAATATGTTTTCCTTTCATTTTTTGGTATTTTTACCTATAATTACCTTTATTATATCATTTCTTTACCTGATGTGCAACAAAACCTCTCTGAAAGACACTGTCTGTTTTACAACTTTTTCACAAAAAACAGCTTATTGTCAGACAACATTATATTATGTAAATTTATGATGTAAATTTTGTCTACAATTTCCACTAAAATTAATTCAATAAGCCACTACATTTAGTGTCTTGTATAAAATAAATACACAAGATATTGTTGATTAATTGTTTTTTCAATGCTATAATCAAATTCAGACGGTGCCAGGCACTAATTTATATATGAAAGGGATTTTTACAATGAAAGTTATTAAGAGAGACGGCCGTGAAGTTACATACGATCGCAACAAAATTATAGTTGCCATCCAGAAGGCAAACGACGAAGTTGATCCAATCGACAAAATTTCAGAAGAAAAGATTGAATCCATTGTTGCCTCTATCGAAAATCGCGGATATGAAACAATGCAGGTTGAGGATATCCAGGATATAATCGAACAGAAATTAATGGCAGAAAAGAAATTTACACTTGCCAAGACATATATAATTTACCGCTACACAAGAGAACTTGTACGTAAGGCAAATACAACCGACGACTCAATTATGAGCCTTATTAAGAACAGCAATAAAGACGTTATGGAGGAAAACTCCAACAAAAACGCCACCATTGCTTCCACACAGCGTGACTTAATCGCCGGCGAGGTTTCCAAGGATCTTACCAAGAGACTTCTCCTGCCTGAAAAGATTTCAAAAGCACATGAAAATGGCATCCTCCACTTCCATGATGCAGATTACTTCTTACAGTCAATTTTTAACTGCTGTCTTATCAACATTGGTGACATGTTAGACAATGGAACTGTAATGAACGGAAAGCTCATAGAAACACCTAAGAGTTTCCAGGTTGCATGTAACGTTACAACACAGATTATTGCTGCTGTTGCTTCAAGCCAGTATGGCGGACAGTCAGTTGACATCAAGCATCTTGGCAAATATCTTAGAAAGACAAAGGAAAAGTATGCTGCACATTATCATGAAGAATTAGACGGCAAGGTTCCAAATGAAGTAATTGAACAGATTATAAATGACCGTCTCTATGATGAACTTAAATCAGGCGTACAGACAATCCAGTATCAGATTAACACACTGATGACAACAAACGGACAGTCTCCTTTTGTTACTTTGTTCTTAAATCTTGAAAAAGATGATGAATATATAGAAGAAAACGCAATGATTATTGAAGAAATTCTTCGCCAGCGTCTTCAGGGTATTAAAAATGAACAGGGTGTATATGTAACTCCTGCGTTTCCTAAGCTTATTTATGTTCTTGACGAACACAACTGCTTCAAGGGCGGCAAATATGATTACATAACTGAGCTCGCAGTAAAATGTTCTGCAAAGAGAATGTACCCGGACTATATTTCAGCGAAGAAAATGCGTGAGAATTACGAAGGAAATGTATTCAGCTGTATGGGATGCCGTTCATTCCTCTCACCATGGAAAGATTCAGATGGCAATTATAAATGGGAAGGCCGTTTCAATCAGGGTGTAGTAAGTATTAACCTTCCACAGATTGGTATTATTGCTGCCGGTGATGAGGAAGTATTCTGGCCTCTTCTTGAAGAAAGACTCTCACTTTGCTTTGAAGCATTAATGTGCCGTCACCATGCACTTGAAGGAACACTTTCAGACGTAAGCCCGATTCACTGGCAGTATGGTGCCATTGCAAGATTAAAGAAAGGCGAAACCATCGACAAGCTTCTTCATGATGGATATTCAACTCTTTCTCTTGGATATATCGGTCTCTACGAGGTAACCAAATTAATGACAGGCGTAAGCCACACAGACCCTAAGGGAACTGAATTTGCATTAAAAGTCATGAACAGACTCCGTGCCGCAACTGATACATGGAAAAAGACCACAGGACTTGGATTCGGTCTCTACGGAACACCTGCAGAAAGCCTCTGCTATCGTTTTGCTGAGATTGACAAAAAGAAATTCGGTATTATTGAGGATGTAACTGATAAAGGATACTACACCAACTCATACCACGTTGATGTACGCGAAAAGATTGATGCATTTTCTAAATTTACATTTGAAAGCCAGTTCCAGGTTATTTCAAACGGCGGTGCCATTTCATATGTAGAGATTCCAAATATGCGCCACAATCTTGAGGCATTAAAGGAGCTTGTAAAATTCATTTACGAAAACATTCAGTATGCAGAATTTAACACAAAGTCAGACTACTGCCACGTCTGTGGATATGACGGAGAAATAATCATTAACGACAAGCTTGAATGGGAATGCCCTCAGTGCCACAACAAAGACCATTCAAAGATGAACGTTACAAGAAGAACCTGCGGTTATTTAGGCGAGAACTTCTGGAACGTAGGAAAGACAAAGGAAATTAATTCAAGAGTTCTTCATATTTAATCGAGGAGATTTTCAAAAATGAATTATGCCGACATAAAACAGTATGATATTTCAAACGGACCCGGAATCCGAATCTCATTATTCGTGAGTGGCTGCAACCACCACTGCAAAGGCTGTTTCAACCAGGAAACATGGGATTTTAATTACGGCAAACCGTTTACGGATGAAACAATCGACCTGATAATTGAATACATGAAACCTGACTTTATTAAAGGACTTACAATCCTCGGCGGCGAACCATTTGAGCGTGTTAATCAGCAGGGACTTCTTCCGCTTCTCAGAAAAGTCCGTGAAGTTTATCCAAACAAGGATATCTGGTGCTTTACCGGATTTGATTTCATGCACGACATCTACGGTAACATGATGAAAAACTGGGATGAAACAAAAGAAATGGTTTCATATCTCGACATGATTGTCGATGGTAAATTTGTTGAAGAATTAAAGGACCTTTCACTCCGTTTCAAAGGCTCTTCAAATCAGAAAACCATAATGGTCAAAGAGACACTTGAAAAAGGCGAACCCGTACTATGGGATGACCGTCAGGTGCAATACTAATTATAAGGAGACAATCAATGACAGCAGATGTTAGAATTAAAAAGTTAAATGATAAAGCAATTATTCCGACATACGGAACAGAATTTTCAGCCGGTGCCGACCTCTATGCCTGCATCGATGAAACAGTTACTTTAGCACCGGGCGAAACCAGACTAATCAAGACAGGCCTTGCAATGGAAATACCTGTCGGATATGCAGGGTTAATTTATGCAAGAAGCGGTCTTGCCAGCAAAAAAGGTCTTGCCCCTGCCAACAAGGTTGGTGTTGTAGATGCAGACTACCGCGGCGAAATCATGGTAGCACTTCACAACCATTCAACGTCTGATGCTTCTATCGAGCCGGGCGAGCGAATCGCACAGATGGTAATTGCACCATTCCTTACCGCAAACTTCATCGTATCCGATGAACTCGACGACACAGTACGTGGTGCAGGCGGATTTGGTTCGACAGGAACAAAATAAAAATACATACGCCACTCTTCCATTTAGTGATTACCTCATTTATCCTATGGAAAAGTGGCGTTTTAGATTTATTTTTCTTCCAACTGACTCTTTAAACGCGCTATCTCCTGTGACAATTCGTCCAGCTTTTTGTCCTTTTCATCCAGTTCCTTATCCTTTTCATCCAGTTCCTTCTTTTGATCATCAATAATTTCCTGTAACATATTACGATCCATTTCCTGTAATATCTTTGAAAACTTCATAAGCACCTCCTCCGGCTTTTCCCGATATGATGCAATCTCCTAATATATTTCCAAAAGCCATGGATAATCTTCTATCAGCCTTTCTGCATCCTCAACACCTTCTGTTGTCAAAAACGAAAGCCAGCCTGTTAATGTATCCTTTTCTTTATGATAAGGATTCTTTTTAAACACGTCAAGCGCTATTAGGCAGTAGTCCTGCAAAAGCTCCAACTGAAGCCCCGTGTCGAATTTCACTTTACCGCGATGAATATACGCTTCCGGGACTTTATGAAAACAGCCTTCCGTCTTCTCATAAATAACAATCGTATAAACCTTCTTTAAATCTTTATACGAAAAGTCTTTTCCCTTCATGCTGCGAATTCTGCTGTACTGTCTGGTTACAATGTCCGAAGAGTAACATGAAATTCTTTCTCCCGTAAAACGATATGGATTTTTCTGCACCTCGACATTGGCCAGAGAGCCGTCCTGCGCCTCCACCAGAATATCCATTACAATCATGCGTTCACCATGCATGAAACAGTTCTCCAGTGGTAGAACCTTTTTCACACATACCTCTTCCCCAATCAGACTTGATATAAGACTCGACAGACGATCAGGGTGAATATCCGGATGAAATATCATCTTAAAAAACTCATCATAAAGAATCGGAAGCGTCTTTTTTCCGATGCAAAAATCAATGAACCTGCGTTTCCATTCGTATTTCATTTTCAAAAAATCTTCATAGACGCAGGTCTCATTTTTCAGATATTCAATCACCTCCTCATCACATGAAAATTTAGAAGACATTAATTCATTTGTCATAAGCATTTACCTCGCTAAAATTATGGTATTTCTTCAAATTTGGAATAGAAGGTGAGAACCCACCAGAAAATTTGATTCCTTTAAAGATAAATTTATTATAGCATATCATATGGAATTTGCAAGAAAAATATAGTTATTCAATCCTATTTCACACTTCTTTTTCAAGACTGTCTACTGCCGCACTTATCATTATTACCTGATTTTCTTTACATATAAATGTAACTTCATCTCCTACATCAACTCCTAATTGTACCCGTATGTCTTTAGGAATTGTAATCCGTCCCCTCGACATTACTTTTACGTTATTAATTATTAAATTATCCATGTCATATACCTCCTCAATTTGTCCACTAATTCTTTTCTTTCTTCAAGTCCTGTTGTTAGTCAAATATTGTATTTCAAAGTTTGGAATTAAAAGGTGAGAACCCGCCAGAAAATTGAATTCCATTAAAGACAGATATATTCTAGCATATTGCATAGGATTTGAAAATAATTTTATTGTGATGATTTTGTGCATCTTCCTCCCTCTTTGGAATATCGCAGAATCAAATGTGCAGTTGACTCTACAACTTCCTTTAATCTGTCCATTTCTTCTTTGGAAAAACCGGATACATCACACCACTTATATTCAGGAAGATAACAGGTGGCGCAATGAAACCCATCCTTTTCATCCGGTCGTTCCATATAAACTTTTACGCTTCCATCGGAATGCATTTCAGAATGTACGATTTCTGTTTTGTCATCTAATGTTAAAAACGGATACATCATAAATAAGCGCCTCTTTCTGTTTCATTTTCATATATATATTATACTATATCTGAATTGAAAAGTCATTCAAAAAACTAAATACCTTTTCCTTGAGTATAGTAAATTTCCTTTCTCAATTTGTCCACGAATTCTTTATTCTCTTCAAGGCAGCCTCTTTGTTGTGTCATAAATAAGTCCAAAGCATACATACAATAATAGAAATCGCCTCAACCTCCTTCTGTTTATTTCTTAAAATATAATAACATTCTATATTTGGGCTTAAATCTCATTTCATCTATATATTCCATATTGAAATACGGCCATTCCTTGAATCTATCTCTGACATATTTGTCCCATTCATCACTTCTGATTTTCTTTCTTTCGTATAATGGTTCGCTTTCCCAAATTTCCCATTTTAAGGTTGCCAATATGTCCCGTAGAAAATTTATTGCTTTTATTTTTTCTTCTTTTTCTTGTCCATATTGATTCATGTCAATGTTTTTTCCAATATTTATCACCCAGCGTTTTCCGTACTGTTCAGCAGCAACCGGTATAATTATAGCATTTCCCTTTTGAGCCACTTCTATAATTCCCCAATAGCACGGCAACATTGACAAATTGGGAGTTAGATTCCATGTTCCTTCCGGAAAATACATTAAATTTCCTCCATCAAGCAAATGTGTGACCATTCTATTCAACACGGATTTACGGTCTTCTTTTTCTCTTTCATTAAAATAAATAACACCATTCAATGCAAGAAACGGTGCATCAATAATCCCCTGAATATGCTCAAAATCACCCGATAGTAAATAGTAATGTTCCTTAATGGCTTCACTTACTATCTCAATATCGAATTTACCAACATGTGTAACAGTAAATATTACCGGACGTTCCGTCATACAACTCTGATTTTTCAATATTTTGTAACTGAAACCACCCAGTCTATTCTTAAACTTATAAATTAATAAAATGAACTTATGTATCTTCTTTCGTTGTGATAAATTCAATCTTCCAAACAGAGAATTTTCTTCTTTTCTTCGTAATTTCCAGTATAACGCAATGAAATCATTATATCTCTTATTATATTCTTCTTGACTAATTTCCTTTTCAAGAAACAGCTTCTGCTTTTTTGCCAGAACATTCATCTGTAATCCTCTTCCTTTATCAAGCTGTCCATTAAATCCACAATGCGATAAATCAATATTCCAACTTATTGTCAGGTCGGTACATTGTATTCCACACATCCTCCACAGTATAAGATGTATTTTTCTCACCTATGATTTCTTTTAAGAACATATCACTATAATCCGGTGATATCGTACATCTCTTGCACATTCCCTTACGCTCCCATATTTCCCACTTTAGCGTTGCCAGCGTATCACGTAGTCTTTCTGTAAGTTTTTCTTTATCATCAAGGGTTCCATCCTTACACTCTATATTTTCCCCAATATTAACATAGTAACTATCTCCATAACGTTCAACCGCTACAGGTATGATATCCGCTCCGGATGCAATTGCCATCTGTGCTGCACCAGAGAAAAGATACATTACAGGCTTATTTTCCGTAATGTTCTCCATTGCACAATCATCACGCGACCATTTGGTACATAAGTATTCACGCATCCGTTCATCAATATAAGCTTCACTACCTTTTCCTAAACAAAAACGCATTTTCTTTACACGGAATCAACTTGTTCAGATAGGCAAAAGCTTCCTCGGGTGAAGGGATCACACAATGATACTTTGTCCTCTCAACCGTTTCCAGCGTATCATAGGGATAGATACGAGTCTCAAATTCCTTTATGAACAGCTCTCTATAATTTTCTGGCAGGCCATTCCTCGACTGTAATCCTTCTCTTTCCCAAATCTCCCATTTCAGGGAAGCTAAAACATCACGAAGATTCTGTGTTAATTCTACATTATCGCAGAAATCCTTCGGATGCATTTCATTACCAAAATTAATAACGAAACGATTATCGTATTGTTCTATCGCAATTGGAATGATTTTTGTGTCGGTTTCCATCGCCATTTTTGCTGTACCCTGAAAAAGTCCCATTACAGGCAAATTTTCAGTTCCATTACGTGCCCCTTCTGGATATATCATAAGTGAACCACCAGCCTTCAACAATTCCAGCGCACGCAGATATGCAATATGACGGTCTTTTTTATCACCTGTATCTAACATTATGCATCCGTTTAGATGAAGCAGCAGTCCGGAAGCCTCTTTATACAGACCTCCCGGATCGCCAATGAACCACCAGCAGCCTCGACGAATTGCCTCAAAATTCCTTTGACAATCATCTCCGCCAATATGTGTACAGGCATATATTACCTTTTCCTTGTATTTTTTATGATTACCCAATACGATAATTTTCTGTTTTCGAAGAATTCTATCCAATGCAACAAACCTAACAAATACCGGATATAAATACTCCCTAAGCCGTATGCATTTTAGTTTCTTTCCCTGTTCAAACCGATATTTTCTAAGTGTCCGATAATATACATTTAACTCCGAGACGTGCATAGATACACGTTGGAGCAGACTCTTAGAGCAAAATCCGGAACAGTTTCTATCTGTGGGCACAATGTTTCACTCCTTGCAAAATAATTATTTCTTCTACCTAGTCTCTATCTTATTATTCAACCAAGTAAAAGCTTCCTGATAAGTTACAACTCCATGCAGTACCTTTGCCTTCCCAATTTTCTTCTCGTCAGCCAGATCAAGTCGATATCCTATTCTCTCAATATCCGCTACCGTCTGCAATTCACACTTTAATTTCTCCCATTGCTGCAATAAGTTTTCCTGTATTTCCAATGACTTGCTCCGTTTTTTAAATCATTTATCAATGCTTTCAACATTTTTTACTTTATCTGTCCTTCCATTCTTTTTTATCAGTTTTTTCCAAATATCATCGTTCTTCTCCTCTAACAGCTAAATATTTCGTAATCACGTTTTCTAACTACCGCATAAAATATTCTGATTGGCTTATTACTTCACATGTTCCGTCTTCATTTAAAAAAATAATATCACTATTCATAGAAAAACCCACTTCTAATTCGCGTAATGTCACTTCACATTCGTAATCATTTCCATTACCAAATGGATTAGATATTTTTACTCTTATTTTTTGTTCTTTATTTATATTAATTTGATATTCAAATTCACCATCCTCATTTGTTTTATAATTTGTACACCATGAAGATGTATTTGGCCATAAAATCCACATTTTAACATCTGACATATAATTCACATTTCTTGGCGTACTACTTTGCGCATCAGCAACATAAAATGTAGCAGGACTCATTCTTTTTGCATTAAATTTCGTCATATAAACACGTATATCCAGTTTATCTTCTTGCATATATTGAGATTTGAGCACAATATTTTCTTTTCTTTCTTCATATCCTTTCAGTAGTATATAAAATTTAAATTCAATACCTATAGGAATATTATTAAAAATCATGATACCATCTTTAATTGTATAATCATGATATTCAACACCAGATTTTTCTTCTATAAAATAAGCTTCTAATACCTCAAAGTCATGAATTTTTGTTCCGGTACACTTCAATACTTCACCATCTTTAGTTACTGAAAGATTTGTATCCTCAAAAGTTATCTCAACATTTCCATACTCAACCTCCAATGCCTGTTCCAACTTTGACCTTACTTCAGCATTATCTCCTATCGGTCTTGTAATTAATTCTATTTCAGTTCCTTTCTCCACCGAAGTCCCCTCAATTAAACTTTGTTCAACAACATACTCTCCTTTATCCGCAATTAAATTATATTTAAGTCCGTAATTACTTAAAATATAACATGCATTCTGATATGTGTATCCTACAACATTAGGCACTTGTACATTATTAATCTCTTCAATTGTTAATTCTATGTTTGTTCCTTTTGTTACAATTTCTCCTGCCATTGGTGACTGCTGTGCTATGTAATAATCATTATCAACAATTTTAGAATATTTCAATCCAATACTCCCCAACATATTACACGCATTCTGATATGTACATCCAACTACATCAGGAACCTTTACAAGATTATCTCTTATTTTTGTTCCTACAAATACTATAATTCCAACTATTAAAATTACTTTCCATATAAAAGTCGATTCATGTACCTTCTTACTTTTTTCTCTTATTAGTATTAAAATAGAGAATAATGTAGCTACAATTGATAGTATTGAAATAACCATATTTGTTACATCATTTAATAAAAAAAGCACTTCGTAAATTATTTTTAACATTTTCCTCTTCCTCATAATTAAATTATTAGTAGTACTATACGTTCGTTGTTACATACGATTCATGTCTGTTTATCACATTAATACTTCCTCTGAAAATCCCGGTATTCTTCTCTTAATACCATTCTTTGAGCGTAAGTCACATGAGATGCATTGGCTACTGTTATCCGCTTAATTGATGCAATTGGACGCCACACATCTTCGGGACGTGAAATATCTCTTGGTCGGTAATCTGCCTTTAACTCGATTTCACTGTCATAAAATGCCACCTTACCTGTGTGCATTGCAATGTAGCTGTCCCATGCTGCATCAGCACTATCAAACCCTTCCAGAAGTTCCCTACGTGTGGACTTTCCATATTTTTCCATCATAAGATAATACCAGGTTGCCATAGTATCTCTCAGCAACTCCAGTCCTTCTTCCTCTGGCAATCCGTCCATACTAATCGGATCTGCTACTACAGTATGAATAATGTTGCCCTTATACTTCTTATGCGGATCTGCTAAATAATGGATTACAGGAACAATCTTACAGCCAGTTTCCTTTGCAATCCGATAAACACCAGGCCAGAGGTTTAGAATCAGCTTATCCGGAGTCTTGTTCCAAACTCCTTCAGGATACATAAGCAAATCTGCCCCCATATCCATGACCCGTTTGGCATTTTCTACCGATGCATGACGGCTGGCGGCGACCTTTCGGTTGCACATAACCACACCATTAATATACGCCATCAGGCCATCTATTGTATTAAAATACATTGGCAGACTGCCAAAGAGAATATATGCATGACGACAGGCAAGTACCGTAGCCAGAACATCATCCTTAAATCCGTGGTTTGGACACCAGATTACTGCCTCAACAGGCAACTTGGCAGACTTGTCCGGTTCATCAATCCCCATTAGGGCGTTTTTGCTCTCAAAAACCTGTTTTCTCTCTAAAAACAGTGGTCCCACCAGTTTTATCAGTTTGTTAAACTTCCTACGGATGCGTACTGTACGCTTAGATAACACCTCCTCTGCATTTCCCGACATGAGGTAAGCCATCCGGTCTGCCAATAAATAAAATAGTGAAGATGGTTTCCTATCTCCCACAATGTCAGAAAGCCCTGTGATGTTACTTCCCATTGCGGTCAGGATTTTTTCGTTTTGTTTTTCTTTCCAAGTCATTTGAGAACACTTTCTCACTCTAATCCTCCTCAATTCTCATTAGCCCCATCACACACTCCCTTAACGCCTCATTCTTCTCTGCCAAATCCTCCTCATACTCCACAACCATCGGCTCACCAATCCGTACAACGGTTCTTTTTCCAAACCACTTACCATATTGGATTGCAATTGGAATAATTGGGGCGCCGGTTCTTTGTGCAATCGCAACGGCACCATACTTGAATTCCAGTAATGCAACATTCTTATATTCTGCATACCGGTTCTTACGTGTTCCTTCCGGGAAAATCAGACAGTTAGCGTTACTCAGAAGTTTTACTTCCATATCTTTTTGAGCCGTTTTACGGCTTTTACTACTGTCTCTGTCAACAAATGTAACACCAAGCCATGCAAACATTTTTCCTCGTAATGTATTTTTTATGGTAGACGCCGCCATCCCGGTGAATGCTTTTCCATTTAAAGCTCTTGCAATCAGAAACTGGTCATAATTATCCAGATGATTGGATACAATCAGCATTCCGTCCTGATAAGGGACATTTTCCCTTCCCTCAATAACAGGATGGAAACAGAACCAAAGAGGAAGACGTCCCAGTTGATATAGCAAATGAAATCTCTTCTTCGTCTTTTCCAGTTCCTTTTTGGTATCCTTTCCTTTAACGACTGTTTCCCTTAATGTATCTCGATTACTATTTAAATAAAGAACACGTTCTTCCTTTGAAAGTGTCTTTACATCCATTTCTTCAAACTGCTCAAATGGCGGAAATATCTCTTTTTTCTGTCTATCGATGTTCAGAATTTCAAAAATTTCTTTCCAGTTCTTTACCCGTCTGATATTCCTGTGCTGTACATTTTTATTATACGGAGCATCAAAAAGTAACACCTGTATCCCTTTTTCTGCCAGATATAAGGCAACTTCTTCCTTATCCTCTATCATTACATCCACTTTTAGCTTATGGCATGCAAGAAATTTGTCTCTTGGACTGAACTTTTCTGAACAGTATTGTATCGAACAGAACTCCATTCCGTTCTTTTTCAGCCAATTTTCAAACAAGCTTCTGCTGTATCGTCCTGTCCGGTTTACATTTGTTACAAACTTTCTTGCTGTAATTTCATGCAGTTCATTCCCCTCACTGTTAAGTTTTTGTATCACTTCCACTGCATCCTGCCTTGGAGGACAGTTCTTACTATAATCAACAAAATATTTTAGTCCGAATAGAAATTCCTTGTGTTTATCACATCCAAACATGCTGCATACGTCATAGGCACATTCATTTACCGGCGGTTTTCGAAAAAATTCTTCTCCCTTCGTCCGGTTGAATTCCCACATATCCGTCAGTACCCCATCTGCATCTACGCCAATGACAAGTGATGTTTCCTTCATCTGTTGCAAATTTTTCTGAATCTGGCAGTTATCCACCTTAAACAATTTTGTTTCCGGGAGTTGTTCCTGCACTTCGATGTAATATGGTATAGATTCCCTTGTAAGATGATTTGTACAAAGTGTCATTATCTCTTGCTTTATCTGCTCAATATCACTTAACGGATTATGTAAGGTAATAATTGCCGCAACCCTTTTATGACCACCGGCATCTTCTGTCCCAACAACCGCGCAGTCTCTGACCGCTTTATGCTGCATGATTACTTTCTTAATCTTTGACGGATACACCTGTTCTCCGTTAATCTTTAGCATATCCTTGATACGGTCTACAAAGAAAAGGACACCATCCTGATTCACATATCCCAAATCACCTGTGTGAAGCCATACTTTTCCATCATCGTGCTTTCTTAAGGTAATTGAATTTTCTTCTTCATCATTCAGATATCCCTGCATGATGGACGGACCGGAAAAACAGATTTCACCGCACTCGCCATAAGTACATTCAAAAACAGTTCCGTTTTCCCCATCCTTGACAATCTTCATATCCATGTTAATCAAAGGAATTCCAAGACTTCCAATGATATTTGGTTCAAATGTGTTTGTAAGTGAACAGGAGCCTTCCGTTGCTCCCAGAGACTGGCTGACCTTAATCCTGGCATTATGTTCCTTTAAGAAGTCCATTGTCTTGTCAAGAAACTTTAGCGACATTTCCTCGCCGCCAAGAACATAGTATTTTAGAGAAGATAAATCTGTATGCGCAAATTCTTTTACTTCCAGAATATCTCTTCCGATTTTAGGCACACCAAATAAAAACGCCGGACGGTGTTTTTGAATGAGTTTTGGTAATTCTTTTTTCCGGTATTTTGAAACTAATACAACCTTGCCGCCTGCACGCAGAATCAGTATAATACAGTTATTTAGCCCAAGAATATGAAACAATGGCGGAATTGTAATAATTGCATCACCACGTTCAAAATCCTGTATTGTTGCCTCAAAGGCATCATCATTTCTATTGATGTTTTCATGCGTCAATAAAGTCGATTTACCCATTCCGGTGGTTCCGCCGGTGTGTATGATGGTAGAAATTTCCGTATATGACTTTATGACTTCCTGATTTTTACTTTGGCAAATACATTCCTTATGCGTAATGAACCGTTCATCTGACGGCATGTCAAATCTTGCGCCTTCATTTTTTAACAGTCTGCTGCCAACTTTTGTTCCCAGAAAACCGATTCCAAGCTTTGTTTTCATTGACTCCACACAGGAACAATCCAATGAATCATCTAATGGAATTACCACTACTTTTTCAACAGATGAATCATCCAGAATGCTTTGCAGATTTCTTTTAGGCTGGTTCATTCCGATCATGATGACAATCTTACTCTTCTCAACCGTTAAATAATGCTTCATTTCTTCCGGTGAAGAATACACATGCATCATGCTTGGAACTGCACCAATTTCCTGTGCCGCAAAATAGAAATAGATGGAAGACGGAACATTTGGGGAGCAAATCGTTATTACGTCATTTTTTTCAACCCCCAGCCATGTCAATACCTTGGCATTAATATCTACATTCTTTATCAGCTCATCATAAGTAATTTCCACGCCATAATAATCAATGGCGACTTCATATAAAAAGTCCCTGTTGTTATCGCATATATGCCGGAAAATAGACTTCTTCTCTTTTCCAAACCTCTCCAAATCTTTCCCGGCTCTTTTGTTATAATTCTTTAACCATATTTTATCTTTGGAAGGAGAATCTGTTATGGCTGTATCTTTCTCCATAATCGGTGAAAAATTGTGCTCGATTATTTTCTTAAGATTTTTCTCCAAATCTTTTGATTCCTGATTGAGACTGATAAATTCCACATACTCATCCAAAACAGTACTTAAAATTTCATCATCAAATGACAGGACATAATCAATATGGTTTTTCGAAATATGTTCTTCCATCCTGTCTCTTTGCAGAATCACATAATGGTAAGGAAATCCTATTGCCTCCAGCTTTCTTTTGGAGTGATTTACTTCCTTTCTCCAAAGATTCATTGATTCAAACAAATCATATTTCTGCTCATCCATAAGCACATATATGTTGTTTATTTCACTCTTTAATTCTTCAAAAATTTTAAAATTCTTTTCTTTTTCTCTATATCGAAGGATATCTGTGTACTTTATTAAAAATCGCATATTCTTTTCTCTCAATCATCTAGTATAGATACTTTACTGATATTTTCGTATACATCTTTCCAACCGAATACTCTGATGATATTCTTATGTTGTACTTCCTGATTATAAGGTGTATCCATCATTAGCACCTGTACACCATTCTCTGCAAGATACATTACAATTTCCGGTCGATCATCAATCATTAAATCAACTCCAAGCCTATTGCATGCATCATATTTTTCCTTTGGTCCGTTCTTTTCTGAGCAAAATGTGATGCTTGAAAATTCAAACCCATTGTGTTCACACCATTCCACGAACCATTTCTGACTAGTTTTTCCTATAAAATTTTTATACGTTACAAATTTTCTGGCTGTAATTTCATGAAGAATATGTCCTTCAGACTTCAACTTATTAAGTATTTCTACAGCATTATCACGAGGTTCATATTCTTTACAATATTTAGGAAAATATCGTATTCCATATACCAGTTCGGCCATCTGTCCTACATCAAAAATATCTTTTACAGTATAACCAGAATAATTAACAATCTCCTTCTTGAAGAATTTTTTCCCGTTTTGAAAATTAAACTCCTGCATATCAGTGAGTACACCGTCTGCATCCACCCCAATAATCATTCCTCTAGTTCTCCTTACACAGTTCTTCTACATCAACTCGTATTAACTCTGTTAATTCAGACACATCCGAAGTAGTAGGATAAATTGGTTTTCCAATTGATACTTTCACCGTTTTTTTCTTCCAAGAGAAAAATGGTTTATTCCTTGTTGCAGGCCATATTTGATAACTTCCTGAAATACCAATGGGAATAATCGGTACACCTGTTGTAATAGCCGAGCTTGCCGCACCATGTGTAAATCTACCCATTTTACCGCTTCTGCTTCTTGTGCCTTCCGGAAAGACTACCGCAGAATAACCATTTTCCCGGATATATTTGTTTAGTGTAACAAGAGCCATTGCAGCATTTCCCTTTCTCTCTACAGGAATTGCTCCCAACGCATGAAATACCTTTTCCATTCCTCTCTGTTGTACTAATTCTTTTGCTGCCAGACAGCACATTTTGTATACATGCTTATAGCCATATTTCAAAATCATTGCTTTATATACGCACATAATGTCCAGATGACTATTATGATTTGCAACCAAAATACATGGTTTATCAATAAGGTTTTCCAAACCCTTATATTGAACTTTGCAAATGCCATTTAAAACCCGCACAAGCTGTTTTACATTTTGAATATCTTTTTTAGAACGTTTTGCAAGGTAACATTCATCTTCTTCTACGCTACGGCCCAGCTTGACACTTTGTTTCTTTTCAATACATTTTACCAAATCGGAAATTGTAATAATCTTTGACCACTCATTCAAGAAATTTATGCCATAACAGATTTCAATTTCAGTCTGAAGTCCATAAATGCCTAACGAATCCAGTCCTAGGTCCTCCTTGATTCTTGTATCAGAATTCATTATCTCTTCTCTTCCCATGACCTTACATACTAACTGAATTACCTTTTCTTCCACACTACTGTTTAGACTGTCTTGATATGTTTGCCCATCTGCCAAATCTCGTTCAAGTAATGCCTTTTTTTGCAGTTCGAATCTTTTGACCTTTCCTACACTGGTCAATGGTAGTTTTTCAATAAACTCAATATGATCCAGTTTATATAACTGACTGGCACCAGAAGATAATTCTCGGAGTTCTGACACAATTGTCATAAGCTGTGTGTTTTCCATCCCGCTCGTCTGAACAAACATGTAAACCTCATCATAGTTACTATTTTCTTTAAGACAACCACAGCAAGCCATTTCAACCTGTGTAATTCTTTCTTTATAGTAGTTTTCAACATCTGTTGGAGACACTTTCTTCCCATTATGCAAAAGAATAGATTCCTTAACCCTTCCGGTTACATACAGATTATCTTTTTTATCCACATATCCATAATCACCTGTTTTGAAATATTCGTTATCAAAACTGCTTTCTGTCAACTCATCATCTCTGAAATATCCTTTCATAATAAGTTCACTCTTAATGTATATTTCCCCTATACCGTCCTGATTAGGATTATGAATATATACTTCAATTTCCGGATTGCGTTTTATATTACCTGCCATCAAAACAGGGTATCTGTCAAACACACCTGTCGAAACTGCCGGAACATTCGTTTCAGTTGAAGCATAAAAATTAGCCCAATTCAACCCCAAATCTATGAAAAACTTAGATGTCGAGGCACGACAAAGAGACGCACCAGTTCCAATAGTACGTATATTTCTTCCAAACACCTTTCTGGTGATAAACGGAAATATTTTCTTTCCTACATTGATTCCAAAATTCTTCCTCATGCAGCCTGAGAAGTTCAACAAAAATAGTATTAAACCTTCTGCCAATTTACCCTTTTGGCGTATAGTTTCGCGAATCTTGTCTTCCATCATTTCAAACACTTTAGGAATCATGCCAAATCCATCAGGTTCATAATCCAGCAAAGCACCCAATAATTTATCAGGGGTCATATTTTCTATCATTCCAAGTTCAGAGCCACACGACAAAAAAGCATGTATCGTAGCAAACCCTGCAATATGATTCAATGGGAACACATGAAGATATTTATACGTTGATTTCCATTTAACATTACGTACAAATATCTCAGAAGCCATCATTACTGATTTGTATGTAACTTTGATGCCTTTCATGGAAGCCGTTGTTCCTGACGAAAACAAAACAGCTATTACATCCTTTTCCGGATCTGCTGTAGCAGTTCTTGTTACCTTATAATCAGAATCCGGAAATAGTTCATACTTAGATTCTTTATCACATAATTTATAAATAGGGATTCCAGCTTTATTCTCCTGTTCAATCACAAAATAAAGCCTTTCTGTCACAAACACCGCCCTTACATCAGCAAATTTTAACAATCTGTTTATTTCGCCATGCGGCAAAGACGCATCAATCAACACCACCGTTATATTCGAATACTCTAATCCAAGTGATGCCAAAACCGCCTGTGGGGAATGAGGCGATACAATGGCAACTCTGTCTCCTGCAACTACGCCTGATTTATCAAGCATTTTTTTCATTTCACTACATCCCGACAGAATATCACCATAGGAGGTAGTTGTTATCATTCCTCCTTCTCTCAAAAACGCGATTGCTGTTTTATCATTGTACGTTTTAGCTAATTTTGTTATTTTTTCAATAAATATCTCGTGTTGATTCAAGATTTGTTCCTCCTAATGATGCATTTACATTCTTTTATCAGCACAATGCTTCTGAATGTTTATCATTCGCATTACTCATTATACGTTGTTTCAGAAAGTAGACATTCTGAAACAATTAGTTTATAATAATTTTGGTGAAAAAAATAACAGAATATGTATCGATTTATAATAATTTTACTAAACTAATAAAGCGTTTCAGAATGTCTACTTATTTAAACAAATATTTTCCATATCCGACTCTTCCTGATACTCCTTGCATCTTCGATAAAAAGTCGCATAACTCATATGCAAATCATCCGCAGCCTTTCGAACGGTAACCTCTCCGTTAAGCCACATCAGGTAATACTTTTCAAACCCATCCGGTAAAGGATTTTTCTGGCAGCCAAACTTTACTCCTCGTCCTTTGGCTGCAGCAATTCCTTCCGCCTGACGCTGTCGTATAAATGTCCTTTCTGTCTCCGCCACATACGCAAGAATCTGTAATACCAAATCCGCTATGAAAACACCCGTCAAATCTCCATGCCCCACGTTGGTATTCAGAAGAGGCATGTCAATTACCTGAATGTCTGCACCTATTTCTTTTGTGATTTTTCGCCATTGCTCCAGGATTTCACCATAGTTTCTTCCCAGTCTGTCAATGCTTTTTACAATCAGTAAATCTCCCTTCTTTAACTTTTTAAGCAGCTTACAATACTGTGGTCTTGAGAAATCTTTTCCGGATAATTTATCCAGAAAAATGTTTTTCTGTTTAATCCCACATTCTTTCATTGCAATAAACTGACGTTCCGGATTCTGCTCTCTTGTAGACACCCGGATATATCCATATTTTTCCATTAGTTCTGCCTCCTTTATAACCATTATTCAAATTATAAAAGCAGACTATTCCACGCTTATTTTTATTTCTGTAAAAAGTGTACTTAAAATAAGTTCATTTTTATATTTTATCACAGAATATACTTAAAATGTACTTAAATAAAACTTATTTTGTATTGGAGATTTTTATGGAAAAAGATAAACATTTAGGATTACGAATTGATTCGGAAACACATACGAAATTAAAGAGTCTTGCTGATTTTGACGGACGTTCCATTAATGGCGAAGTGCTGTATCTCATCCGCCAGGCTATCATGGAACACGAAAAGGAACATGGAAAACTGCAATAAATATAGCAATTTTTTTATAAAAAAACGGACCATCGCACTTATTTCTTAATGAGACGGTCCATTTTTAATGAGCAAAACGATAAGCCGGGTTATGTCATTGGATGATCATCTATCTAGACCTGCTGTTACCAGCAGGCTCAAGCGACCTACCCGCGAAGCGTGACGGGCAGCCACATAGCTTCGCTATTTGGTCTTGCTTCGGATGGGGTTTACATGGCTATGTCTGTTACCAGACACACGGTGGTCTCTTAAACCGCCTTTCCACCCTTACCTGACGAATCAGGCGGTATATTTCTGTTGCACTGGCCTTGGAGTCACCTCCACCGGACGTTATCCGGCATCCTGCCCTGTGAAGCCCGGACTTTCCTCACCTGCAGGCAACGCTTACGCATTACCTGTGTGGCAACGCTGCGCATTGCCTGTGTGACAACGCTGCGCATTGCCACTTAGCCGCGATCATCTGTCTTACTCGAATACTAATTATATTAAAAAATAAACAAAATATCAAGAATGATTATTTCATTAAGCTTCCATCCATGCGGACTTTGACTTTCTTACTCTTCTTATCGGATTTCTTATCAAATTTCTTATCGAATTTCTTGTCAAATTTTTTATCTGATTTCTTTTCTATCTTCTTGTCGGTATTTTTATCGTACTTTCTGTCATTATTGCGATTAAACTTTTTGTCGGCTTTCCTGTCATTTTTCTTTCCCCAAAAATGCTCACCGCGTTTGTCGTTCCTGTCGCGCTTATAGCTTCTGTTTTCACGCTCAACCGGCGGTATTTCTTCCTTTTCCTCACCAAGCTGCATGCGGAGAAATGCGGCTGCAATTTCAAGTGCCGTACAATCCTCTTCCTCCATCTTGGCTGTGAGGATGGCTGTCGCACGGCCAAGCTCCTGATTTCTCATAACATCAAATACTTCGCTTAAAATCTTCTGGGATTTGGCTTCCGTGATGTCGGCAACACTCGGAACAGCCTTAGCTTTCACTGTTGTCTTGCAGATATGCTCAATTTCACGAAGCTTATATATTTCCCTGCCGACAACAAGCGTTAATGCCCTTCCCTTTCTGCCGGCACGGCCTGTTCTTCCTATTCTGTGAACGTAATACTCAATATCCTCCGGGACATCATAATTAATTACGATTTCAACATCATCGACATCGATACCTCTTGCTGCAACATCAGTGGCGATAAGTATGTCTGTGCTGCCGTTTCGAAACGCCTCCATTACACGGTCACGCTGGCTCTGGGATAAGTCGCCGTGAATTCCGTCCGCAAGATAGCCTCTTGCTTTGAGGTCCTCAGATAATTCATCTACCATTTTCTTGGTGTTACAGAAAATCAGGGCGAGCTTCGGATTATAATAATCAAGTAGTCTCGCTGTTACCTCTTTTTTGTTCTCCCTGCGGACTTCATAGTAGTACTGCTTTATAAGCGGAACAGTAAGCTCTTTCTTGACTGTCTTAATAAGCAGAGGCTCCTTCTGGAATTCAGTCGTAATATTAAGAATCGACTTTGGCATGGTTGCCGAAAACAGAACTGTCTGATGCTCATTCGGGATTTGTGACAGAATAGTTTCCATATCCTCACGAAATCCCATATTAAGCATTTCATCGGCTTCATCCAGCACGACCATTTTTAGCTCATTAAGCTTTATTGTACGCCTTCTCATGTGGTCCATTACACGGCCCGGTGTACCGACTATTATCTGCGGGCAACCCTTTAATGCTTTAATCTGACGTCCCATATCCTGTCCGCCATAGATTGGCAGAACCTTGATTCCATGCATGTATTTAGCAAATTTGCGCATTTCCTCTGATGCCTGAATGGCAAGTTCTCTGGTCGGGCACAAAATAAGTGCCTGGAGTGCCTGATTATCAGGGTCTGTTTTCTGTAAGATAGGTATTCCAAATGCTGCCGTCTTTCCGGTTCCGGTCTGAGCCTGGCCAATTACATCCCTGCCCGCAAGGACTTCGGGGATAGCCTGTTCCTGAATAGGCGAAAACTGTTCAAAGCCCATTTCCTTTACGGCACGTATTATTCTTTTATCAATCAAGTCATTTTCCAAATTAAGTAAATCCATTATATCTTCCTTTCTTTTCACAACCAATTCACTCTAACACAAAAGTGTGAAAAAAACAAGGAAATACTAATCTTTTGGAAGATTACGCTTCAAATAGTTAATAAAATTTCCACCCATGATTCCTATCGCTTTATTGCTGTCCATCCCTCTTAAAAGAAGTGTAGCCGTAAGAAGCGGTATTCCTGAATGATTACCGAGGCAGTCATCCGGAGAATCCGTTCCGTTTCTCAAATACTTCGCATTATCGTATGAATCACAGAAATCAAATCCATACCCTACGTGCTCATAACCCATGATTTTTACCATGTGCTCTATGTGCTCACACATTTTCACTATAGGATTTTCTCCCTCGCCTGCCCCGATTAAATGTCTGTACCCGTTCATTCCGACCACTCCTCCAAGCCTTGCAATTTTCTCAAGCTGCCAGTCGGAAAGATTTCTGTAATTGTTGCAGATTTCACGACTTCCCGAATGTGTTGCAAGAAATGGTTTTTTCGCGATGATACAGATTTCCTTAAAGCCGTCATCATTCATATGACTCACATCAAGGAACATCCCCAGATTTTCCATGTACGAAACCATTTTCCTACCATATGCTGTAAGTCCTCCGTATTTGTTTTGGTTCTGAGAAACAGTTGCGCATCCTGTTGCCAGAAGATTATTTCTGCTCCATGTAAGTGCCGCGCCTCTCAGTCCCAACTCAAAAAAAAGCTCCAGTAGATTCTTGTCATAGCCCAGGAAATCAAGCCCCTCCGCATAAAGTATAATGCCGGTCATGTTTTCTTCTATTACCTTCTCAAGGTCTTTACGGGATTTTACCAGTACAATTTCATCATTTTCCTTAATTTCGCTTTTTAACGCCTGTATCTGTTTCATGGCATTGACAAGTCCCATTTCCGGAAGCAGCCTGGTTTCGACGAACACGGAAGCAATAATCAGGTTAATTCCTGCCCTCTTCCAGTTATCCATGTAATAGTTTTTTATAATATGTTTTTCACCGTTGCAGTGCCTGTATAATATTTCTCCCGGAAGGTCCAGATGTGCATCCACGACAGGATTTTCCCTATGTAATTTCACCGCCAGCTTTAATGACTCATTTTCCATTTTCATATTTCACTCACATTTTCAATTAACCTCTTCAGATAATTATATGATTTGAACATTTTTTACGTGTCTGAATATTATAAAATATCGGGATGAGGAGTTGATTATTATGAAAATTTTAGTACCATGCAAACCGGAGAATTTTACAAACTATAAAAATGCACTGATAAACAGCGGTTTAGAACCCGTCAATGCCCTTGCTGCCTTTGATGTAGGCGAATACGCAGGTCTTGTTCTTCCGGGTGGCACAGACATTGACCCGGCCTATTTTCATGAGCCGAACAAAGGCTCAAAAAACATTGATTCCGGCCTTGACGCCGCGCAGTTTAAGTTAATGTCACAATTTGTAAGTTACGGCAAACCTGTCCTTGGAATATGCAAAGGCATGCAGATAATTAATGTATTTTTTGGTGGAAAAATTGACCAGAACCTTGCCACTGCAGCCGCCCACGCTTACATAAACAAGGATCAGATTCACGAAACACGCGTCACGAAAGACTGCTTTTTATATGATTTGTATGGAGAAACATTTTATGTAAACAGCGCACATCACCAGGGATGCAGTCTTCTTGGCAACAATATCGTAAGAATCCAGACTTCAACGCGGGATAATGTGACTGAGGGAATCATGCATACCACTCTTCCGATTATTGGACTTCAATGGCATCCTGAACGTTTATGCTGCGGCTTTTATAATCCGGAAACAATAAATGGCAGCTTCATATTTGATTATTTCAAATCACTGTTATGAACCTGCCAAATATATTATTTATTCAATTTTAGATAATATTTCAATTACCTCTTCACGCTCCATGCCAAGCGATAATGCAAGCTCACTGACAACTCCATACTCAGCGCGTTTTAAATATCTTTCATCAGTTGATGTTATCTTTTTCCCATCAGCTACCCGTTTTGCCAGCTTACGCCTTAAAGACTTTACAAGACTTATAAGCTGCCTTATGTCGCACGAGGAAATCATTTCCTTATATTGATTTTCTACGAATTTTTCATTAGCAAATTCGGTTTCGGGGATATCAGGAATATCATTTATAATGTGCCTTGCTTCTTCAGCGGTAAGAATCTTTCTTGAAACTACTTTGACATTATCAACAGGCGAATATATCCTGCTCTCAACATTGCCAACAGTTGATAATACGTAATATAAGCGCCCACTTGCAACCCCCGGCATATCAATCGGTGAAATATCCTTTACAACACAAATTCCGCTGTTTCCATGCACAACATAATCTCCAACTGCAAACATAAATTTTCCCTCCATCCTATCAAATACAATAAACCGCCTGCTCAAACTACAATGAGCAGACGGTCTCATATGAGATTTGTGCCGATTTACATAATAATTATAACATCATTTTAAAACAAATGTAAGCCATAAAATGTTATGTAAATCAATTTTGTCACTTATGTCTTAATAAGAATGAATAGAATTTGTGCATTTTGACTTAGCCTATTACATCACTCATATCGTACATTCCTGCCGGTTTGCCAGCCAGGAACTTCGCAGCCTCGATTGCACCCTTTGCAAAAATTGCCTTAGAATATGCTGTATGCTTAAATTCTATAACTTCATCCTGTCCGCAGAAGAATACTTCATGCTCTCCTACGATATTGCCGCCGCGCACGGCGCTGATACCTATTTCTTTATCGCCACGTTTAACTCTTTCCTGAGAGCGGTCGTATTTGTAATAGTAGCCGTCATCCAATGCTTCCTTCATTGAATCTGCCAGTGCAAGTGCCGTTCCGCTAGGGGCATCAAGCTTCTGATTATGGTGCTTCTCAACGATTTCCATATCAAAGCCTGCCGGTGCAAGAATCTGCGCAGCCTGTTTTAACAGCTTAAATAACGTATTGATACCAAGAGACATATTGGCTGACTTTAATATGGCAACCTTCTTAGACGCCTCATGAATCTTTTCTGTCTGTTCCTGTGAAATACCTGTGGTACAGATTACAACCGGAACATTGTTATTGACACTGTATTCGAGCAATCCTTCAATTGCAGCTGCCGCCGCAAAATCGATGATTACGTCAGCCTTTACGATACAGTCATGAAAGCTTGAAAAAACAGGATATGCATTGTGTCCGTCATCAAACGGATCAATACCTGCAACAATCTGTGCCTCCTTATCATTTGCCAAAAGTCCTGTTATAACCTGACCCATCTTACCATTACATCCGTGCATTATGATACGAATCATTTTTCTGCCTCCATTTATTATTTAATCAAACCGTAATTCTTCATTGCATTCTTTAACTTCTCAAGGTTAGCCGGTTCCATCGGAGAAAGTGGTCTTCTGAGTGGTCCGACCCCCATTCCCATAAGATTCATGGCATGCTTAACAGGAATTGGATTAACTTCACAGAATAAAGCGTCAATAAGCTCAATAGCCTCTAACTGAAGCTTAAGACTTCCTGCTACATCTCCTTCAAGGTACTTTGCAACGATATCATGTGTCTTCTTAGGTGCAATGTTAGAAAGAACTGAAATAACACCACATCCGCCAAGTGACATAATCGGTACAATCTGGTCATCATTTCCTGAATACATGTCAATACAGCCTTCTGCAAGTGCCATAAGCTTAGCACACTGTGAAATATTTCCTGTAGCTTCCTTAATACCCACGATGTTATCAACATTCTTGGCAAGTGTAACTGCTGTCTGCGGTAAAATGTTGCAGCCTGTACGTCCCGGTACATTATACATAATGATTGGAAGGTCTACTGACTTGGCAATCATTGTGTAGTGTTCGATAAGACCTGCCTGTGTAGCCTTGTTATAGTATGGTGTAACAACTAAAAGGCCGTCCGCTCCATCCTTTTCGGCCTGCTGTGAAAGATAAATAGCTGTCTCTGTGCAGTTAGAGCCTGTACCTGCAATGACCGGTACTCTCTTATTAACCTTCTCTACCGTAAAACGGATAGCCTCAAGATGTTCTTCATGAGTAAGTGTTGAAGCCTCTCCTGTCGTACCGCAGATAATAATACTGTCTGTTCCGTTGTTAATCTGAAAATCAAGAATCTCAGAAAGCTTATCGTAATTTACTGCTCCTGTTTCTGTCATTGGTGTGACAATTGCAACACCGGCACCTTTAAAAATTGCCATAAAAAATCCTCCTAAAAATAAGTTTCCATGCAATCAAAAAGAATCTCGCTTGCGAGATTCTCCGCCTGCGGCGGGTCGCAGTGCGACAATCTTCCAATCCGCCGCAGTGCGTTCCTCGCGGAGCTTTTTTTATATAATAGCAAATTTCAACGAAATTTCCTATTATATAAAAAGAGCTAACCACAGGGGTTAACTCAAAGAACTAAATAATGTATACATATTCTTCAAGTAGCTCCCCATCTTTCGATGACAGTCATATAATTATTCACTATATGCCCAGCACAAGGTTCTTCAGGAAAACCCAGGCTTCGGCGTCGTCCCCTTTCGGATGCAATTATCTGTGCCTGCCACAAATCACAACTTACTCATAAACTAACGCAACCTCTACTTTTAATATTGATTTACTGACAATATAGCACTATATTAACCCACTGTCAATACTAAAAAAGGGTACACTTCATTAATGTGTACCCTTCATAAGACAACATATTATAGGCATTTGAAAAACTACTATGATGAATAGTGTCGCAATAGCCTAATTATTCTTCTTCATTAATTGGATCTGAAACGACGTCATCATCCGATATCATCTCAATCTTGCTTACGGAAACCTCGTAAGCTATTCTCTTCTCACTTTCCTCTTCGTTGATTTTCTTGGTATATTCACGGCTCTGGACTCTTCCCCAGACCTGAATGTGTCCACCAACCTCAAACGAAGTGGCAAATCTGGCATTTCTTCCCCATACTATACACGGTATGTAGTCCGATTTACCGTATGGTCTGTTAACTGCAATGAGAATGTCAGCAATCTCTCTTCCCAAAGGAGTCTTTCTGTAGACAGGAACCTTGCAGATATATCCGTCAAGGAATATCTGGTTAGTCTTGCTCTGGTCCTTAACTTCCTCGTCAAGGAATTCCAGTTCTCTTACAAAGATTGAAAGAACAAGTCTGTTCTTCTCTCCTTCATGGCGGTTATATGATCTGAACTGACCTGCAGCCTCAATAATCATACCCGTATAGTCAGCAGTTACGTCTACCAGTCTCTCGGAAACCATCAGTGGAATAATGTCTGCCATATTGCTCAGACGGTTGACAGAAACGTCCACGAGATAGAAGCTTTCCCCAAAAACCTCATGGCTGTATCTGAAACCGGATACAATTTCTCCCACAATGCTAACTCTGTTGTTTTCAATTACCTTATCAATCATTTCGTATTTCTCCCTTCCTTCAAGGCACATGTCTCCCTCCAGACCATGCTGCCTTCGTGCTTAAAATTTTTTCTACGGTATATTATATTCGTATGATTGATATTCTATTCCAAAAATGTGACGAATTTTTGAACTTTTTCTTTAAATTTTAAAAAATATTTATTGTATAAATGTTAAAATGTGCTAAACTATAAAGGTTGAAATTAATTTAAGGAAGGAAAAATAAAATGATTACAAAACGCGAAGATATAAGAAACATTGCCATCATCGCACACGTTGACCATGGTAAAACAACTTTAGTTGACCAGTTATTAAAACAAAGTGGTATATTCCGCCAGAATCAGGAAGTTGCCGAACGTGTCATGGACTCTAATGACATCGAACGTGAACGCGGTATCACTATTTTGTCAAAAAATACCGCTGTTTATTATAAGGATACCAAAATAAACATTATTGATACTCCGGGTCATGCGGATTTCGGCGGCGAAGTTGAGCGTGTACTTAAAATGGTAAATGGTGTTATCCTCGTTGTTGATGCATTTGAAGGTGTTATGCCTCAGACAAAATTTGTACTCCAGAAGGCTCTCGATCTTGATCTTTCAGTTATTGTCTGCATTAATAAAATTGACCGTCCGGAGGCAAGACCGGCAGAAGTTATAGATGAAATACTCGAATTATTAATTGACCTTGGTGCAAGCGATGAACAGCTCGAATGTCCATTCCTTTATGCAGCAGCCAAAAACGGTTATGCGATAAAAGAACTTGGCGATACTCCTGAAAATATGTATCCGTTATTTGAAGCAATCGTTGACCATATACCGGCTCCTGAGGGAGACCCTGAGGCAGGCACACAGGTTCTTATCAGCACTATCGATTACAATGAATATGTAGGAAGAATCGGTGTTGGTAAAGTCGACAACGGTTCATTAAAGGTTAATCAGGATGTCGTTATGGTAAATGCACATGACGAATCAGTAAATAAGCGTGTTAAAATCAGCAAATTATATGAATTTGACGGATTAAACAAGGTTGAGGTAACGGAGGCAGGAATCGGTTCCATCGTTGCCATATCAGGTATAGCCGATATTCACATCGGTGACACAATATGTTCACCTGATAACCCTGTTGCCATTCCGTTCCAGAAAATTTCTGAGCCTACACTATCCATGGATTTCATGGTAAATGACAGTCCGCTTGCAGGTCAGGAAGGTAAATTCGTAACAACAAGACATCTCCGTGACAGACTGTTCCGCGAGCTTAATACCGACGTTTCTCTCCGTGTTGAGGAAAAAGAAGGTATTGACGGCTTTAAAGTCTCAGGACGTGGTGAACTTCATTTATCAGTTCTTATCGAAAACATGCGCCGTGAGGGATTTGAATTTGCTGTAAGTAAGGCAGAGGTACTCTATCACTACGACGAAAGAGGCAACAAATTAGAGCCGATGGAGCTTGCATACATTGATGTACCTGATGAATTTTCCGGTACTGTCATCCAGAAGCTTTCCCAGAGAAAGGGCGAACTTCAGGGCATGTCACCTATCCAGGGCGGTTATACAAGACTTCAGTTCTCCATCCCTTCAAGAGGTCTTATAGGATTCAGAGGCGAATTCTTAACCGATACCAAGGGAAATGGTATCATTAATACCTCTCTTGAAGGTTACGAGCCATATAAGGGCGATATCCAGTACCGCAAACAGGGCTCATTAATTGCATTTGAATCAGGCGAGGCAATAACCTACGGTTTATTTAATGCACAGGAACGCGGCCAGTTGTTCATCGGACCGGGTGAAAAAGTATATGCCGGAATGATTGTCGGCCAGAATCCAAGAACAGAGGATATCGAAGTAAATGTATGTAAGACCAAGCATCTTACCAATACACGTTCTTCAAGTGCAGATGATGCTTTAAGACTTGTTCCTCCAAGAATTTTAAGTCTTGAACAGGCACTTGATTATATCGACACAGACGAGCTTCTTGAGGTTACACCTCAAAATCTCCGTATCCGTAAGAAGATTCTTGACCATACATTAAGATACCGCTCTAAGAAAAACTAATTGGCGTATATCTTGACTGAACAAAATAATATAGGCGTTTGCAAAACAATTCTAGTTATAATATTAGGGTATCAAAAGCTAAATGATAAAAATATATCAGTCAAATTGAACAAAATTTATTGATGAGTGACTTATGTGCTACGGAGATGAAACTCAGCCGAGGTTCATCGCAGTGTTTAGCACATCGGAATAAGATAGAGAAATTGCAACGCAATTTCCTATCAGACGAAGAAATAAATTTTGTGCAATCTGGCGAAGAATAATTTATCATTTAGCTTTTGATACCCTAATATATAAGTAGAAAATTTCGCAAACGCCTTTTATTATTACTGTTTAACCGTTACACTGAGGCTTACAGATTGTATATCCTCTGCAATTTCATCCTTAACGCTGAATATAAGTACGCCTGTCTTAGCTTCTCCCGCTGCAAACTTCGTACCATTCATATTAAGAATATCTTCCTTCAGCATCGTCTTATAAATATTACACTGGGTTGTTCCATTAATTACTGCCTTGATGGTTGCCCTCGATGTGTCGAGCTCCATCACAGATTCTGCATCAACTGAATTCCAGACATCATACTCAACAACAAGAAGCTTACGTCCCGCAGGTGCTTCCACGACAAATGCAACTGAATCTTTCGGAAAACTGCTCTCTACCGAATAACCGAGCATCTCAAGCTCTACTCCCTTAATATCAAGTGCCTGTACAAGTTCATCAGTCTCAATGGCAGGGTCATATTCCGTTGTTTCAATAACAGACTCTGTCTCCTCCGATTCTTGTGGAACATCAGGTTTTTGTGGAACATCAGACTGTCCCGGAAGTGTTTCTGCCTCCGTAGGATGTGTGCTGTTCTCAGTATTATTTTCCTGTCCTCCATCAACCGGCATAAGCCCAAATGTCTTCTTATAATTATTTATATACTGCGTTGCCACATACTCTGCAATCAGATCCTCTTCCTCCGAAGTCAGCTCAATTACTTTCGCACAGCCTGATAACATAAATGCCGCAAGCATGGTAATTATCAAAATTTTCTTCTTCACGTTCTCCTCCACATATGTCAGATGAATTAGTACATATATTCTACCATTATACTCATTTTACTTCAACAGTGAAATTATATTTTTGCATCCAGCTCAAACCAGAACTCCACACCATCCTCATGATTGATTACGCCATACTTCTGGTTATGCTGCTCCATAATTGCCCTGACAATAGAAAGACCAATTCCGCTTCCGCCGTATTCCCTCGTTCTCGCCTTATCGACTTTGTAAAATTTAATCCAGATATTTTCAAGTTCCTCCTCCGGTATAGGATTTCCGGAATTAAACACGCTTGTCCTGGCAACATTATCGTTCATTTCAATATGCACCCTAATCTTATTCTCACCACAGCAGTAATGTATGGCATTGGTCAGATAATTTGTAATAACCTCTTCTATCTTATATTCATCCGCCCATACATTAATCGGCTCAGTATTATCAAATTCAATCGTGATATTCTGCTGGTCAGCTAAAATCCTCTTGGCATCAATGACTGCACGTGTCACTTCTACCAAATCAAATCTCTCCATTTCAAGCTGGTCTTTGCCGAACTCAATCTGATTTAATGAAAGAAGGCTCTTAACCATATTGTTCATTCTGGCCGCTTCATCCATGATAACATCACAATAAAATGCCGTACTTTCAGGGTCGTCGCTGATTCCTTCCTTAAGTCCCTCTGCGTATCCCTGGATTAAGGCAATCGGTGTCTTTAATTCATGAGAAATATTAGAGAGGAAATCCTTACGCATCTCATCAACCTGTTCCTTTGTTTCAATATCCTTCTGAAGCTCAATATTAGCTGCCTTGAGTTCCGAGATTGTACTCTCAAGCTTCGACGACAGCTTATTCATACTATTTCCAAGGACTCCTATCTCACTCTTATCATTGCTCTCATATGAAACATCAAAATCAAGCTCCGACATCTTCTCAGCAATGACCGACAGCTTCTTAATCGGCTTTGCAATAACAGTTCCAAGCATAAAAGCAACAAACGCAGCCACAATTGCAGTCGCTATTCCGACATAAGTAATAAAATGATTCGAAATCAGAACATTATCTTTAATACTCTTTACCGCAAGTGTCATATAAATCATTCTGCCGTCAGAAGTATTACCTATAAGTTCAAGATAAGTATCATCCATACGCTTGTTATAAATCTCATAAATGTTGTATGAGTCCGACGAAACAACAAGCTTGGAATCAGCCACTTCTTCTTTATCACTTCCTGAAAACAGCTTGGAAAAAAGTGAATTTTCAAGTCGTTTCCTGAACTCATCAACATCCCTCATGGATGCATAAATAACCGTCCAGTCATTATTAAGAAGCATTATGGAAATATTATTTCTGGCTGTTATCATTTCCAGATTCCGCGCGAAATCATCCGATGACAGCTCGTTATCATTGTACTGCTTTAAATAATTATCAACATTATAATATGCAACCTCAAACTGTTTTTCCTTGCCGCTTAAATAATATTTATCAAGAAACATTGTATTCATAAATACAATTGCTGCTACCATGCACAGCATACACGCAAGAATCATCAGCGATATCTTGGTTCTGATTGAATGTCTCATAATACACGTACCTCTGTATATTTTATAAACATATATTATCACTTGGATTTTTCCGATTCAACAAAATCCGAAGAATTTCACACACAATTCACAAGATAGCAAAACTTGAGTGTCAAAAGTTCATTTTAAATTCATGACTAAGCTAAATGCACAAATAAAGCTGTTTGCATTCCATTGCGCTAACCGTTTCGATGAGCCTCTTATGGAAAAAATCGTGTTCAGCAAAGGCTTCCACGATTTTTAGAGTCTCATCTCCACAGCGCAAAAGTCATTTAAACAGCTTTATTTGTGCATATTGCCATTCAAGTCTTTGATAATGAGCTTTTGACACCCGAATCCTATCAAACAAAAATGTATCCTTTATAAATATCATATCGTAGCTATTCGACAAAATTACTTAAATTTCAAACAAGTTTGTAGGTACAAATTAAGTGGCAATTGTACCTACAAGCATTTACTCCTTGCCATTCCAGCAGTACGTGCACAGATTGTCCGGATCAATACCTACTGCTTCAAGCATATCATCAAGTCTGTGGAATCTTAATGATGTGAAATTGAGCTTTTCACAAATCATATCCACCATCTTCTGATATTTTTCAGAATCCGGATCTGCATATTCTGCTAAAATTTCATCCGTAACATTGCCATCTTCCAATTCATTTATTACCTTACGTGCAATAAGCTCCATCTCTGACTTCGATCTTGAGAAATTAAGATACTTACAGCCAAATAATAATGGTGGACATGCCGGGCGGATGTGTACCTCTTTCGCTCCGCTCTCATAAAGAAACTCCGTTGTCTCTCTAAGCTGTGTACCTCTTACGATAGAATCGTCTATTAACAGCAGTCTCTTGTCCTTAATCAGTTCATGCACAGGAATAAGTTTCATCTTGGCAATAAGATCTCTCTTGGTCTGTATTGTCGGCATGAATGAACGAGGCCATGTAGGTGTGTATTTGATAAATGGTCTTGAGAATGGTATACCTGACTCATTCGCATATCCCACTGCATGAGCTGTTCCTGAATCCGGCACTCCGGCAACCACATCAGCCTCAATATTGTCTCTTCTTGCAAGAAGCTTACCACAGTTATATCTCATCTGCTCAACATTTACACCTTCATATGATGCAGACGGATATCCGTAATAAACCCACAAGAACGTACATACCTTTTTCTTGTCGCCGGCAGGTACAAGAGTCTTAACGCCTTCTGCATCAAAAACAACCACCTCGCCCGGTCCTAATTCCCTGTCATCCTGATATCCAAGGTTAAGGTATGAAAAGCTTTCAAAACAGGCACATCTGGCATCTTCCTTCTTGCCCAGAACAACCGGTGTCCTGCCGTATTTATCCCTTGCCGCATATATTCCGACAGGTGTAAGAATAAGCATCGACAATGAGCCGTCTATGACGTCAAGTGCATATTTGATACCATCGATAAAGTTATCCTTCTGGTTAATAAGTGCCGCAACAAGCTCTGTTGCATTAATTTCGCCATTGCTCATTTCAAAGAAATGTGTAGAACCCTTTAAAATGTTATTAACCAGTTCATCCGCATTGTTAATCTTACTTACGGTTGTTATAGCATAACTTCCGTGATGTGAACGAACAAGAATAGGCTGTGCCTCATAGTCTGAAATACATCCTATACCCAGATTGCCCTCCAGATGGTCAAGGTCACGTTCAAACTTCGACCTGAAAGGAACTCCCTCGATATTATGTATTTCCTTGTTGAAACCATTCTTGCCATATACCGCCATTCCGGCTCTTCTCGTTCCTAAATGTGAATGATAATCTGTTCCGAAGAACAAATCAAATGTACAGCTTTCCTTTGATGCTACGCCAAAAAATCCGCCCATTTTGTTTACCCCATTTTCTTAAAATAATTAACGTAAATATTATAACATAATATAAACATATTACCATAAAAAAATGAAAAAGTCTTACTATTTTGTCACAAGCTCTGTGGGTAAATTTCCGAAAGAATAAGTTATAAAACCAATCTGATAAAAGTAGTGATATTTACCGTCCTCAAGCATAACCAGGCGGTACCCTTTATCAGAAACACCGGTATACGGATTACCTACACATCCAAAATCAGAAGCACCGCTTGGTGCATGTTCAATTTCATCAGTAGAAACAGTCGACTCAATATAACCCTCTATCTTATAAGTATCATTAAGTTCACCAATCACATCTGTTCCCGTATAATATTTACCTTCTATCCTAAGATGCCTGCTTATATTAATATATCTCGCCAGAAATTCTCTAAAAAAGTCTTTTGTACCATACTGCTTATCACGCATGCTTATGCACACATCCTGACCTGACCTTGAATTAGAGTTGCATGCGCAGAGTACAATTCCATCCTCTGCCCACGGCATTATACTTTCCATATATTCGCTATATGGCGCCTGCTCAATTTTTCCGCCTTTTGAATATGTATCAACAACATTATAATTACCGTCTTTAAAATCAAATACATTTACTTCAAAATCATATTCGCCCTGACCAGTCCACATTCTCGTCTCAAGAATATAGTACTTTCCGTTACGTCTGACAAGTGACATTTCCCCGTTATCTGAATGCTGTGCTGAATAGCCTTTGACATACAGATAATTGCTATACGGACTGGCTCCGTCCACAATTGTTATCAAAATTGTCCTGTTTTTATAATTTACCAGATATTCCGCATCCTTTATGTCATCCGTGTCATAACACATAAGCTTGACACTTATTACGTCGTCCATGCCGTCTCCGGTAAGATCAGCCTTGTAGCTTGCGATTTCCCTGCCATTAAAGACATATTCCATGGATGTCATGCTATCTACCACCCATATTCCTTCCTCTCCATATGGCTTTACCATTTTGAATAAGAAATAAACCGGATGTTCTTTGTTAAAATCAACCCTCAGTATTGCATTTGAAGCATCTTCCCTTATAATGGAATATTCTATCAGACCATTATTTTTTACCAGGTTAAAAATGTATTCTGCTGCCGTATCCGGTTCAAAAAGTGCGGCGTACTTTTCCCTGTTTCCTAAAGCTTCCTCATTTAGCTTTTCACCGATACCGTTGGTCTGATAATCCGCCGGAGTTCCGCTTATATAACTGGTAAACGGAAATACCTGCATAAATGACTCAGAAGAATCTATGACCACATCAAAATGAACTGTTTCCTCCCTTTGAACAACAAGCCTCTTATCAGAATAGATCATGTAAATGTCCTCAACCCAGTAATCCAGGTGATAATCAGAAGCCACCACGTAATACATAATCTGCGCATGCCCTGCTTTATTTTTAGTTATGTTGTATCCGCACTTTGCATAATTTTCCAGAGGAAATCCGTCCTTCTCAAACTTTCCTTTCATCTCATCCGACATATAATATGAAAGTGCCTCAAAATCATTATCACATATAGCCTGCGCCCATGTATCCACAAATGGTTCTATCTCGTCAGCTTCTGTCGTCTCTTCAGAAGAAACCGTCTCATCAGGCGTTGTCTTTTTGTCGTCATTTTTCTTACCGCTGAAGGCAATTACTGCTATAACTGTTACAAGAATAACTGCCACAGCCATAATTATCTTTGAAACACGTGGTTTCTTCGCAATTGAAATAATACGCTCTTTAATATTTTTCTTGCTGTCAACCATGGTTGTTGCCACAAACGCTATATTTTTAAACCCACCGCCTACAGAAATCATATGAAGCAGTGTATTTCCGTAAGCTATCCTGTCAGCCTCTCCAACCTTCTTAATAACAGCCTCATCGCATGCCATTTCACAATCCTGGATTGAGACCCTGGCACCATACCACACAAGCGGGTTATACCAGTGAAGGCAGATTGCCGCCATACGAAGCACTGCCCAGATATTATCCCTGTGAAGATAATGTGTGTACTCATGCTCAAGTACAAAACCATACTCCTTTTCACTGTCAATCACATCAGTATTAAGAAGAATTTTCGGACTAAACAGACCGGATAAACACGGTGAAACGACAAGCTTACTGTCATACACGTCAATATTATTGTACCTGTCATACTTTTTGCCGGTTTTTCTAATCCTCAAAGTAAATATAAGGTTCATCAATAAAAATGTTACACCTGTAACAGCAACACCGGCACACCATATTATAAATAAAACGTTGTAATTCAGTTTTACCGCATGATTTTTAGAAGGCTGCTCATTATGTACAACATTTTCATTTATCGTAATTACCTGATTGTTAGTTTCCGCATCAGCATTCGATTCGTAGATGTATTCAGGTATTTCCTCATGATTATTCATTATCACCGGCACCATAACCTGTGTATCCCCATTCACATTTGCCGGCACTGTTTCAAAAGCCACTACGGACGGTTCTTCCTTTTGCGGCAGGTAATTGGCAACACCATACGAATTATGGAATAATGTTACCGGGAGCAGAAGCCTTAAAAGAACCGGAAGCCATAACAGATACATCACTCTTCTGCTTATTTTGTTTTTAAATAAACATCTTATCACCAGCACTGCCAATACAAACAGTGTGGAGGTAATTCCCCATTCAAGCATACTAATCCTCCCTTGTATAAATATTATTTGTCCCCTTCACCGGCCCTTTTCAAAAGCTCCTGTAATTCTTCAATATCCTGCCTGCTCAGTGCGTTTTTCCTTACCAGCGTATTTACCATCATACTTACCGAGCCCTGGTAAACACGTTCCAAAAGGCTTGTTGTTTCTGCAACTGCCGCATCCTCTCTCTTAATCAGCGGATAGTACATTTTGGCCTTATCGCCCTCTTCATACCTAATAATTTTTTTATCAGTCATTCTTGCAAGAAGTGTGTTCACTGTACTCTTGCTCCAGCCCGTCTCATCCTCAAGTGCATGATATATCTACATAATGGTACGCGGTGACTGTTCCCATAACTTCTGCATTATATACCACTCACTCTGATTTAAAACAATATGGCTTTCATTCATTATTCTCGCTCCTTTCGTTCGACTTCTGTCAACCATAATTTTATATTAGCACTTCGTATTACACCTGTCAACCATTTTTTGAGTATTCTCATGGGGAACCGCTTATTTTAAACCTTCCCCATGAGCTGCACTCAAAAAAACTCATGGGAAATCGCTCATTTTAATCTATTCCCATGAGCTACACTCAAAAAAACTCATGGGAAATCGCTCATTTCAATCTATTCCCATGAGTCGCACTCAAAAAAAATCATGGGAAATCGCTCATTTCAATCTATCCCCATGAGCCACACTCAAAAAAACTCATGGGAAATCGCTCATTTCAAACCTTCCCCATGAGCAGCACGCAAAAAAACTCATGGGAAGTCGCTCATTTCAAGCCTTTCCCATGAGTCATATTCAAAAATGAGCCGAGCTACAAAAAATCACTGCAAATTAATCTTATTAATCACATGCAACCGCAGATTGTGAATTAAATATAAGCACATAAGCTATTTCATGTGGATTTCCCATAGCCACCGTATCTGCAATAACATCGACAGGCATGTCAAAATATACAGGTATCTCAAATGTTGAATTTCCGCCCTGATTTATTGGAAGATATTTCTCACCGCCAACAATCATATAATCAAAATTCGAGCTGCTCCATTCTATGGTTGCAACTGCTTTGCCATCCTTTATGGTAACCTTGACCGGTGATGTTATTACTGCACGTCCGCTTCCGCCTTCCATGGTAACATCAACCTTATATGTACCATCAGAAGAGATTCCTGCAGATGGTGCTTCTGAAGCCGATTCTTTCAAAACAGCGCCATACACCTTGACCTTATGGTCGTACCATGTCCCCTTTTTACCAACCAGAGCAACATCAAACTCATCATCAAGGTACGGAACAGGAATATCAAATCCATGTACTTCCTCCGTAAATCCGTCGCTATATTTTACTGTATCAACTGATGGCTCAAGAAGCTTCGCTCCGGGCTTTTGGGCATCCTCCGCCATACCTGCAAAAAGATTAAGTATATTCTTTGAGGCAAGACTTACGTGAATCGTCATTACGCCATCCTTAACAGTGAGAATACCCTTGCCTTCATTTGCCTCACACACATGAAACATGCTGCTGTCTGTATCAAAATATGCTTCATAAATTCCATCTTCTAAAACTGCATTACCGGCATTGATTGCTTCTGCTGCATGTTTAACATATATCTGCTGAATTTTGCCGATACTGCCAAGACCGTCAATCTGTGTTTCAACCTTTTCAAACTTACCGGAAGCCGTGAACAGACTCTTCCATGAATCCTCATCATCACCTGCCATATCATTGTTGGCATGATCACCGGCAACCACCATCAATGGACGAAGTATAACTGTCTTATATCCTGCCTGTGCCACTCTTTCGATAACCTCTTCGCATGCAGTTCCTTCCGGTTCACCTTCAACAGTTCCGATAAAAACATTTGAATACCCCAGTTTATCCATCTGGGTCTGCATCTGGCTGTATGAAACCTTAGCAGTGTGCGATGTACCATGTCCTAATAATACAAATGCCACTCCATCCTTAGCAGCTTCCGCAACATCCTTATATCCGGCAACCGCTACAGCCTCTTCTATAACCGCTACGGCTACAGCTTCCTTATCAGCATTGATTACAGTTGCATCCGAACCAACCTCGCCAAGAAGCGGTTCTGCAATCTTAACTGATTCAAACTTATCCCTGTAGCTGTCTACAGCTGCAACTAACTCATCGTACTCCGCACCATGCATTAAATGCGTCGGCAAAATCACCAGGTTTTTAACCTGATTGTCAACCGCACGGCAAAGAGCCTGATCCATGTTATCAATCTTCTCACCGTCACGTGCCTGAACATGGTTGATGATAATCTGGGATGTAAATGCCCTTCTCACTGACCAGTCCTGATTGGCAGCCTTAAGTGCAGCTTCAATTCCGCCAATATCCTCAACACGGCTGTCATTAAACGAAGTACCAAAGCTAACAACCAGAAGTTCATTTTCACCGATATTATCATCATTTAGCGGGTTATCCAAAGATGCGTCGCCTGTGTCCCTGCCAAAATAATCAGGATCAGCCTGTTCGCCGTACACAAGCTCCTTCTGTGCATCTGTAAGTTCATCCCATGCAGCCTTAGCCTGTGCACATAAGTCATCAGTGTTTTCATTTCTTTCCTGAACATAAATTGCATCAATCAGTGCGGCTACCTTATTGGCTTTATCCTGATCTGATAAGTTTTCTCCGCCCTGTGACGCAGTGTTAACGCCACAGCCTGACAGCAATGAACATGTAATAATTGCTGCATACATCAATGATACGATTTTCTTTCTCATTTTCCTATCCTCCTGTCAAATATAGGTAGTGTCAAATTTACTACCTTTTTTTCTTTTTAAAACCTTTATTTTAGGGA
>JBJEOB010000057.1:0-3045 GCA_051880495.1 Lachnospiraceae bacterium
GATTGATGCGGGATAATGCCGGGAACATCTCGTATTTTATCTATGAATTAGATTATGGAAAAACGTATCAGGAAGGATGCATTTCTGACCAAAGCGGTAATATTGATTTCAGTACACCAGAGAAATTATATGATTATTTAATGAAAGAATATAGCTTGAAAAATGGCAGTGACAATAACGCAGAAGAATGAGGTGAGAATGATGTTGCGGATAAAAGAATCAGAAGATTTTGGACTGGGGTTTAATTGCATGACAAGGCTTTATATGGACCGATATGATGAAGAGATTTTAGTGGATATGATTAAGCTGTGTGAGGATTATTTGAAGTGGTTCAGCCACAGAACAATTATCTGCTCCTTGCGGGATTTAATTCGGGAATATCCTTTTAGCTGGAATGAGGAGCCGGTACCGGAAAGTCAGGTGGAGAGATACGAAGCTCTTATAAAGGATTTAATCCGGCAAGCAATTGGTAAAGAGAAGAAGAGGGGGCGTTATCGGGAACTGCGGGAAATCGTAAACAGAGTGTCGAATGATATAGGTGTGACCAATTCCCGGTGGGGCAAGGAAAAGAATTTTTACAGAGACACATTTTATCAGTGGGTTATAGAGAATGGTTTGACGGATGAGGTTGTAATAAAGGAAGTAAAAGAGGATGAAATGCTGCCTTTGAAAAAGAAGTATGTTCCGTTGTTTTACAAGGTTTGTAATTATATAATTGATTACTCCTACGGACGCCACACCTATATGCCATCCACTTGCAGAAGTTTTGTGAAAGCCAATATGGAGCTTATGTCAGATGAAGCGTTAATGGGTATTGTGGATTATTTGAAAAAGAGAAATGCACATATTCCTGAAGTGGAAAGTGCTATTGATAAGATAGACAGTGATAATTGGATTTATATGCAGGAAGATTTAGAAGCGGAGCTTTTGACCAGACAGATGTTTTATAAGGCACAAGAAAAAGCCGGAGATATGCAGGAATTGAAAATGCTACTGGATGAATTGCTAGATTTGTTTTCCTTGCACACACAAAAAAATTGCCTGCATATGTATCATCAGCTTATGGGAATTGAGCGGTATTTGTTATCGATTCAGGGTGATGGAAATGCGAAAAGCTTATTAAAACAGATGGAGCTGGCAAAGAAAAAACTCGGAGAAAAGCGGGTAGAGTTTTTCGAAAAGGAAGAAGGACATCTGTATGAAAAGATTGGGGAGGGGGTATATCAGAGAAAACGATAATATTTTCTACTCCAAAACGGTCAAAATGGGGTAGAAAAAGATAAAGTGACTATGAAAAAAGGATAGCAAATGCTAATTCCGTAAACACTATAACATAAATATAAATTTAAGTAAAAGTACACATAATATTAATCGATGTGTATATTTACTAAAATATTAATTGACGAAACATTTGTATAATGTTAAAATTTTAGTAAAAATACACACAAACTATAACTGTGTGTATAAATACTTAAATGGAGTTGGTGGATTATGGTTTTAACATATAAGCAATGTATAGAGAAGTATGGTAGCGACCATATGTTAAAAAAAGAAATAGCGGAAGGGAACGTTTTTCAAAAAGAAAAAGGTATTTATTCCCTGAACAGAACTTGTTCCGAGTTGGAAATTATCAGTGCGAAATATCCGAAGGCTGTATTTACTGGGGAGAGCGCTTTTTACTATCATGGTCTGACGGATGTGATTCCTGATGTTTATCATCTGGCAACTGTTAGAACCGATGGAAGGATAAAAGATGAACGGGTAAAACAGACATTTCTGAAAGAGGATATCTTTGATATGGGACAGATTAAGATGCCGTATCATAATACAGAGATAAGTATTTACAACTTGGAGAGAATGCTGATTGAACTAATAAGATTCCGAGGCAAATTATCATTTGACTATTACAAGGAGATTATAGGTGCGTATAGAAATCGAGTAGAAACCATGGATATTGCTAAGGTGGAAGAGTACGCAGACAAGTTTAAGCATTCGGATAAAATGATGCAGATCATTGAACTGGAGGTATTGTAATGAACTTATTGGATGAAGTAGAAAAAATTAAACAAGACGGATATAGTGAAGCAAATGCAGAAGCTAAGCTTTGTCAGGATATTATCATAAAAGCAATTTCACAGAGTAGTTTGAATAGAAATGTTACGATTAAAGGTGGTGTAGTCATGCGTAGCCTTTCTAGGAACGCAAGACGTGCTACACAGGACTTGGACTTGGATTTTATTAGGTTTTCCATATCGGAAGAATCGATATGTCTTTTTATAGAGAAGCTGAATTGTATAGAGGGGATTCAGTTGCAGATGTCAGCACCTATAGAGGAATTAAAGCATCAGGATTATAAAGGTAAGCGTATTCATATTGAGATATCGGATGATGCCGGGAATGTATTATCTTTAAAAATGGATATCGGTGTACATAAGGATTTAGATATTGAGCAGGAAGAGTATTGTTTTGAGGTATGTTTTCAAGAGGATGCTGCCAGCGTGCTGATTAATTCAAGGGAGCAGATGATTACAGAAAAACTAAAATCCTTAATGAGATACGGAACCCGGTCAACCAGATACAAAGATATATTTGATATTTGTTATTTGTCTGATATGGTGGATATGGAGAAACTCAGGTTCTGCATACAGAAATACATATATGCTGATACTACAATTGATGTAAATGATGCTGATGAGATAAGAAAAAGAGCTGAGAGAATCTTTAATAGTAGTACATACAAAAAGCAGGTGGAACGTTCCAAGAAGAATTGGCTTGACTTGTCGGTAGAAGAGGTTCTGAGGAGGGATTTGCAATTTATTTATAAGGTGTAAAAAACAAGAAGCAATTTATATCTCCACTATACTCCTTACATATGATATAATGCATGTGTAGATAAGATATCTTTAATGTAGACTAAGAAAGTTGATAATACAAGCAATGATAGGAGACATCATATGGTACACCCGGATAAAGTTGGAATAGAAGCTAAAAAGAAAGAAGATGAAAATTTTAAATTTCGTAGTTTCTTGAAAGGACATGCAGATG
>JBJEOB010000058.1:0-14207 GCA_051880495.1 Lachnospiraceae bacterium
AGGTATTTTTTTGTGTCAATCTCTTGACCTATTTAAAGTATACAGGAAGCTTTCTATTCATAATGGTACGCTTCAAAAAATTTTTGTTTTAACATTTCTAAATTATGCACTTTTTACGGGAACAAATGCATTCCAGTCTTTTCATTCTGAATCTTGTTATGAAGCTTATTGATATTATGAATTTTAACAGAATTTTAGGCTTTTACTCGTATTATGAAATGTAGATTGCGGTGCCTTCAAAGACTAAAAAAAGAGGCGCCGCACTAATTTCTTAATGCGGCAGCCTCTTTAAAACATTTTCTGTACTTATATTACTTAGCTGGTGTTACAGATGTGATATGTGGATTAACTCCTTCATACCAGTAGAGGAAGCCCTCCATATCAATCTTGTCGCCAATCTTTAATGCCTTAACTGCTGAATATACATCAGTTGTCTTGTCGCATAAATATGACTCTACAGTAAATGTGTATGTAGCACCGTTAACTGAAGCCTTGAAGTAAAGGTCATCACCATCCTGGCCTGAACCATCCCAGCTGTAAAGGTAAGCAACATCATTTCCTGCTGCATCCTTGCCTGCTGCTTCAACTGTCATTCCCTTAAATGCAACAAACTTATTCTGATTCTTAATAAGGTCTTCGCTTCCAAGAAGTGCTGTAACATCTTCTGCTGCTGCTACATAGTTACCTTCTTCGATTTCAAATGTTGCATCAATAATTTCAACTTCACCTGACCACTCAGACTTAAAACCTGTAACCTTAATCTTTGTACCAGGTGTAAGCTTTGCGTAATCTTCTTCTGAACAAGCCATGTTGTAAAGGAAGTAAGCGCCATCCTTATCCTGTGTATAAACAGTTGCCTTATTATCCCACCATGACTGCTTAGCCTGAACGTAAGTCTCAACTACAACCTGTGAATCAAGAGCTGCAGCTTCATACTCTGCGTATGTCATAACACCCTCTGACTTAACATCAGGTGCAGCTGCTGTTGCATCGTTGTTCGAGTTTCCATTGTTTGAGTTACCACATGCTGCACATGCAAGTACAAGTGTGAAAACTACAAGTAACATAGAAAGTTTCTTCATTTTCAATTTCTCCTCTTTAAATAAAAAGTTATGTCCAATTTTTGACATTGAAATAATTATAACCTAATTTTGTAATAAATCAATAGTTATTATTTTTTTATTCTTTTTACTATAACATAAGCAATAATTAAAACCCATGCGGTAGCAAGTGACGCAAGCAGAATAACAGATGCGACAGGAAGCTTTCCAAGGTCTGTTTTACCTGTTGCAAGCGATGCCGTATTGCTTCCTATCTGGTCGAGACGATACAGTGAAGTGATGTCTGTATATAGTTTTTCCATATATGCATCATCAACCGTCTGTTTTCGCCTTATCGACTTAGCTGTATTCTCTATAAGCTGTCCGGCGGCATCCCTTAATGAAGCTGAGCCGTTAAATACAGGTGTCACAAATGTATTTTCTGCATTATCCAGAAGGATTTGCGCTGCCTGAATCTTCACATAATAATGAAGATTATTGTCTGTTCCGCACTTTGATAAATAATCCTGATATTCTTCTGATTCCTGTGCTTTTTTCGTGACCGGAACATAGCCTTCAGTCTCAGAATATGCTATCTGGACATCATTTGTCAGAAGATACTGTGCAAAAAGCCACGAGGCAAGAACCTCCTGCGGGTCATTTTTATTGAAAATACATACTGACGGTCCCTGGGAAATCATCTTGGGATTATCAGTATCAAACTGTGGTATAGGCATTACTACCGTTTCAAATTCTACCTTTTTATCTTCATGAATATCAGAAAGCGGTGCATGACTTCCCATCCAGGTCGCACCTGCGGTCGAATCAATTGCAAAAAGACACTGCCCGGCATTTAAGAAATTTCCCGGATAACTTGAAATCTTAAATGTTGAAAAAGAGCCTTTTTCGACATGGTCTGCAATTGTATAAAGCAAATCTTTCGTTGTATCATTAAACAAAAGAATATCCCCATCTTCTGTTGAGTAACCGGCGTTCTTTTGTTTCAACATCTGAATCATCATGTTATCTGTTGACTTATAGATAAATGGTATCATTACCTTCTGTCCGTTTACAAGAAAGTTGCCATCCTCATCTTTATTCATGGCAGCATCTGATACTTCCCACACAAAATCCCATGTAAGCTTTTCAGGAATTGTATAGCCTAACTTTTCAACATATGTCTTATTGATATAACAGGCCTCCGTTGAACGCATATAAGGTATTGCATAATAATGTCCGGCAAATGAACACTCATTTATGAACTGTGGAATTATCTCTTCAAATGTCGGTGAGTCAAAACGTACCTCGCTGCCGCCAAGACCATACTTTTCATCCGCAAAAAGATTTTCAAGCGGCACTACAAGATTACTGCCTGTCAGATAAGTTGCAATATGGTCCGGGTACGTTATACACACATTTGGCGTCGTATTAGTTGCGATGTTAGTTATAACATCGTTATAAATCTTTCCATAATCTGTATATAATCTCAGATTAACCTTAATATTCGGATATAATGCTTCGAAATCGGCAATCGCCTTTTCATAAATTGCCGTCTGTGTTTTATTGGTATCATTTTTCGCCCAGAAGGTTACCTCATAGTTTTTTGATGTATCAAACTCCTGAGGAATTTCAAATTCCTTAACTCCCTTAGATCCATGACACCCTGCCAGAAGAACCATCGCCATCACTGCAAGCAGGATAAATCTTTTTCTCATCATCCCTTTGTACCTCCTCTTGATACGCCTGCCATTACCTTTTTCCTGAATATCAGAAACAGCACAATAAGAGGCAGTGAAATAACAACAACTGCTGCCATCATTGCAGGGATATTTTCTCGTCCGAATCCGTTTTCACGTATTTCCTGAATTCCGTTAGACACCAGATAATAATCAGGATTATCTGTAATAAGTCTTGGCCATACATATGAATTCCAACATTCAATCACCTTAAGGATGGTGATGGTTATAAGTGTCGGTTTTGAAATCGGTATCATGACCTTAAACAAATATTTTAAATCCGACGTACCATCTACCTTGGCAGCATAATACAGGCTGTCCGGTATCTGTTCAAAATTTTCCTTTAACAGATAAATGTAGAATACCGAAGTAATCGAAGGCAGAATAAGTCCTGCAAACGAATTACGCATATCCCAGTTGGTAATCGTAACAAAATTCGTAATTATTACCAGTTCGTTAGGTATCATCATAAGAGAAAGAAAGATTACAAATGCTAAATTCTTTCCTTTAAACTCAAGCCGTGCAAATGCAAATGCGGCCAGCGTAATTACTATAAGCATCAGCGCAGTTGTCACAACAGTAAAAATAAGCGTGTTCAGAAAATATTTCCCAAGAGGAACTGCCGTAAATGCATCAACATAGTTTTTTAATGTCGGCGACAGCGTATAAAATTTTGGAATATATTCTGAGTTATATGCACTGTAACTTTTTATTGAAGTAAGTACCATCCAGTAAAAAGGAAACAGTACAATAACTCCCCACACACCAAGAAGTACATATGTTACTGAGCGCACAACATTCTTCTTTATTCTGGCGTTTTTTTCTATTTTGTCATAATTAATTTCATTTTCCATGTTATCCTGCCCCTTAATAATGAACATTTTTCTTACTAATCAACAAGTTAATACATGTAATTGTAAGGACTATTGCAAACAAAATAATCGCTGCCGCAGAAGCATACGAAGGATACCCGCCACTGTTTCCGTACAGCATGTCGTAAACATAACCGACAATTGTATTCATTTCCGCCGCATTAAGATTAACTCCAAACAAAGCCACCGCATCACTATACGCCTTAAATGCACCGATAAATCCTGTTATAACAAGATAAAAAATCATTGGCGAAATCATTGGCAGTGTAATTTTAGTAAATGTTCTGAGTTTGGAAGTTCCATCTACTTTAGCCGCATTATAATAATCCTGATTGACCGATGCCAGTGCACTTGTAAGAATTAAAATTTTAAACGGCATGACAACCCATATCGTATAAAAACACAAGACAAACATCTTAGCCCAATATGGACCGTCAATAAAATCTACTGAATTACCGCCAAACACATTTATAAGCAGATTGACAAGTCCGTCTGAATACGGTGTCTTCTTAAACAGAATCATAAACACAAGACCAACTGCCAGTGTATTTGTAACATACGGCAGAAAATAAATGGTCTGCAGGAAATTTCTAAGCACGGTAATTGAATTTAGCCCCAGTGAAATGAGGAGTGCTATTGCTGTTGATAAAGGAACTGTTATAATTACCAGTATAAATGTATTCTTTAGTGCCTGTAAAAAATAAGGGTCATGCAATACATACGAATAGTTGTACAAGCCCGTCCCAAAATAAGTCTGAGAAGCAGAATTATAACCCTCTTCAAATGAATATACAAAAACATCTATCAACGGATAGACCATAAATAATCCAAGAAATACAATTGCCGGCAACAGATATAACCAGCCCTTTATACTATCAAAATTGAATTTTTCTTTCATACTATTCTGCCTCAAAAATAATTCTTTCCCCTGTCTCTTGGTTAAAAAGATGCACCTTACCGGGTTTCAGGTTAAACTTTACAACTGCATTTGAAATATCTACCTTGTAATCTGTTCCAATAATGGATCTTACAACCGGATTATGGCACGAATCGTGCTTTGAAACAACACTGATATCTCTTCCCATTACCTCTACTCTGTTAAGCTCGCATGTCATCTTACCCTCATCAGAAAGAATAAATCCCTCAGGTCTTATTCCTACATAAACCTCCTGATTTCCGACGCCCTTGATATTAAGAACCTCTTCATCTCCGATTATTATTTTTCCATCCGATACCCTGCCATCAAATACATTAATTGCCGGGGTACCAAGAAATTTTGCAACAAAGAGATTAACAGGATTATCATAAACATCCTGTGGTCTGCCTATCTGCTGAACCACACCTGCCTCCATTACAACAATCATGTCGGATATGCTCATCGCCTCTTCCTGGTCATGTGTTACAAATATTGTTGTAATCCGGGTTTCTCTCTGTATTCTTCTAATTTCCTCTCTTGTCTGAAGTCTTAATCTTGCATCAAGGTTAGATAACGGTTCATCCAACAGAAGTACCTTTGGTCTTTTTACAAGTGCTCTTGCAATTGCCACACGCTGCTGCTGTCCGCCTGACAATTCCTTAGGTTTTCTGTCCATCAGTCCGTCAATCTGAACCAGTTTAGCTGCCTCCTCGGCCTTTGCCATCATTTCAGCTTTTGTAAGCTTGTCCTTTCCCTTAAGATTTTCAAGCGGAAACATAATATTCTGTCTAACGGTCAGATGCGGATAAAGTGCATAATTCTGAAACACAAGACCGATACCTCTGTTTTCCGGCGGCAGATTTGTAACGTCATCATCGCCAAAGAAAATCTTACCGCTTGTCGGCTTTATAAGACCGCTAATAAGATTTAGTGTTGTACTTTTCCCACATCCTGACGGACCTAAGAGGCCAATAAGCTTACCATCAGGTATTGTAAAATCAAAATCGTTGACAGCAATAACATCCGCAGACTTTTTATCACGACTTGGAAATTTTTTTGTCAGATTCTGTAATATAACTTCCATTTTGTTCCTTCCTCTCAATAATCTTCCAAACAGGCGATTGCAAAACTACTGTATTATACAATAACCAAGGTTTGTGGTTACAATTAAGTGGCACGTTTGCACTAATGCTCGCTCGCAGCGGTACATAAGGTGCCAAATAACGGCACCTAAATACCGGCGGCTCACAATTGCCACTTAATTTGTACCCACAAACCTTGGTTAATATCATTAATGTAGCAGTTTTGCGATTGCCTAATCTTCCAAATATTATAAGGTAAATAACAAAAAATGTCCATATTATACCATACTTGTACAAATATAAGATAGAGAAATTGCGACGCAATTTCCTATCAATTAAAAAAGAATCTTGCGGAGCGTTTATTTTATAATAAGGTTAGGGTGTCAAAAGCCAAATAATTAAAATAATATCCGTCAGATTGCACAAAATTTATTAGATGAGTGACTTATGTGCTACGGAGATGAAACTCAGCTGAGGTTCATCGTAGTGTTTAGCACATTGGAATGAAGAAATAAATTTTGTGCAATATGACTAAGAAAAATTTTTCATTTGGTTTTTGACACCCTAACCTTATTACAAAATAAACGGGCCGTCAAAAATAACGGCCCATCTATCAATATTATTTAATTTTTCAATAAAAAAACTTCATAAATTGCTTCTACAAAACTATCAAGAGTTATTACACCTTTTCCGTCTACAATCAGTATAGGAAGATTATCAATATCGCTCTCCGATACTATTGCACCATCCCAGATTGCTCCGACATCGTTCCAATAGGAATTTTGCAAAAGCTTAGAACACCAGTAACTGCAAAAATTCTTTTTTCCGTAATCATATTCAATATGATAATCAATTCCGTTTATTATTCTGCCACCATTGTCGTCAACAATGTATCGTCCGTCCAATATTGGCATCTGTGCAATATAATCCATTATCAGCGGAATTTTATCAACAACCTTCCTCATCTGAATGTCATTTGAGGACATCGCGTCTTTTTGAATTTTAATATTAGTTGCTGCCTGAAATACATTTCCATAAAAAACTTCTATATTATCCATATGCGTTCCTCCAATTCCATTTTTTATATTGTAACACCGTGCTGCTGTCGATTATTGTCGAATCAGAAGAAGCAAATAGAAATTTTTGTAAAAAAATATATTAACTTTTTAAAATCAACTCCACGAACCCATATCGTTCCATCGTATCAATGTAAGTAACAAGCCTGTTATACAAAGGCTCTGCCTCATCCCCGAACTTTTCCTTTACCAGTCCGGCGATATCCATTACATTTCTGTTGCCATCCATAAGCGGCCAGATAAAATTGCCCATTTTATCCAGATGTATCTGTGAAACTCTTGGTTTACCAAGCAGCTTCTGAGTGAGGAAATAGAAAAAACCCTTGTTCTCTTTTAATATAGTCACATTACCATTTTCATCAACCGTGCTTCCGATTGCCGGGTTATGAACCGGAATATATTCAAGATAATTTCCGGTACGTTTTTCTTTATTTCTTTGCATTTGACTTCTTACCCATTGCTACACAAAATACAAGTAAACACATTACTATAAACAGTATAACTCCGCCTATCATACCTGTGTCGAAAATACCGGAAATATTGATAATACTGTCAATTCCGCAAACAGCAAATATTGCAAGAAGAATACCAACAAGACCTTCTCCCGCAATCATACCTGAACAGAAAAGAATTCCATTTCCTGCATCCGCATTTTTTTCTTTGCTATTGTTCTTTTCCCTCTTCTTATCAACGATAAGACGGATAAGACCACCTGCCATAATTGTTGTACTAAGTTCGAGTGGAAGATAAAGACCAATGGCAACCGGTAATGCAGAAATTCCAAGAATTTCAACAACAATTGCAATAAATGCACCAATAAATATAAGTGCCCATGGAAGATTACCACCCATTACGCCCTCGATAATAAGCTTCATAAGCGTTGCCTGAGGTGCCGAAATCTGCTCTGTACCAAATCCCCACGCCTTATCAAGTAAAACAAGCACACCACCAATGGTAAGTGCCGAAATAATTGTACCTATCAATTCACCAATCTGCTGCTTCTTTGGTGTAGCACCAAGAATATATCCTGTCTTTAAATCCTGCGATGTATCACCTGCCATGGCAGCGATAATGCATATAATAGAACCGATTGCGATTGCACCCTGCATACCGTGTGCACCGACATCACCTGTAATTTTTAATAATGTTGTTGCAATAAGAAGTGTCGCAATTGCCATACCCGATACAGGGTTGTTACTGCTTCCTACGAGTCCCACCATTCTTGAAGATACTGTAGCAAAGAAGAAACCAAATACAACAATTATAATTGCTCCAAGAAGTGAAACAGGAATCTGTGGAAGTGCCCACAATACAAGAATCATCACTATTACACCAATACCAATAATTCTCATGCTAAGATCCTGTTCTGTACGCTTAGTACCTGCAGAACCGGAATTTTTCATTCCCTTTACTGCTGCCGCAAATGTCTTCACAATAAGCGGAAGTGATTTACAAAGACTTATAATACCACCTGCAGCAACCGCACCTGCACCTATATATCTTATATAGCTGCCCCAGATTGCACCGGCTCCGCCATTTGCATATACATTTGCAATTGTATCTGTAGCCGGATATAAAACAGTATTGCCACCAAATGTTACAATTGCAGGAATAAGTACAAACCATCCGATAAGACCACCTGCAAATAAGTAAGCAGAAATCTTAGCACCGCAAATATATCCGACACCAACAAGTGCCGGGTAAACTTCTGCAGAAAATTCTGTCATGAGTGCTTTTACCGGCAGTGTGATAACACCTGCGACCACACCTAAACCGTCAACCAGGAACTTAAATACTGCCGCAACTCCCATACCTGCGAAAACAGATTTTGCACTTGCTCCGCCCTCTTCTCCTGCAAGAAGAACTTCTGCACAAGCCGTACCTTCAGGATATGGTAATGTACCATGCTCCTTAACAATTAATGCATTTCTAAGAGGCACCATGAAAAGGACGCCCAAAACACCACCGCATAAAGCAATAACCGCAATTTCAACAAGGCTTGGTGATTCCATTACGCCTTCCTTGGCCCATAAAAATAATACAGGCAGAGTAAATATTGCTCCTGCCGCCAAAGATTCACCTGCTGAGCCTATGGTCTGAACCATATTACTCTCCAGAACAGAATCCTTTTTCATAATAACACGGATTACCGCCATTGAAATAACTGCCGCCGGAATAGAAGCAGATACCGTCATACCTACCCTTAAACCGAGGTATGCATTTGCCGCACCGAAAATCACTGCAAGAAGCACACCCATTACTACAGATGCAACTGTAAATTCAGGTGTAACTTTTTCAGCCGGCACATAAGGTTTGAATTCGTTGTTACTCATATTATCTTTTCCCTTCTTAATATTATTAATAATATTTTATCACAAGTTTAACTTTTTGAAAACATGGATTAATTTTCCAAATATTTTCGATTAACCTTCCGCAATATCGGCATCAGAAATATAAAAACCGAATGGATTATCCGAAGTAATTTCATATTCCGGAAGCACATGAATTTCTACTCCCATATCAATTTCACCATGTATTACAAAATCCAATACATACATTCCATATTCTGTCACTGATATCTGCAACAGTTCAACCTTAGCATCGTCGTACGGCAATATATCATCCACAATATAGGTTCCATCTGCCGAATAACTGACAGGGTCTGTTTTTTCCGGCTGTGCCCATCCGAATACATACGGAAACATTGCATTGACATACGCCTCCATCATCCACTCATCCACCGTGTATGTGCCATCATCAGAAGCTTTCCGGTTTCTGTGTCTTTCAAGTGCGACCGCATTACCTACTGTTTTCCAGAAATATTCACCTTCAAGTTTTTCAATGGAACCGGCCTCTGAAAGCATTCCTGCATATGCCTTACATAACGAAATAATTGCATCATCTGCGGTAAGTTCGCGTTCTTCATGCTCACCAAAAGCATCAAGTACAATAACATCACTGTCTCCATATCCATCTTCCGAAAGATACCAGACATTACTGTCCCCCCAGTAATAAATATTGAGCCTGTACTGAGGAATTCCTTCGCTTAAAGTTGCAGGAAATTCATATATTTTATCTTTTTCAGTATAAATATCAAAAATGTATTCAGTTGTATGGAAATAATTGTATTCCTCTATCCACTCAACCTTCTCAAGTTTAACTTCTACATTATCCTCTGTACAGACAAATCTTACCGGTATTGCACCTCCCGCAACACCGTCAAGTTTATTTACATCACTTGCGGCGGCATTGTAGGCTTCACTTAACGGATTTGTATAAATACTCAATTCATAACTGCCGTCAGAATCCCATCCGCTCACGGGCATCATAAAACTATTATATGAATCCTTGGCGAAATCAGTCAAATCGTCATAATCCTCTATCATTCTGAAATCTAATGTGACCATTGACCATTCATAGTAACCAAACATTTCATCCTGAAGTCCATAATATTCATCTTCACTGATAATCACGCCATCTGCATTCCTGTATTCCACTAAAAGGTTATATGTGTCAGCATTGCTGTAATCAGTAGTATATGAACCAATCACTTTGCTTTGTATATTTCCATTTTCTAACATAATGGCATACACAGTGTTATTACTGACCAAATCATCATAAACTGAATCTTCCATTATGTACCAGTGCTCATTACCCTCGGTATAACAGGAAGCATACCCATTTAGAATGTCAGGCTCCACATTTTCCGGAAAATGAATTACATTAAATCCATCTGCCTTCTCATTTACTTCATAAATAACAGTAGTTGAAAAGAATCCGCTTCCCGAACAGCAGGTATCAACTACCTCAAGCCTTCCATTATAATCCAGATCTGTTACCGCATAAAAATGTGTCTCACCTTTGTCATCTTTATTAATCCATTCGTTGCTGTGCTCTGCAATGCATTTTGTCTGCGTTTCAATATCAACCCTGACAGCAGCCGTTGTATCAGAGGTCTGATCATCCGGCGTATTGTCGGATTTTCCACAGCCGCTCATTCCTGCAAGAACAAGCACTGTCGCCATAATTAATGATATCTTCTTCAATTACCCTGCTCCTTTTTTATAAATTCTTTTCAATCCAGCCTCTTGCATATGAACACGTAGCCGTAACCTTTCCGCCCTCATCATTAATCTTATCTACCGCACGTTTCACAAGCTGCCCCGCAATTCCCTGTCCTCTCAGTGAATCATCTACAAATGTATGATTAATGCAGTAAACATTATTATCCGTTCGTGGAAATGTTATTTCAGCAATCACATTACCTTTCTCATCCTTACAGTAAATCCGTTCTGCTTCTGTTGTAAATTCCATAAAAGCCTCCTTTTTTCTTTTTATTATAACATATCGCATAATTGAAATACTACTGTATGAAAACAAAAAAGGAAATGGCCTTATTGTCAATTCCATTTCCTAATTATAAAAAAGTTATTATTTAGTTTTGAATACAATAAGTTCTTATATATTCAACAATAAATTCAGCAAATGCTTCATATTCATCACAGGTCATTCCATCTGCTAATTCATGTTCTATAACATATTCTTGAGCTGCCTTTAACAACTCAAGTGGTGCGTATTCGGGATCGTGTAAAACAGCACTTACCAGATAAAATTCTAATTCTGTAAGTCCTTTCAAAACATCACTTGTCGCTATTACTCCATTAATTTCACCATTGCGACAATATTTATACAGAATACATTCAAATTTTGCCCCATTAGGTGCAGTACAATATATGTCATATACTTTCTCTGCACCCTCGGTTAGAAATTCAATAATTTCTACACCATGTTTATACCAGTCAGGATATTTTTTACTATAAACAATTGTTTTATAAATTGCTGACGGATCTCCTGATGTACTTGGCGCTACATGAACAAAAGTTTTATATGCTCTGTCAGCTATTATTCCCATCATTGCTTCATCATTTAATTCCCAATCGTCTGCAAAATCATATCGTCCAATTGAATTATTCTCATCAAACATATAGTTTGCTACAATTGAATCTGACATATTTACATTTATTTCTACATTAGACAAACTTTTACAATTACCAAACATCGCTACAACATCACTGTCAATAATATTCCAATTGGTAAATATAGCTTCTGTCATACTTTCGCAATTATCAAACATATGAGAAAAATCTCTGATATTGTCGGTATTCCAATTAGATGCAGACAACGATTTTAAGCTGGTACAATCTCTAAACATGCTATTAACAGATGTTACTTTACCAGTATCCCAATTATTCAAATCTAATGTGACAATACTGCTATTATTATAAAACATATTTGACATATCAATGACATTATCTGTTTTCAATCCGGATAGATTTACATTTACAAGATTTGTATCATACATAAACATATTTGACAGAGACTGTACACCATTCAAATCTAATTTTTTTATCTTTACGCTAGTAAGCGCAGGTAGATGAGAGAACAAACCTCCTTTATTTTGAATATAATCATTGCTAGGTTCACTTCCATCATCAAAACTATAATTTTCATCATATACCATACTTCCATTAACCACTATCTCTGTAATCTCATCATATGGTACTGATAGAAGCCACTGTTTATCATAATTGTAGAATTGATTACATAAAATTGTTGAAATACCATAACGAATTTCAGTGATAGTAAGCTTACCATCTGAATAATACCAGCCATCTCCTTTTATTGTCGAATCATTAGAACAGGCACATTGCATTATCATAACAAATACAGCTAATATTAATAATATTTTTTTACACATATATAACTCCTATTTATTTTACATGGCAATAACATTATTATTCAACCACCAGTTTAGCTGGATAAACTAAATCTCCTTTATAAATTGTAAAAAATCCGTTTCCTACGTAAGCGGAATAATCACCGTCTATTACATCTGAAATTATTTCAAATTTTTCATCAATCATATATAATCCATCATTCTTCTTAATTATTGCTATACCATTCGAAAATGCACTTGCATCTTCATACAATTCACCAACAAGATTATAGCTTCTGTCAACGTATCCCCACAATCCATCCATAGTCTGAACGAGCAGATACCTGTCTTCCGGACAGGCATCACTTTGAATATACAGATAATCACCAAGCCATTTCTTTTCTTCTATATCATATGCCTGTATATATTCACTACCACCTGAGGATGATATTATATGTGCCACACCATTTACGGAAACACATTTGCCAATTCCACCATCCTTGAACCACTTATAACGAATATGACCATCTATAGAATTATAATCAAACTCTACAAATTTATTTTGAAAAATATTATAGAACCCATCAGATTCACTACCATCACTTGTGTTTTTCATAGTTACAAAAAGCCATCCATCCGATCCAATATTACAATTCGGCCAAAGAGTAGGGTAAATTCCATTTGCTGAATATTCTTTTTCATATATTACATCATAAGAATTTCCATTTTTCTTCACGCCGATTGGCGTTGCTTTTTGTCCATCAATTTCTCTATATGTATTATACATCGGATAAACATACGCCACATCATTTCTAAATGCCGAATAATAGCTGGCAAAATTACCAAGGGAATTAGTATCTAATTCTATAACATCATTAGTCTTAAGATTAATATAGAGATAACCATCTATTAAGCCTTCAATTGTAATACCTGATTTATCAGGAACCATTCCATGAAGTAAAACCACATCTTCAAAATAACTTACAAATTCATACTCCGAATAATCTTTATTCGTAAATATTATATTTAATTCAGCATCATATAAATCAAACTGTTCGACCCCGTCCTCCTTTATTGGAGCCTTAAAAATTACAAATGAATTATTGTACATTTTAATACCATTTACAACATCTATATGTACACAATCAGGAATCTCAAGCATTACATCTCCGTCAAAATTGATAACTTTAATTATGTCATCTTCAATTATAAAATTATACTCATCCGTTAAATTATAGATTGCATCATATCCAGTTTCACTTACATCCAATTTATAACTCTTTTCATTTACCTCACTTGTTTCAATCTCTGCCTCCTTTGATTGTGTTTCCTCAATTATGGATGGATTATTATCTGAATCTTGTTTCCCACATCCAATCGCAGATAATATCATGGTTGTTAACATTACAATAAAACAAAATTTTCTTTTCAATTGTATTCTCCTTCTTCTTTGTCCGTCATATGTGGGACATTTTGAATAATTGTACATCATTTGTTGTACACTGTCAATAGAGGTGAGAACCATGGGCTATTATTCAAGATTAAGAGATTTAAGAGAAGATAAAGACCTATCAATAAGAAAATTAGCTGATTTACTTCATATGCAAAGAACAACCTATTACAATTATGAAACCGGCAAAAGAGAATTACCATTTGAGTTAGCAATTACACTTGCAAAATTTTATGATGTTTCATTAGACTATATTGCCGGCTTTACAAATGATACAACGCCCGCACGCAAACGATAAAAAAGAGATATTTCAAATTTA
>JBJEOB010000059.1:0-2978 GCA_051880495.1 Lachnospiraceae bacterium
AGGCTGTCCACCGTGTTTCGTGCAAATCGGCAGACCGACTTGGTAATGATAAGGTCAATCTTTCCGTCAAGGGCATCGTCCACCATCTGATTGAAGCCGTCACGCTTTATGGTGTTTGTGGCGGTGATACCCTCATCCGAGTACATCCCGACAAACTCCCAATCCTCATGACCTTCGATGTAGGTCTTGTAGTAGGTCATCTGCGCCTCGTAGCTTGTTGCCTGTTCCTCACGATCCGTGGATACTCGTGCATATCCGGCGACCTTCTTTTTTCTTTTGACTGCCACCGGCTCCGATGTAAACTGATTGAGGGTCGCAGGTATTTTTCTTACTTTCTTTGCCATGTCTTTACCGTCCCATCCTTATATTCAAAACCTACCTGGGTGTCAGAAATAATCATCCGGTCAATGTCTGCGGATACTTTCGCCTGGAAGTTCTCACCGAGAAGATTCTCTGCCACCTCAAGCAGTTCACTTTCCGGCAGGCGTTTCATTTGGCACTGTGTTCTCGTCTGGGAGCAGCACCAAAACATACCTCCATAACGGATGCAAATACCATTTCACCAAACAATAGCAAACGTGGCGTCTTTCCTGCTGATCTAAAAAACTAATCTTTTCTTAAACTGTAATACCCCGTTGTGAAGTCTCTCCGAACGACAGACGTTGGACTGGGCTTCCCAACCTATAGTGTCAAAAGTTCCATTTTCTACAGATACAACAGAAACTGGGTAAAGATTTCCCGCTGGGAACAACATCGAAGGCTCGATCACCTTATCCACGATACATATGAGAAATTATCTCTTCTCTTTGCACATACGCACGAGTTGCCATGCAAATTATTTCTTATCTTCTATTTCATCCCAATTTAAATATCATGACAAGGATATTAACTTCTTCTGAAGTTATACAATATCCCTAATCGTTTGTCATCATTGTAAATATTTTATTGATTTATTACTTTTCATGGATAATACCATCCTTCCTATATAAAATATCATTTTTCGGTATAGACAATCTCCCATATTACGCTTGTAGCTATCACATTATAGAGCAAATATCAAACAGGAGGAACGAACATGAATACGTAAATCAATTTGGAAACAGAAGGGAAAAAAACTTGACGAAGCACGATAATAAGCATCCTCATAATTTCAAAAATGAGGTTCTACGCTGTTTTCGTGTAAAAAAGAAAGGAATCATATGAAACAGAAAGATACGATAATTAAAAACTATATGTCAAATCCAGAGTATTTTGCAGATGCATTCAATTATTACTTATTTGATGGCGAACAAATTGTAAGACCAGAGAAGCTAGTAGAAAAAGATAATTCAGAGTTGAAACTGATACCACTGTTCATGACAGACAGCAATGATAACGATCCTGATGAAACGACACAAGAATTGCCGGATTTACTGAAACAATGTGTTTTGAAGAAGGATGAACAGGCTACGTATTTCTTGCTGAATATCAGTCATCAGTCTGATATTATCTACATTATTCCAGTTATTAGCAGGATCTATGATGCGTTAAACTATCAGTTACAACAGATTCAAAATAAAACTATGCAGCAAAAACTGAAACCAGTGGTTACCTTAGCAATCTACTGGAGTAGCAAAAAATGGGATGGACCACTAAATCTATCTGATATATTTGGGGAAATTGATAAAACTATCTTAGAGTTTATTACAGATAATCCAATAAATTTGATAGTGCCCAAAGAAATCAAAGATTTTGAGAAATTCCGGACCGATCTCGGAAAGGTCTTGAAGTATCTCTCAATAGCAGACCAGAAAGAGCAATACCAGAAGTTATCACAGGACAATAATTTCCAAACACTCAACTTTGAATCTGCCGAAGTATTGAATGCATGCATTGACATTAACATTAACATATAGTTTGATAATGAACAAAAAATGTTAATATGCGTAGAATAACAGAAGGTATCAATGCCAGATTATGTTTGTTGTATATCTTCTAAATAATAATATTTTACAGATATACAAAAAGTGTGTCCATCGCGGCACACTTTTTGCGATATTGTAAGTCTCAAATGTAACATAATATTATTCTCTATTTTTTTCCATGTTTGGATTTCGGAATCATTTGTTACAGACAGAATGTGTTACAGCTGTTTTTTGGTGTTAAACATAAGACATTTTCTAGGATTATTTGTTCACCCGATGTTGTTCGAAAATGAAGAGTTTTTTACAATCATAGATAGTTACCAATCAGTTCAAAAAACTCTTTTTCCTTATCTGTTTCAGACTCTTGTATCAGCTGTAATATATCCTGTGGCTGCAAACTTAATATTTTTTGATATATCACATGATATTCATCCAAATTATTCTGCTTCTCATTTTCCTGATCTGACATAGAAGATTCCTCAGCTGTTGATAGTGTATATATATCCAGTCTCTCAATCCTGTCCTCAAGATCTTTCTCAATATGTTCAAGATAGTATGCTAAAAATCCTATCAGCTTTTCCATACCGTTTCTTTTCGGAACAGCATCCTGCAATTCTTTAAGAATATGTATCATGCATTTGATGTTCCAATCAATATTTGATAATGAAGAAAAGATTTCATATAATTCATCCATTTTGTAAAACTCCTTTTGCATGTGTTGTATTCTGTTCCAGCATAATAGCGGCAGTTTCTTCTATTTGTTCTATATAATATTCGATTTGTTCTATGATATCCAAGTGAAAATCTTCCTCAAAAGAAACAACCGGATGTATCATCCATATACCTTCAGTATCCGTATGTACATTAATCATACCGATCGTACGCTGTTTATTGATCTCTGCTTCTTCAACTGTAAGATTCATTTTATACAAGATTCGGATATCTATACCATTTTCCAGGTTGACTACTATTTTTAACTTGATTATCTTTTTCTTTTATCAAGATACTCGACAATTGTAATAGCCCAGTTTTTTGAAAGCTCAAATGGTATGCTATTTATTACTGAGAATTTTT
>JBJEOB010000060.1:0-2921 GCA_051880495.1 Lachnospiraceae bacterium
TGTTACACTTATTCTTGACAATTTAACCCTCGCCAATTCTGAAACTGCACCGATAATTGTGAAAAAGAATTCGTCTGTTCTTTTGAAACTGGAAGGGACAAGTACAATTACGAATAACGAAGCCCCAGAAAAAGAAACAACTGATCCCGATAATTTTGAGGGTGCAGCAGTCAAGGTGAAATCAGGTTCTTCGTTGGCGATTTTTGGAAGTGGAACAATAAATGCGATTGGGAATGCTAAGAATGCAATCAAAGGTGGCGCTGAAAGTTCATTAACGGTTGATGGAGGAATCATTAACGCGACTGCCGTTTCCAATGGTATCGGATTTGACGGAAGCATTGTTATTAATGCGGGTACATTTGTCATAACAGCAGGAAACGACGGATTAAAATCTGAACCAGACGAGGGCGATACAGCATCTGACGGAATCGTTACGATTAATGGTGGGGATTTTGAAATTAATGCTCAAGGAGATGGAATCCAGGCCGCTGAAAGACTTACAATAAACAATGGAGACTTTAATATCAAAACACTTGATGGATATAGCAGCAAATCGTTTGATAAAGATACAATGAGTTGTAAGGGATTAAAAGTGTCAGGAAATAATGACAATGAAACAGAACCAACAAATGAACTTGTTATTAATGGTGGAACCTTTGAGTTAAATACTGCGGATGATGGAATTCATTCTGAAGGATATTGCGATATTACAGGTGGTACATTCAATATTTATGCCGGAGATGATGGAGTACATGCAGATGCAACGCTGACCCTTGGCAGTGAAAACGGATATGAGCGTGACCCGGAAATAAACATATATGACTCATACGAAGGGCTAGAGGGTGTTACTGTAAATGCGTATTCAGGTAAATATTATGTAAAAGCTTCTGATGATGGTATTAATGCAGCGGGAGGAAGTTCTAATGGTACGAGTGGAGGCAATCATGATTCGTTTGTACCTGGAGGACAACGTCCGGGACAGGGCGGTTCTAATACCGGAGGGCAAAATTCTTCTGCAGGAAACTATTCGCTGAACATATCCGGAGGCAAATTCTACGTTGATTGTCAGGGAGATGGTCTTGATTCTAACGGAGCACTGAATCTTTCAGGTGGCGATATTACAGTTTTATCAATGCGCGGGGGTGGAGATAATTCTCCTCTTGATGCGGACGGTACAATCTTAATAAATGGTGCAACTGTATTTGCTGCCGGTTCGAAGGGAATGGGAGTTAATCTCTCTGGCGCCAGTCAAAGTGTCTATACAAATACAAGCTCATACAGTGCTAACACAGTGGTTAATGTTTCAAGTTCAGAAACTGTTCTTCGCAGTGAAAAACTTGTCAGAGATATAAATTATTTACTATATTCAGCACCAGATATGGGTAATTGCTCGGTTTCTACCGGAGCAAGTCTTTATAGCTGTAAATCAAATGCGTTTGCTCATAGTTGGGATGATGGAACAGTAGAAAAAGATGCTTCTACAGATTCGGAAGGCCTTGTGAAATATACTTGCAAAGATTGTAATCTGATTGAATACAAAACAATAGCAAAACTTGCTTTTCCAAATGAATATACGGAAAGTGATACTTCTACAGAACCGGAAGTTGATGATATTGTTTACACTGCTACATTTAATATCGATGAGCATACAAAAATACTTGTATACTATACGCAAAATTATGAAAAAGCCAGCGAGGAAAATGTAACATCAGCTATTGCAAGAAACAGTGATACAGGTCTGCCGGATGGAACAGGAGACGGACAGATAAACTTCCGCGTAGTGACAGATGATGGATATGAGGTTGAGCAAGTTAATGTTGATGGAACATATAAAAATATCAAAGATCTTTCGTCTACAGAACAAATAAGTAATCTGTATAGAATCACAAAAATAGAAAGTGACCTTACAATTACTGTTACAACAACGCAGAAAACAGATGAAGAACCGTCTGGAGGATGTATTCATAATTATGCAACAACGTGGAGTAAGGATGCAACATATCATTGGAAAGAGTGTGAGTGCGGAGATAAGATAGATGTTGCAGAACATACCTTTGATGCTGGAAAAGTTACAAAAGCCGCAACCGAGACGGCAGAAGGAGTGAAGACTTACACTTGTACGGTTTGTGGGCAGACAAAGACAGAAGCGATTCCGAAGCTGGAGGTAACCGGCATAAAGATTCTTGATGCTAGCAAGAAAGAAGTATCTTACGTGAAAGCACCGAATAAAAACCAGACCGTAATTAAAGTGCCAAGTACAATTACAGTAAACAAAGTGACATATAAAGTTGTTAAGATTGAAGATGGCGCATTTAGGGGAAATAATAAAGTGACAAGGATTGTTCTCCCAAGCTCTATTAAGATTATCGGTAAGAATGCATTTAGAGGATGTAAGAAGTTAAAAACGATTTCGATGTCAAAGAATGTAACTGAGATTAGAGCCAATGCATTTATGGGATGCACATCACTTACAAAGATTACAATACCAAGTAAGGTGACAAAGATCGGAGCTAATGCATTCAATGGATGTAAGAAACTGAAGACAATTATTATTAAGACAAGAAAATTAAAGGCTAAAACGGTTGGTAAAAATGCATTTAAGGGAACACCGAAGAAAGCAAAAATGACGGTTTCAAAGAAAAGTCTGAAATTATATAAGAAATTTATGAAGAATAAAGGCTTTAAAGGGAAAATAAGAGTTAGCTAAGATTGAATGGGAGCTGAATGGCATGAAGTGCCATTCAGCTCCTCAATTATTATTGTTCTGCCCTGTCACGCAGGAAGTTGGTTTCTGGCCGCATCCACAAAAATTAAAGTCAGAGCGATATATCCGACAAGAACCAATACAATTAAAGATACCAGTAGTAATACGGCCATTCCCAGCGTCATTCGTTTATCACCTTTTTATAGAGAGTATCTTC
>JBJEOB010000061.1:0-62676 GCA_051880495.1 Lachnospiraceae bacterium
GAGTATTGACCAGGTATCGATTCCTTCTTCATCTCCTGCTCTTCCTAAGATATTGGTATAAAGTCTTTCTACAAATGATTTAATATCATCATTAAGAACTGCCGGAAAATCAAGTCTTTGAGGAACTTCCGTATAAAATTTTGTTCCGTTGCCCACTTGACCGTAATAATTATCACCCCACACATACAGCGCCCCATCCTTGGTTATTGCTGCACTGTGGTTATTTCCTAAGCTTACCGATACTACACTATCCATTAATTTTAACGGAGTCTTCTTACTGTCTTTCGTTCCATTTCCCAGCTGACCATTGTAATTATTTCCCCACACATACAACTCTCCGCTTGTTGTTACCGCCGCACTGCAATTGTATCCTAAACTTACTGATGCGACATTGTCCATGATTTTTACCGGGATAGTCTTATCGGTTGTTGTTCCGTCACCCAGCTGGCCTGAATAGTTATTACCCCACATATACAGCTCTCCGCTTGTTGTTATTGCCGCACTATGTTTAGGTCCTAAACTTACTGATGCGACATTTTCCATAATCTTTACCGGAGTAGTCTTATCGGTTGTTGTCCCATCGCCCAACTGGCTGTAATAATTATCACCCCACACATACAATTCTCCGCTTGTGGTTACTGCCGCACTGTGCCTTCTTCCTAAGTCTGCCGATGCAACATTGTCCATGATTTTTACAGGACTATTCTTTCTTATGACAGTTCCGTCTCCAAGCTGGCCATCACTATTATAACCCCACGTATACAGTGCACCGTCCTTGGTTATTGCTGCACTGTACTCTTCTCCCAGACTTACCGTTGCAACATTTTCCATGATTTTTACCGGAGTCATCTTATCCGTTGTTGTTCCGTTTCCGAGTTCTCCGTAGTAATTTTCACCCCACATATACAGTGCACCATCTTTGGTTATTGCTGCACTGTGGCTATATCCCAGACTTACCGTTGCAACATTTTCCATAATTTTTACCGGGGTACTCTTAACATCACAGTTTCCGTTACCAAGCTGACCTAAATTGTTATAACCCCACGTATACAGCTCACCGCTTGTCATTATTGCTGCACTGTAGCTATATCCGAGGTTAACATAGGCAGTATTATCCATAATTTTTACAGGTAACATCTTTTGTACAATCGTTCCGTCGCCTAATTGGCCACTCTCATTATCACCCCACAGATACAGCGCCCCGCTTGTGGTTACCACCGCACTGTGACTGCCTCCAAGACTCGCCGATGCGGCGTTGTCCATGATTTTTACAGGAGTAAATTTATCTTCTATTGTACCGTCACCTAACTGTCCGGAACAATTAAGTCCCCACGTATACAGCTCTCCGCTTGTGGTTATCGCTGCACTGTAACGGTCGCCCATACTTATCGATGCGACGTTGTCCATTATTTTTGCAGGGGTACCCTTAGTATCATAGCTTCCGTCACCCAGCTCACCATGATCATTACAGCCCCATATATACAGCTCACCGCTTGTGGTTACTGCCGCACTGTGGCAACAGCCTAAGCTAACTGATGCGACATTGTCCATTATTTTTACAGGAGTAGTTTTTTTCTTGTTCGTTCCGTCACCCAGCTGACCATAATTATTATAACCCCACATGTACAGCTCGCTGCTTGTTGTGATTGCGGCACTGTGGCTGTCTCCTAAGTTTACTGATACGACATTGTCCATTATTTTTACAGGGTCATTCTTGTCTTCATCTGTTCCGTCGCCCAGCTGACCGTAATAATTATCCCCCCACACATACAGTTCTCCGCTTTTTGTTATTACCGCACTATTGTCGTTTCCTAATTCTACAGATGCGATTTTTTGCGAATATGTTTTAGTAATATCATTCCAATAAATTGTGTCATTTTCTTCCGGCTTTGCATCAACTGCCCCGGTATTGCACAGTATAATATTAAATACCATAAGCACTGCCAATACTGACGCCATCATTCTTCTTGCTGATTCGTTCATTATATGCTCCTTCTCCACATAATTATTGTCTGCAGTAACTGCCCCAGTTATCAACCACTTTTCTTGCTTCACTCAATTCAAGTCCTGTGATTTTCTGTAATTCCTTGCTTGCAAAAACCTTCTCATTTTTTCTCACATATTCTTCTACAATAGCAAGTGTATTACGGTCATATGACACACCGTTGATTGTAATATTTCCACCGCTTTGGTAATCATAATTCATCAATTCTTTTGCCGCTTTTGCTTTTTTCCTCTCATAACGCCATTCCAATATTAATCCTATTAAAGACGGAATTCCCATGACAAAAACCAGCACCAGACTTATATAGAAAAACACTCTTGTTGAAGAAGCATTAATAGAATCTACATACTTTGGCAATACATATTTTTCAATTTCTTCATCGTCATATATGTTTAATTCCTCGAAAAATTCCACCATGTATTTGTATTGGGATTTATCCATTTTCTTAAGACGTCCTTCTACCTCATAGGTGGTATATCCGTAGCTGTCATCCTCATATGTAAGATATGCCCACGTTTCATCAGTAATCTTTTCCAGCTTCTTACGGTCCTTTTCGTTTACCTCAAGACCTATCCAGTACGTTTCACCTTCCGAAAATACCGGAATTGCATAAATGTAAGTTGATACGGAACTTATTGTTGAGCCATTTTTAGTCGTTGTTGAAGTTTCCTTGACAAAACAGCCTAATGACATGTCAAATTCCGTTTCAATGTGGTCAATAACAGTAACCTTTTTAATGTCTGTATCCTCTGCATACAAATCCATTGCCGGCCTTAAGGATGCAATTGCATCGAAACCTGTAAGATATAAAAAAACAGCTCCAAAAACTAAAAATCCCAGACCTAATCTGCATAAAAGTGCTTTCATTATTTTTCTCCCGTGTATTTATTTTTCTTCTATCATATTTTTATCTGATGTAGAATTCATATGTATATAAACACCCATTTTAAATACCTGGTCTGCGTAATCACCATTTTCCAGTCTGCCATCAGAACAGAAAATCCATCCCGATGTACCGTCACCAACTGTAAGTTCTACCCAGTACCCGTTTTTTATAACGCCATCGACATATCCCGTCCGGTTTCTCATAAACTTATGCATTTCCACTCTCTGCGCAGGCACACAAAATGTTTCCTCGCTTCCCGGTTCTGTATGTAAGTAAATATCTTTTTGTAACTCATATGCTTTCTGTGTCTCAATATAACTGTTTTCTTCTTCCATTTTCACCAGCCTGCCATTTTCATCCACAAGCCATGTTTCCTCAAATGTTTCTCCGAGAATAACTTTTTCGGACATGCTTACGGATATTTTATCATCCCTAACCTTTATCAGACTGACCGGTGCCTGTATTTTTCCATAAGAAACCAGCATCCCATTTTCATAGCGGTAAAATGTTGTTGATTCCCGGCTGTCATACTTATCATTACATGTCATAAGGGCAATGTATATGTGTTCACCATCAAAGGAAGCCGCATATATTACATTGGATAATTTATTAACCTCTTCTTGGAGCACCAATTCCTTATTGACATAAAAATCATAAAACCATTCACCGCCTGCAAGCATATCCTCCATGGAAAAGTCAAGCAGCAGTTCTTCATCCTTACCATCCATGTCAAGGTCTAAATACGCGTATGCACCGTCATTTTCCCACAGTGTGACATTGTAAATCTCACCCGGATGTGAAAGAATTTCCTGCTCGGATACTATATTCTGTGGCTTTAAACATAACTTACGATGTTCCACAGAACCATCTTCATAATTGATACGGACAAATCCGCCATATGGCACAAAAGATGCTATTTTTCTGTCTTTCTCACAACGAAAAACCTTCTGCCATTTATTTGTTTCCAAATCCAGATACCTGATTTCCCTGGCGTTATATGTCATAAAAAACAAACCCTGATCACCAAAATAAAAATTATCTGAGACAGACAGGCTTTCCTTATAGATTCTTTCCTCTCCGTTTTCATCAACCCTGTATATTCCGTTTCCACGAAGCTGATACTCTATCCGGTGTTCATCATTAATGGTATAAGCACATATAATTCCCGGCTGTTCTTCAGCCATAAAAGGAAGTCGGTTAATCTGAAAAACATTTGACACAAAAATTCCAAGAACAAAAAATCCAAATGTAACCAGAATCATTGCCACGATTTTTCTTTTTTCGATTTTGTCTGCCTTAACACATCTACGGATTCTGTACTTTATATTTGCCTCACCAAACGGCATTGCATGGTCAATCTCACCGCTTCGAAAGAAGCCTGATGCAGCGTTTAAAATTGCCTCTGCATACTGTTTTTTCTGTTCAATGCCAATTTTTCTAAGCACCAGCTCATCGCAGGAGCTTTCCTGGTCACGTACAAAGAAATAAAATGCACACCACAAAATCGGATTAAACCAATTAAGCGCGCATAACACAAATGCCAGCAGCTTGGTAAAATAATCACCCCTTCGTATATGAGTCATCTCATGGCACACAACCATTCTTTCCATATCTGAATCTATACCTTCAGGAAGATAGATTCTTGGCGGAAAATATCCAAGCGTAAATGCACCGGATATGCTGCTGTTGTAAAAAACAGGAATCTTTTTACCATGCAGTTCTAATTCCTGATTATTTTCATCATCAGATTTCCTCGAATTAACACTTAACATAGCCGAAAGGCGCACATAGTTTGCCCCATTAATAAGAAAAATCACTGCAACGCCTGCCAGATAAACTGCTAATACGACGTTCCAATTAATATCAATCCGCCAGAATCCCTGTACAATATCTATCTTTGGGATTAAGGCAAATCTTCCGATTGGCACTGATACAAAGATTAAATGAATTGCAACAAGTCCCCATAGTACATAAGTAACAGCCTTAGGCATTTTTCCTAATACTACCCTTAAAATCAGCAAATAAAAAACTGCAAACGAACCAGCAAGACTCATTTGCAGCAATTGAAAAAACAAATCAATCATTTCATTATTCTCCCAGTATACTCTCCAACAATTATTGTCAGAGTTCATCGTAATAAAGAATAAATTGCTCCCGTCCAGGTCTACCTTTTGCCGACCATAGTTTATAAAATTTAGTCCTGTTTGTCAAGGAGTTAATTAATATTCTTTAACATTCATCAATCAATTTTTTAATTTCTTCTTTATCTTTTTTTGACAGCTTTAATTTGTTACCGCAAAACGCTGCCAGAAACATCGGTAATGAACCGTCAAAATGCTCATCTACATAATCACGTCCCCACGCACCGTAATACTCCTCACGCTTTAGGGTTGATGTCACCACCGCTTTTTCATTCTTTAAAAGTTCCTTCTGACAAAGATTCTTGATAACGGTATAAGTCGTCGACTTCTTCCATTCAAATTTCTTTTCACATTCATGCACAAGCGCAGTAGAATTAATGGGTTCAAGCTCCCAGACCAGCTCCATGAAATCACTCTCTGCCTTGGTCAGTGCACTAATTTTATTTTTGTTCATAACTATCACCTGCCTATTTCTAATTTATAGCATAAACTTAATTTATTAGTCAATTCTATTGGGCAAAAAAATAAGCCCGGTCACTAAAATTTGGCGACCGGACCCTAAATACAATACACTAACTATTCTGTTGCCATTTTCTTAACCTGTGCAAGAGCTTTGGCTACAGGCGGAAGACTTATTAATATAAGTGTGATAACAGCCTCCGGGAAAATATATGCCGCATTATATCCAAGCGAATATACGATTGGTGCTGTTCCTTCCGGAGCATAATATCCAAAGAATATAAAACCTGAAATAACAGCAAATACATATCGGCCAATTACACCTGTCAGATAACCAAGAAAAAGACCCCACTTCTTCTCTGAGAAAATTCCTGAAAGTCCCAGTGCACCAAATGCAAGTAAATAATCAACTATAAGCTGTGGTACCGAATAGAATTTCGGGTCAATTACAAACTGAAGAAGTCCATATGCACATGCGCTCATAAGACCGGCCTTAAGGCCATACCAGTAACCGATAAGAACGACAAATAGCATACTGAAAATCGTTACGGAACCGCCCATTGGCATACTTATTGTTGGTAAAAATTCACTTGTAACAAGTGCAAGTGCCATAGCCACGCCACTGAAGGCAAGCTGTTTAACACTTGTTTTAACCTTTGACTCATCCTTCTTTGGACGAAGTATTACAGCAAGTGCAATAAGTGCAATCATAATCACAATAACTGCAACGATACCCGCTGTGGTTAATTTGAAAACATCTTCATCCCAACTGTTTTTTGTTGGGAACGCAAAAAAGTTAGACATAAAAAAAGCCTCCCTGAAATAAAATATTCTCGCAGGAAGGGGACTACTATTAACGGACTTTTTTCGATTACGTAAAACGAAAACAGCTTCCTTACGCAGGTCTTAACCTGATCAAGTAGTGAGGGTTACGTCTCAACCGGCTTATGCCAGTGCCCCTAGCCTTTGCATATCTAATATACATTTTGCCTGCCTTAACGTCAAGTAAAAAATTAAATTTCTATAATTTAGGGATTTCCATTTGCCAAGCTATAATAAAAGCCTTATAATAAAGAATATAATTACACTTACGGAGGTAATGGTGAAGTAATTTATCTGATAGGATTCGGGTGTCAAAAGTCGAATCCCATCAAGCAAAATGCTTCACATATAACAGATATGAAAGTATTATCCATTGCCATTCCCTGCTATAATTCAGCAGCATATATGGAAAAATGTATAAATTCTTTACTAATCGGTGGAGAAGACGTCGAAATTATAATTGTTGATGACGGTTCTACCAAGGATAACACTGCTGAAATAGCAGACAGATACGCAAAGGAATACCCTGACATTGTCCGTGCCATACATCAGGAAAATGGTGGTCATGGTGAAGCAGTCAATACAGGGATACGTAATGCCACAGGTGTATTTTTCAAGGTTGTTGACAGTGACGACTGGGTAAATGAAGTTGCCTACAAAAAACTCCTCTCAACCATGAAATACATGATTTCAACGGGAACCGAGCTTGATTTGCTTATAGCCAATTATGTATATGAAAAAGACGGTGCCAAGCGCAAAAAGGTCATAAGCTACCGAAATGCACTTCCTGTCGAAAAACTTTTTGGCTGGGATGACGTAAAAAAATTCAGAATTGCCCAGTATATTCTCATGCATTCGGTTATTTACCGCACCCAGATGTTAAAAGACTGTGCATTGGAGCTTCCTAAGCACACATTTTATGTAGATAACATATTTGTATTTAATCCGCTTCCATACGTGAAAACGATGTATTACGTGGACGTTAACTTCTACCGCTATTACATAGGACGCGATGACCAGTCCGTCAATGAAAAAGTCATGATAAGCAGGGTTGACCAGCAGTTACGTGTAAACCGCACGATGATTGACTATTTCTGCGAAACACATATTGAAAATAAACATTGCCGCAAATACATGTTAAGCTATTTAAAGATTATGATGGTCATTTCCTCGGTAATGCTCATTCTTTCTGAAACAGATGAAAATTTTCAGAAGAAGAAAGATTTATGGAAATATGTTTACAACAAAGATATAAAATTATGGTTCTCACTCCGCTTCGGACTGCTTGGCCATTGCGTTAACCTTCCGGGCAAGGGTGGACGAAAAGTAACCAGAATGGGTTACCGGATAGCCAATAAATTTATAGGTTTTAATTAACACATTATAATAAATAAGATAGAGAAATCGCAACGCAATTTCCTATCAAACAAGACAACAGGAGGACTTTTTTATGGTATTAGACATGTTTAAACTCGAAGGTAAAGTTGCCATTGTTACAGGTGCCAACACAGGACTTGGACAGGGTATGTGTGTAGGACTTGCTGAAGCCGGTGCCAAAGTAGTCGGTGTTGCAAGAAGATCCTGTGATGAAACTGCTGCCAAGATTGCAGAAATCGGTGGTGAATTTACTACTGTTATCGCTGACCTTTCTTCAACAGATGTTATTGACACTGTTATTAATGAAGCACTAAAGGCATATGGGCGAATCGACATTCTTGTAAACAATGCCGGCATAATCAAGCGTGAAGACGCCATTGAATATTCTATGGAAGACTGGGATGCAGTCTGCGCTGTTAACCAGAAAGAAGTTTTCTTCTTATGCCAGGCTGCTGCCAAGCAATTCATAAAACAGGGCGAAGGCGGCAAAATCATCAACGTAGCATCAATGCTTTCTTACCAGGGCGGTATTCGTGTTCCTGCCTACACCGCAAGTAAGAGCGCCGTTCTTGGTCTTACAAGGGCACTTGCCAATGAATGGGCTAAATATAACATCCAGGTTAACGCAATTGCACCAGGTTACATGGTAACCAACAACACAGCACAGCTTAGAAGTGATGAAGACAGAAGCTCTGAAATTCTTGACAGAATCCCTGCAGGAAGATGGGGAACTCCGGACGACATGAAGGGAACCATCGTATGGTTAGCTTCACCTGCATCAGACTACGTAAATGGTTTCACGGTTGCTGTTGACGGTGGCTGGTTAGCAAGATAACAATACTTGTTTAATGCATATTTTTTGAGGGCATCCCATAGTCGTTTGTGACCCCGGGATGCCCTCTTTTTTTTGCGACATACGGTGCGGAATTATTTCTCCACAAATTCTATATTTACACTCTAAGCATTCTAATCGTTATTGCTGCAAATAACCCTTGCATATATTTTTACATTTCAATTAGTTTTCTTGCACCAATACCCTTGTCAAACGGATGCTTAACTTTACATATGTCTGACACATAATCGGCTGCTTCTGTTAATTCTTCCGATGGCTCATACCCGGTGAGTACCAGTTCCAATTTTTCCGGTTTATCTTTAATAAATGTAAGCATATCTTTTGGACTGATAAAATTAAAATTCACAACGTGAAGAACCTCGTCCAGTATAAGCATATCATACTCATCATTTTTCAATATTTCTGATATCTCTTCTAATTTATTCCTGCAAAGTAAGGCCATATCGGATTTTTCCTGTGGAGTCATCTGAAATACAAATTTTGCCGAATCAACAGTTTCCATCACATCTATTTCAGGTATGTTTTTTAATATGTTAATTTCGCCGCTATTTCCGTCCTTTAAAAACTGATAAAACAATACCTTACCTCCGCCTCCGGCGCAGCGCACTGCAAGTCCCACCGCTGCGGTAGTCTTGCCTTTTCCATTTCCACAGTAAATATGAACAAGTCCCTTTTCTTTCAAAACACACGCATCCTTTTTATTTATTTTGTGACTGGTTTTTAAACATTTCCAATATTAATTCAACAATATAAGCTGCTGCCTCAACCGGCGGCATTCCGACACGGCTTATATTACTTACAACCTTGTAATCACTTTCAGACATATCCGGATTTGCATTCCAAGCCATGTACGCAGACATACTTTCGCTTGTAATCAGTCCGGGACGCTCCCCTATTAAAACACATGTAACTTTGGCATTCACTAAAGGGCCTATTGTCCTTGCTGTATTCACACGACAGTATCTCACAAAAAATGGTGTGCCGACAGTTAGTCCCTCTGCTTCCAGTCCTGCTTTTAATGCCGGGAACAGATCGGGAATATTTGCATTAATTGACGGACTGCAAAGACCGTCCCCGAAATATATCTGAACATCTACATTATGCTTACATTTTTCACTGATTATTCTTTGGGTTTCCTCCGTAAATAATCTGCCCATATCCGGACGTGTCAGCATTTCATACTTATCCCTGCATCTTGTCCTTACTTCAAATATGCCAAGGTTTCTGATAACCTCCTCAGGCACTTCCATCTGTACGGCGTCATTTGCTTTAGCCTGTGCTGCCCTAAATTCCAATACCGCCTTTGTTGTATATCTCGGGCCACAATGCCCTATTCCTATTCTTGCCGGAGTATTTTTCATTAATCGTTTCATTTCTTCCGGATACGCATATTCTACTGAATAATCCTTTGGTTCCATTCTGCTCCTCCTGTCATGTCTTCCCTTGAAATCATTTCAAATGCTTTACAAATAAAGTAGGGTCGCCTGCTGCCGGTCCCAGCTTTCCATTTTCCAAAATACCCCTTTTTTCGAGCCAGATTTCATATTCCCTGATTGGGCGTTTGCCAAATAACTGACGCAGTGCAGCTATATCATGATATCCGCTTGACTGGTACATAAGCATAATATCATCACCCTGTGGCAGTCCCATAAAATAATGACACCCTGCAGCCGTAAGCATTACAGCCAGACTTTCCAAATCATTCTGGTCCGTGACCATATGGTTTGTGTAACAAACATCACATCCCATCGGAAGACCGTGTAAATGCCCGCAAAAAACATCTTCGAGACCGGCACGCAGGAGTTGTCGCGCATCATATAAATACTCCGGTCCCATAAATCCTACGACAGTATTGACAAGGAAAGGCTTGTAGTGTCTTGCCAGACCATAGCACCGGCATTCCATTGTTAACTGATCCCACCCGTAGTGGCAGGATGACGATAATTCACTCGCCTGTCCGGTTTCGAAATACATTACATTAGGGCCTTTCGAACCGCCATCCTTATGAAACATTTCGTCTGCTTCCGAAAGCATTCCTGTCGTTACTCCAAATGAAGCCAGAGCCGACTGCGTTCCCGCAATGGATTGAAAGCATAAATCTGCCTTGTGCCCCATTTCCAGAGCCTTCATCTGTGTTGTGACATGACTTAACACACAGGTCTGTGTAGGAATCTCATACTCTTCTTTTATTTCTCTTAACTGATCCCATATGGCAATTGTACTTTCTACCGTATCTATAGCAGGATTAAGTCCAAATACAGCATCTCCTATGCCATAGCTTATACCCTCTAAAAGACTTGCCGTGACTCCTTTAGGGTCATCCACGGGATGATTTGGCTGAAGCCTGCTTGCCAACACATTTTTCTCACCGATTGTGGTATTGCATGTTGCAAGTATTTTCATTTTATTTCCGGCATACATAAGGTCGAGATTACCCATCAGCTTACATACTGCCGCGATAACCTCACTGGTCATTCCACGACCTGCAGCAAGCATATCATCTCCGCTTGTTTTATCGTCAAGCAGCCATTCCCTAAGCTGTGCAATTGTCCAGTCCTTAATCTCATTATATTGGCTTAAATCAAGATCATCCTCTATAATCCTGCTTACATCATCCTCCTCATATGGCACTGCAGGATTTTCTCTCAAATCACGCACCGTAAGTTCAGATACAACCTGCTTTGCGGCAATTCGCTCCAACGTTGAATTTGCCGCAATGCCAGCCAGTGAATCTCCGCTTTTGGGTTCGTTAGCCTTGGCCATAACTTCCTTTATAGAACCAAAAGTATAATTCTGTCCCAAGAGATTTGTACTTAGTTTCATTTATCCATCCTCCTATCTTCAGAAAAAATCAATGTCTTTACTATTACAGGAAGTGCTGCCCCTTCACCAACCGGTTTACCAATATCTATAAAATCTCCATTCTGACACGCCACTCCATCAAGGCAGAGAATTGCTTTTTCCTTTGGAACTCTCCTCCTTATTGCCTGTCCGAGAGCCTTTGCAAAATCATATTCCAGGACAACCGGCACGATATTTTTTTCTTCCATCAGTACAGTTGAAAGCATATCGGCAATCTTTTCAACCTCCGTAAAGCTCGGACACACCGGTCCGGCAATAGCCAGTGCAAATCCTTTCTCGTAATTTTTCATACCGTTTTCTTTTAAGGCTGATAATTGTTTATTAATTGTTTCTATTTGTTTTTCCGAATCGCAGACCAACTTGATAACAGGTAAATTTTTAATAGGGAATTGGGCTCCTCTTGCAAAAATAGTGCTTCCTGAAACCTCCATGCTGCAATTTCCCGCACCTATGACTGTCGCCCGCATGGTTTCATCTGCCTGACAAACCTCTACACTGTGCCATACAGGATTCTCGCGTATAGCCTCACCTAATAATATTCCTATATCACCATATAAAAAAGGGTCACTGAAATCTCTGTTAATACAATCAGCAACTCCTCCCGAAAAGCATATGACCAAAGGACGGCTTTGTTCACTAAGTCCGTGATTTGTCTCAAAAAACTTCTTTATTTTACCAGCAGGCTTTAAATTTGCCCCTTCTGCAAGAATATCAGAAAGAGCCATTGCTATTTTTTTGCCGCTTTCAACTGTCAGCAAATCACCGGCCTTTATATTAATTCCCAGCTCTGTTAATAACACCTCAATTTTGGGGCTTATTTTCTCTATCCTGTGGTTTTGATCAAGACGTATAACTCTTCCACCAATATCAAAACACGCACAATCTGTCTCTATGCCATCTTCAAACAGACATAAATTACTGGTTCCTCCACCAATATCAATATTCAATACACTTTTACCGGTAACTTCACTTAGATGTCCTGCCCCTGCACCCTTGCCTGCAAGCATGCTTTCAAGGTCAGGTCCCGCTGCCGCAACAACAAACTCACCGGCCAGTTCTGCCATTGCAAGTGTTACTTCCTCGGCATTCCTCTTCTTGGCACTTTCACCTGTTATGATTACTGCACCTGTTTCAAGGTCTGATGGTTTTATATTAGCTTTTTCATACTCCTTCTGAATTAACCGTGCAACCTTGCCTGCATCTATGGTATCTTCCGCAGTCAGAGGGGTAAAGTAAATTTCACTCCGATATATTACGTCACGATTTACAACCTCTACCTTAGGTGCAGTTCCAAAACCTCCTGTTTTTTCAAGGGTGAGTCTGCTAAAGATTAGCTGTGTCGTTGTTGTTCCTATATCAATTCCTGCGCTTAATATCGTTTCAGCCATAATCGTGTTCACCTCATTTACATCCGTTTTTATAGCGAATTCATAATAACTTTTCTATTTTCAAATGTAGAATAATGACTAAATCCAATTTCTCTTAATATGTCCTGGCCAATCTGTGCTGTTATGCCGGTCTGCTCCTTTACATGCGCATCACTGCCTAATGTAATTATCCTGCCACCCAGATTATAATAAAGACTAAGCAGTTCCTTTGTCGGCATAAGCATTCCTTTACCTCTGGCAATTGAACTTGTATTTAATTCTATGCCCTTCCCACATTCAATAACAATTTTGAAGATTTCAGCAAAATCCTTCTCCCAAATCATCGGAGACGGATTCTTTCCGGTCTGCAGAAATAAATATCTCATTGGATAAGTGACATGACCAAGCACATCATAATCATAATTTGCTGCGAAATCCTTAAGGCACTCCAGATAATGCGGGAAAAATGCATCCCAATCTACCTTTGTGTAGTCATACTCACCTACATCAATGTCATTTTCCATGTTATGAACACTTCCGATTACAAAATCAACAGGCCAATCCCTCAGGAAACGTTCTGCCTCTTTAGGATTTCTCATCGGCTGTCCTAATTCAATCCCGTGGCGTATTGTTAACTTATCTTTATACTTTTTTGCAATATCCGTCTGTTCTTTAAATGAATTCCTGCAATCAAGAATATAGTCATATGGTTTGCCACTGTAAATATCCATATGTTCCGTGACTGCTACTTCTTTTATATTCCTCGCGATAGCACTCTGACACAATTCGTCCAAAGTCTGTATCCCGTCAAAACTATAATTTGTATGTAAATGATAATCCACTAACATCTTTTTACACCAGCTTTCACCACAATAGAGTAAAACTATATTTCTTCAAGATAATACACGCCTTCAAGTTTGTTTATAATATTCAGAAATTCCGGATGATTCTTGTGCTTTCCGAAATTCAACTGTACTTTTACGCCGATTGCATCATCAAATAATACATCCCTGCTGTTTTTTTCTATGCTTAATATCCTATAACCGCTCTCCTGAAGAAATTTAAGAAATTCTTTTAGAGAATCTCCTTTTTTTATTTCTACATAAAACATTATTTCACGGTTAACGCGCTCCTGATAATGACTGATTGCAACAAGAATATGATTGATGACAAAAATCAAAATAACTGCTGTTACACTACATAAATATAATCCGGCTCCAATGGCAATTCCGAGTGCACTGACAGTCCATAGAGATGCTGCTGTCGTCATCCCGCGTACCTGCCCTCTTCCGGAAACAAATATTGTACCTACGCCCAAAAAACCTATACTTCCGATTGCTGCTGCCGGAATACGCGTTGGATCATTTAGTCCAAACATTGCCGCTATATAAATGTTTGCAATCATCGTCAATGCGCTTCCTAAACAGAGCAGCGCAAATGTCCTCATTCCCGATACCTGACGTCTTGTTGCACGTTCAAGTCCGACAAAACCTCCCATAACGGCCGCCAGAGCCAGGCGGATAACCACATCTAATGCAGACATTCCATAAGAGGTAATTTGAAATTCAGCCATTTCCATCCTCCTGTCTTTTATGTAATATGTTTATAATTCATTAAAATTCAAACCAAATATTTTAAATAACATTGCCGTATAACCCTCAATGCAACTTAACATTTCACTTACAACAACATGTTCTTTTGCCTGATGTGCCTGAGAAGTTTCTGCATATGAATAACCAATTGTCGGAATTCCATATTTTCCGCAAATAATACTTCCGTCAGTTCCAAATGACCAGTAGAACTTTTCCGGATTCTGTCCGATTTCCTTTAAAACCTCATAGCTTAAATCAACATAGTCATTTTTTTCATCCACATACCAGCAAGGATGCTGTTTTGCAACTGTCATCTCAAGTCCCGTATAGCTTACTCTTCTATTAAATCTTGGATGAACTGTAGCAGTAAGTTCTTTATCTTTCTCAGCTAAAGCATCAATAAACTGTTGTATCTGAGCCACATTATCTTCAATAGTAGACGGATACACATAACGACAGTCGATTGTAATCTCACAATAATCAGGTACACACGAATATTTTCTTCCCGGTGTGAGCATTATGTCCGTTATCGTCATTGAGGATTTACCCGTCATGTGCGTCATGGATTTTTTATAAAAATTATTAAATGCAGCTGCAATAATCGGCTGTGCCTTTTCCAACGCATTTATCCCTTCCTGCGGAGCAGACGAATGGGCAACTTTGCCATGTACCTCTACTACTAATTCAACTTTTCCTCTTTGACCAACAGCCAGATTCCCATTAGACGGTTCTCCCAGATATGCAAGATCTACATGAATATCATGTTCCGGAAAAGTATGTTCAAATAAATATATTGTCCCCATGCTTTCTGCAGGTTCCTCCTGCACTACAGCACTAAATATTAAATTTCCTTTTAATGTATATCCGGCATCAACCTGTCTTTTCACTTCCTTAAATGCAAAGAAAGCTGCCGTCAATCCTCCAAGCATATCACTGATTCCTCTTCCATAGAGCATACCGTCTTTTACAACTGCTCCAAATGGGTCAAATTCTCCCCATGATTCTATATTTCCTTCCGGAACAACATCCATATGTCCCGTCAATAAAATGCTTGGACCTTCTTTGCTTCCACGAATAATTCCTGTTACATTTCCGCACAAATCTTTAAAACACTCAACACCCATTTTTTTCATTTCTGATAAAAATAAATCTGCGGTTCTTCCTTCATCTCCTGAAAGAGACTTATTTCCAATTACTTCCGATGCAAAATTAATCCAATCCTTTTCAAGACCTTCGAAATATTTTTTCATATTTCCATTTCCTCCCGAAATATTAGAACTCCATTTCCACTTTAAACATATCTCCTCTGGCGGAAACTGTAAAAAATGATATATAGCCTATTCCTTCAATCTCAAATAATTCCGTCTGCTTCAAAATAGGTATATTGGATTCCAAACCTAATTTTTCAATTTCTTCTTTATTGGGAATGCACGCCTCTATTGTCATCTTCTTACAAATAGGGTGTGAATACTCATATTTATCCATCAGTAAATCATTTACCGAATGAAAATTTTGTAATTGTTTATCAAATTCCGGTACATAACATTCCGGCAGAACCTGTTTTCCAATTGCAAATACTCTGTTATGAACACTTCTTTCAGTTGTAACAATAAAAACATTCTCAGCATTTTCTGTTTTAAACAGATTTTGTTCTTTTACCGTCATTTTTCTTTTTGTTATGTTAATTATTCTATTCTCATATGTTTCCTCTTTTTCCAGGATGCTTTCTGAAAATCCACGATTCTGGTTATACTCATAAGAAAAAGATTTAGGCCTTTCTGCAACAAAATAACCACATCCCTTTTTAGCATAAACATAACCCTGTGCCTTAAGCATAGAAAAAACATTGCGGACAGTATTCCTGTTTACCGCAAACTGTTCTGCAAGACTATTTTCTGAAGGCAGCTTGTCACCAACATGAAGTCTGTTTTTTTTAATATAATTTTTAATGTAATCAACTAAGATTCGTCTTTGTTCTTCTATGCTGTTATTCATGCATAATCACCTCGTTTTATTCATATAAAAGACAACTTACACTATGATTTTCATTGATTTTCTGCATCTTCGGAACAATATGCTGACAATCCACAGTAGCATGCGGGCATCTGGTATGAAACGGACATCCTTCAGGTAAATTCATAGGCGACGGTATTTCGCCTTTTAACTTTATCTTTTCTTTATTTACATGCGGATTGGCATCCGGAACAACAGATAACAATGCCTTGGTATAAGGATGCAGCGGATTTGAAAACAATTCATCCGTTTTGGCATATTCAACCACGTTTCCTAAATACATTACAGCTATCTTATCTGATACATACCTTACAACGCTCATATTGTGCGAAATAAACAAATATGAGATTCCGGTTTCCCTCTTTATATCTGAAAGGAGATTTAAAATCTGTGCCTGTATGGAGACATCCAGGGCAGATACCGGCTCATCACAAATAATAAGCTCCGGATTCAAAATGAGAGACCTTGCAATTCCGATACGCTGTCTCTGACCACCTGAAAACTCATGTGGATACCTGAAATACTGATCTTCCCTCAGACCGCATTTTTTCATTATCTCCAAAACCATTTCCACACGTTCCTGCTTATTATGGCCTATTTTATTTATAATAAGCGGTTCCTCAATGATTTTGCCTACCGTAAGCCTTGGATTTAATGATGTGTAGGGATCCTGAAAAATCATCTGGATATGCCGGCGATTTTCCCTTAACTCCTTTTTGCTGAGTGCAGAAAAATTTTGTCCTTTGAAATAAATTTCTCCTGCAGTTGGTTCCAGCAGACGCATTATCGTACGACCGGCAGTGCTTTTTCCGCATCCTGATTCACCTACCAGACCTACTGTTTCATTTTTCTTAATCTCAATATTTATTTTATTAACCGCCTTAACCGTCGGTGCCGCTGCCTTAATTCTTCCACCGACACGGAATTCCTTTGATAAGTCACAAACCTCCAGTATAACGTTATCTTTCTCATATTTTTCTTTATGAATATCAACCATTGACTGTTCCATACCGGTCACCTCTGTTCTTCATATTTAAAGCATCGAACTTTATGCGTATCATCAATATTTACTAATGGTACTGTTTCCTCCCTGCATTTGTCCGTTGCATATTTACATCTTCCTGCAAATCTGCATCCCCGCTTTACCGAGCTTAAACTTGGTACAGTTCCGTCGATTATATAAAGCGGCTCATCCTTATCAGTATCAAGCCTTGGAATCGAACTAATCAATCCCTGTGTATACGGATGAAGCGGATTATCGAACAAATCATTAACCGTTGCTTCCTCTACAATCTGTCCCAGATACATAATAACTACTCTTGTACAAACCTGTGCAACAACTCCCAGGTCATGTGTAATCAGCATTACACCCATGTTATACTGCTTATTTAAGTCAAGAAGCAGACTCAGTATCTGATCCTGAATAGTAACATCAAGCGCAGTTGTCGGCTCATCAGCAATCAGAAGACGAGGTTTGCAGCATAATGCCATAGCTATCATTGCCCTTTGTCTCATACCTCCTGACATCTCATGAGGATAAGCTTTAACACGTTCATTGGGTGCCGGAATTCCCGTCTGTTTTAATATATCAACAGCCATCTCCATTGCCTGTTTCTTACTAACTTTCTGATGCTGCCTTATTGTTTCTGATATCTGTTCTCCGATTGTAAATACGGGATCAAGACTTGACAGTGCATCCTGGAATATCATTGCAATATCATTACCGCGGATTTTTTCCATCTCTTTTTCAGGTAAATGCAGAATGTCTTTGCCTTCAAAGAATACCGAACCTTCATAACTTGCAAGATTTTTTTCATCATACAGACGCATGACGCTCTGTGATGTTACACTTTTTCCGCATCCGGACTCACCTACAATACCAAGTATTTCACCGGATGATACAGAAAAAGATACTCCGTCAATTGCAGTCACTTTGCCTCTTAGTGTTGTAAAAGTAGTTTTTAAATTGTTTATTTCAAGTAATTTATCGCTCATAGTTTATTTCTCCTTAATTTGCTGTCGGATCAAGGATATCTCTGATACCATCTCCTAAAAGATTAATACCTACTACAACCAAAACCATGGCAATACTTGGATAAACCGTCATCCACCAGGCATTAAAAATAACTGCCTTTGCTTCGTAAAGAATATTTCCAAGACTCGGTGTCGGAGCCGGTATACCTGCTCCCAGGAAGCTCAGTGATGCCTCAAGAATTATCGCTATCGCAAATGTATATGTTCCCTGTACAATTACCGGTGATAATATATTAGGCAGAATATGTACAAACAATACACGCATAGTACCTGCTCCCTGAGATTTAATTGCTTCAATATACGTCTGTTCCTTAATTGATAATGTGGATGCACGGGCAACCCTTGCAATAACAGGTGTGTATACGACACATAATGCAATAATTACACTTTTCATATCACTTGCGAACGCAGACATCAGTGCAATTGCCATAAGAATTGGCGGAATTGCTGCCAGGCTCTCACATATTCTCATTACAATGGTATCCATAATCCGATAGTATCCGGCCAGAATTCCAAGTATAGTTCCAAGCACCATTGACACTATTGTTGTAATTCCTCCGACTATCAGAGAAATGCGGATACCATAAATAATACGTACAAATACAGATCTTCCCAGTTTATCCGTTCCCATTAAAAATTCTGCCGAAGGAGCGTGCAATCTGTTTACCGCATTATTCACATATGGTCCTTCAGGTGCAATAACAGGGGCTAAAATTGCAATTACTGCCATAATAACTGTTATAAACAATCCCACCATGGCCGTTTTGCTATGGATGAAGCTAAGCAGTTTTATCCTTCTGTTCTCTTTTACAGCCTGTTTACTTATCTCTATCTTTTCACTCATAATCAAAACCTCTTAGTTTGCTTTTCCTTCAATTCTAATTCTCGGATCAACTATGCCGTATAATAAATCTACAATAAAATTAATAACGATATAAATTAATCCTACCATGATAATTACACACTGAATCAACGGATAGTCACGCTTTAATACAGCACTTACAATTAACTGTCCCATGCCCGGTATTGTAAAAATTGTTTCAATTACCGCTGCACCTGCAAATAAGCTTCCAATGCTCTGGCCAATAACTGTCATAATTGTATTTAAAGCATTCCTTAGTGCATGTTTATATATGACCTTATTTTTTCTTAAACCTTTTGCCTTTGTTGTTTTTATATAGTCGCTCGTCAGCACCTCACTCATGGAGGATTTAGTAATACGCATAATAATCGGTATCTGGGTGATTGCCAGTGAAATAACAGGCATTACAAGATATCTGAAATGTGTCGCAACACCGGCATCTGCAATTGTTTTGTATCCTGATACCGGCAGTGCTTTAAAATGAACTCCGATAACCAGAATAAACAGCAAAGATATCAGGAAATTAGGCAGCGACAAACCTATCAGATTAATCATCGAAGTAACAACATCTGACATTTTACCTTTTCTTGATGCTGCAAATATTCCGGCAGGAAGTGCAATAAGAATTGCTATTAGTTCAGCATATATTGATATCTCCAAAGTAGGTTTAAAACTTTCCTTTACTGCCTGAAGTGCCGACTGGTTTCTAAAGTATGAATTACCGAAATCACCTTTAACTGCATCCTTAAACCAACGAATATACTGTGTAATTAAAGGATCATTTAATCCCATTTTTTCTCTCAGTTCCTCAATCTGCTCCGGAGTTGATTCTGAACCTAAAATAACGGAAGCCGGATCACCTGATGTATTATGAGTCAGCCAGAATACAAATATTGATAATATGAATATCGTTACTATAATAGAAACCAAACGCTTTCCAATATATTTTTTCATATAAATACCTCTTTTAAGAAAGAGAACCATAAACATCTTCATTTTATGGTTCTCTTTGTGTCAATTGCTACTCTGTAGGGTAACAATTATATACATTCATTCCTAAGAATGGTGAATAATTATTTACGCTCTTATAAACTGCATATGCTTCATCTGCATAACCAAGCGGTACAAAACTGCCATATTCCAAAAGCTTTTTGTTGGCCTCATCCCAAAGCTCATATGCCTTTTCAAAGCTTGTTGACGAGTTAATGCTTTCAAGGAGAGCGATAACATCTTCAAAAGCCATCCAGCCATTATCAGTTGTTGAATTACATCTTAATGCTGTTGGAACAGGAACTGCAGGCCACCACTGAATAATTGCTTCCCATGCATCCTTTTCCTTCTTTGTCTGCTGAACAGTTGCCCAGTCCATAGAATCAACCTCTACCGTAAATCCGGCTGCTTCAAGCTGATCTTTTAAAATCTGACAGCCATCAACCCATGTAGGATAATCAGGTGTTGTTAAAATTCTGATAGGAGTTCCGTCATAACCGGCTTCTGCAAGTAACTGTGCTGCCTTAGCCGAGTCATGCTGGCTCCAATATTCTGAACCCGACTCAGTATACCAGTCTGTATTCTTAGGCATCATAGAACTGTATGTTTCTATATAGTCCGGCTCAGAAATAACAACTGCCATAATTTCATCAACATCAACTGCATAACAGAATGCCTGACGAACAAGCTGCTCATTTAATTTTGAACCTTCTGCCTTATTAATTAAAATACCATAATTACCAACTGTGTTCTTAGCAAGCGTAACGTCACTGTTAGCATCAAGCATAGCAATATCATCATAGCTTACCGACTGTACAACATCATATTCGCCTGTCTGAATTGCAGCTGCACGAACTGAAGAATCAGTTACAATATAATAATATACTTCATCGTAATATACATTTTTGTCTCCTGCTTCACCTGTAAGTTCATAACCAGGTCCTACATAGTCCTCAAACTTCTCATACTTAATATATGAATCCTGTACCCATTCAACAAATTTCAATGGACCTGTACCGATATACTCTGTTAATGCGCCTGTTTCCTTGTCACACGACTCAATTGCCTCTACTGTTGTAATGTAAGGATATCTTGCCGGTGCAGTCATCATATTAAGTAACAGATATCCTGTTTCTTCAAGATCAATCTCTACCGTGTAATCATCAACAGCATAGAACTGCTCACCATTCTTAATAATTGTAGACATTGTTTTATTATATTCAAGCCAACGATTCATTGATGCTACAACATCTTCTGCCTTCATCTCTGTTCCATCATGGAAAAGTACACCTTTACGAAGATGGAATACCCATTTCTTGTATTCTTCGTCAACTTCATATGACTCTGCCAGCTGAGGTGACGGATTGTAATTTGCATCCAGTTCAAATAATCCCTCGAACATAACACGATTAGCATCACGAACCGCTGCCGCTGTGTACAACATTGAATCCAATGATGGAGGATTCGTTGATAATGCAACTTTTAAGACTCCTCCTTCTTTAGGTCCGCTTGTTTCAACAAATGCTGTTGTACTGTCTGATGCCGAACCGTTTGTCTGTGGTGTAGTTACCGTTTGGTTTTCACCACCGCCGCATGCAGTAAGTCCTGCAACCATTGCCAGTGTCAATAACACTGAAAGAATCTTTTTTTTCATAATGTTTTCCTCCTTTAAAAATATATAAGATAGATAAATTGCAACGCAATTTACTATTAATATAAAAGAATCTCGCTTGCGAGATTCTCCGCCTGCGGCGGGTCGCATTGCGACATTATTGTAAGTAGTTACGAAGTAACTACTTAGTTCAAAATTTGTTTACAAATTTTGACATGTAAGAAACGTTTGCGTTTCTACACTTCCAATCCGCCGCAGTGCGTTCCTCGCGGAGCGTTTTTGTATAATAGGGAATTTGAGCAAAATTACCTATTATACAAAAAAGACGCCTAATCATCCTCTGATTAAACGCCTTTGTTTATCAATAAATATTTAGTTAGTCATCGGCTCCCTGTAATGCCGAATATCCTCTTTCGTCAGTTCTGACTTTAATAACATTCTTAACATCATAAATAAATATTTTACCGTCGCCAATGTGTCCGGTATATAAAACTTTTCGAACTGTTTCTACCACTTTTTCCACCGGCACCTTAGTAATTACAATATTAATCTGAATCTTCGGTCTTAAATTTATTTCAGATGAAATTCCTCTGTAAAACTCAGTAGTACCTTTTTGAATTCCACATCCCATAACATTGGTCACCGTCATGCCTGACACGCCAATCTTACTTAACTCCTCTTTTAATACTGAAAATTTTTCAGGTCTTGTTATAATTTCAAGTTTTGTAATTGAAACCTCTGCATTATCTACGGTTTTTTCAGAAAAATCAATTACCGGTACTGCTTCCTGTATATCTGCCGGTTCTTCTATTCTTGGAATATAATCATTGATAGATGACAAATCATTATTATCATATGGTATTCCATGCTCTGACCAGTCAAGACCTTTAATTTCTTCATCCGGTGATACACGAATTCCCGTAGTATGTTTTACAAGAAGTAGTACTGCAAATGTTGCCAGTCCTGTCCACACTGCAACAGCTGCTACACCAATCAACTGTATCAGCAGTCTTGCAAAGTTACCCGTTGTAAACAATCCACCATCTTTTGCAAACAGGCCGACTGCCAACGTACCAAATGCTCCACAAACTCCATGTACAACAAATGCTCCTACCGGGTCATCAATCTTTAACCTGTTATCCACGAATTCAATCATAACAACCGTCAAAATACCTGCTATTACACCTATCACTGCGGCACTTACAACGGACACCTCATTACAGCCTGCAGTGATTGCAACCAGACCTCCCAATGTTCCGCTTAAAGTCATGGTAACATCCGGCTTATTAAATCGAATCCATGTAAATATCATTGCTGCAACCGCTGCAAAAATTGCGCTTACATTTGTATTAAGGAAAATATCTGCTGCCAGTTCCATGTTATTTTCAATTGAAAGAACCGAACCTGCATTAAATCCAAACCAGCCAATCCATAACAAAAATGTTCCAAGCACTGCCGCTTTTATATCATGACCTGCTATTACCCTGGAATTACCATCATGATATTTTCCAATACGCGGTCCGACAAATATTGCTGCAACTAATGCGGAAATACCGCCTACCATGTGAACTACACAGCCTCCCGCAAAATCACTAAAGCCTGTCCAACCGGAAATAGTAAGGTTTGAAAGCCATCCGTTTCCCCATACCCAGTGTCCGGCTATCGGATATATAATGGCTGATATCAAAACTGTGTATATCAGATACGCCTTAAATTTTATTCTTCCAACCACTGCTCCGGAAACTATTGTCGCTGCAGTTGCACAGAACATCATTGTAAATATGACATATGCGCTTCCCGGAAAACGAGATGTACAATCTCCTGCATTTGATGCAAAGAAATCAATTTTACCAATGAAGGCGTTTCCTGTCTCATAGAGCAATCCGAAACCTAAGACAAGAAATGCTATTCCGCCACAGGCAAAATCCATAAGATTCTTGATTGCAACGTTCGCCAGATTTTTCTTTCTTGTCAAACCTGTTTCAAGCATCATAAATCCTGCCTGCATCATAAACACCAAAATCGTTGAAATTAAAATCCACACTGTGTCAATCACAGAATAATTATCCATATACCATGACCTCCAACTGTTTTTTGTTTTTTTGATAATAACTTGGTACCAAGTTGGAGTCAACAAATTTTTTTATATCTTTTCTTTATTTATTTTTCCGGCTTCTTTACTCCATAAATATCAATTTTACGGCATTTATGCTTTACATTATTTCATAACTCATCATTTCATAAACAAGCTTTGTGCCTTCACCTGTTTCTTCAGGCAAAAGTGCCCTTGCCACACACTTTAATTCATCACCCGTATTATCAAGATTTCTAAGATACGCATAATCACCGTCAATACGCTCAACCACATACTGCTTTCTGGCAAATAAATCTGACATTTTCTCTTCCTCCCAAAATCACTTTTATTATTTAATCCAAAAATACACCGCACAGCCTGCCAAAATCTGTATAACAAGAATCGCCGGCACTCCGATTGAAAACTTTTTCTTCTTTGTCTTATGATGAAATAACTTCATACCGGCTAATGCTCCCACACTTCCTCCGATTACGGCAAGCGTAATAAGTGTACTTTCAGGCACACGCCATCTGCCCTTTATTGCTTTGCGCTTGTCAATTCCATAAGCTGCAAGGGAAATTAAATTAATTCCAAACAAATAATACATAATAAACTTTATCATATTCTCTCCATAATAATAGCTCATGCCATGAAAATGTGACATGAGCCATTACTTCAAAGGTGCTTTTTACAGCCACTTTTATTATGCTCCGATTCAGTTAATTCAATCCAAAGCCGGCTAATATTTCACTAAATTCAGTTGAATTAGCAAATCCGTCCATTACTTGGTCTCTTGTCCATTCGTTTCTGTCAAGTAAACCTACCCACATTTCATATCCTTCCTGATCAAGCTCTCTTCCAAGGAATGTCTGGTAAAGAATTGATACATACTCTGCATTTGTCGTATTCTTTGCGATAAATTCGTCTGAGTGGAAGAATCCGTCTGCAGCTACATTTCTTGGTGTCATGTAGCCTTCGATAATCTGTGCACACCATACATCAACACCCGGAACATCTGCCGGTCTGCCAAGTGCCTTTTCATAACATCTTGCTACAAATGATGCAAGGAATATGTTACGGTTTCTGTATCTGCTTAAGATATCTGTCATTCCCGGGATATCACTCATCTGACCCTGACTGATTCCGTATGTATCGCAGATACCGGCAAACTCTGTTGACATCACAAAGCCTTCATATACCTTCTCCATGTCTACACCTGCATTTAATGCATCAACCCAGAGCTTCTTACCATCAGCGTCAGCCGTACGGTTAAGGAATGTTACATACAATATTTCAACCTTGGCATCGTTGCTAAGTCCTCTGTTCCTAAATTCATCTGAAAAAACAAATCCATAACTTGAAGAAACACCTGTGCTTGTACATTCAATTAATGATTTTGTCCAGTCTGCAATGCCATCCTCATCACTCTTTCTGCCCAGAATGTTAGAATACAATCTTTCAATAAATTCTCTGATTGGAGTCTCATTTGGCATATCCTTCTTACATCTTATACATTTGCCATCATGGAATGAATGACCTAATGCATTTCCATGTGTAAATGTTTCATCCGACAACGCATTACATACCGTACAGTATTTCTTATATACTGCAGGTTCTGTACATGTAGCAGCACTTACAAGCTGATTTGTTAATTCTTCATTAATCTGGGCAACAAATATATGATCATGCGGTTCCGGTCCTTTGGTCACTTTAATCAATGTATATGTTGAGAATTTGTCACTTGAGAACGTCGCAATTGTTTCTCCATTATCCAATTTGACATCAACTTCTATTTCCTCGCACTGCCCATTATGGTCACGAACAAGTGCCAAATCTTCATTTTCTCCCAAGGAAATCTCATCCAGAGTCAACGAAATCTCAACCGGATTGTCAAGTTCCGTAAGATTGGTTGTCCAGAAATTATCATCTGTTACTGCGAGTGTTCCTTCCTTTGCCTTTGCCTGGTCTTCGTCGTTAAGATTACCTGCCTTGGCAACAATCTGATCTACTTCAACATTCAAAGACGCTACAGATGTACCATCTACAACCTCCAATGCCTTGGAATCATCATAGTTCTGTTGATCCTCTACAGTTAATGCAACATTACCGGAATCTACAACCTCCGTAGTTCCATTTATCTTCGCTGCCGATACCTCATTAGCACCTTCCACACTAACTACATCGGATGTTTTTTCAAACATCGCGGTAAAATGAATATTCGATGTAATCTCGAACGAGAACATACTCTGCGTTCCCGCATCAGGTGTCAGCGGCATCCCGTTTAATTCTGCTGCCAGAATCTGATACCCTGCATCAGGTGTCAGTTTAACCGTGACAATTGAATTATATGGTACATTACACTGACCACTTGCTTTTTCTGCAGCTTCCAACATTTCTTCAGCCGTATATTTTCCTTTGGCACCATCATATCCCGGACGAAGTTCACCATTGTCATATCCTGCTTTTGCAATGTTTACAACCAGATTTTCATCCAAATCCGGCTCCGGTTCCCAACCCTGTTCGGATGAGAAATATACCTGTGTTCCATCTTTGCTTGTTACTTTCGTAAGCTCTACCATACCATTTTCAACCCAGGAATCATCGGACACCACATCACCGGCTTCCGTCACTTCTCCCTTGTACCTGGCATTCCACCAGGATATATTTTTACGGCTGTCAAAAGGTAGAATGCAACGAAGTGCAACTCCATCCTGACTTAAATCAAGGCCCGACAAATCAAGAATCAAGCCCTGGGTTGCGTTCCAGTTTTCACCATCAAAAGAGTCACTGCATTTTAACCAATCTTCCCATTTCCGATCCTGTGCATCATTAAGCGGTATCCATGTCTTGCTATCATAATCGTAATATGTAAGATTCGCTAACACTTCATCATTACGAATAAATTCGCCACTCTCATTTTTTTTGTAAATTTCAAATCCAAGATGGTTGCCACCGAGATCCGTTCCTGTCTTAATCCGCATATAACGTTTGCCGGATGAATCAATTCCGAATAATGTTCCCTTTTTAGCATTCTTATCCGCCTCATCTGCCTCCGGATCAGAAAGTGTATTCAAAACATCCTCTACCACAGTTTGTGAAAGCGATACCTTTTCACCTGCAGTATTATTGTCAAAAGTCATATCATCAGAAAACTCGTATACAATATCTCCCTGTGAAGAACCAATCCATTGGGCAAGAATGTTTATACCACCTGTCAAATATGAGTTATATTGATCTGCCCAGAAGTTGCTTCCGGGATTATCCGGATCACTATTACTTCCCATGAAACTAATACATACCCTGTATGAATTTTCACTTAAAGGGCTGTATTCGAACATTGCTGCATTGTCAGTAAATTCCAGTGCAGCTGCAGCATTACCAACATAGTACCTGTTGACACTCATTCCGGTCTCCTGATCAATGCCGTCATCCAATGTATAACCTTCCATTGTTTCGTATTTCACATAAATTTTGTCGGCATCCGTCAAATCATTCTTACTTACCACTGAATTGTTGTTCATCTTAACCCATGAATCACCGGCTCCCGACACTGAGTAGAATACATTACCGCCCAGGGAATTGCCTATTTCAAACAAAATATCACCGGCTCCCACAGTCGGATTGTCAGGTCCCGGCTGTTGACCGCCGTTTGTTAACAAAGAAACTACGTAAATGCGGCTGTCAGCTTCGCCCGGAACAGTTGCAACAAATGTATACACCCATTTGCCGTCTTTCTGTTCGCATTTACCATCATATGCCTGACCTGCGTCCTCTTCTTCTCCCTCTACAACACTAATTCCTGACACATTACTATTCTCTTTAGGTGCTGCCGTAATCACAATATTACTCATATCAGCAATATCCTTTACCCATACAGCTCCGCCAGCATCCGGTTGAATATCTGCAACTGACACGGCATCATTTTCGCCCACCTGATAGGTAATATCTGCCTTTTCAAGATCTGTTGCCGAAAATTTAAGACTAACGGCAGTTGTGTTTGTTTCACCGGGTTTTCCCTCTGCTCTTACAACATCTGAAGGAATCATAGTAAACATCATAGCCAGACTCAGCAGGCACGCAACGAATTTTTTTATCATATTTTGCATTATTCTTCCTCCTTTTAATATTTTATATTAATAAAATTATACTCTTCTGATTGTTAAAAGTCTACCAATTTATTGCATAACAAAGAGTCCGCTTGCGGACTCTCGCGCCGAGTGCGGTCGCGTATGCGATATCTACCTTGTACGCGCGAGTGCGCAACCTCGCGGAGCGTTTTTATTGTATAGGAACGAAGTTTCCTATACAATAAAAATACCCCTGCAGCCGATACGCCACAGGGGTAAAATAATATCAATTATACGTTGATTGTAGCTGTCATTCCAAGATCTTCCTTAGATGCATCAAGGATTGGATTAACAACTTCTGCAAGGAATTCTTCAACCTGTTCCTTTGAACGGCCAACATACTTAGTTGGGTCAAGGTTCTTTTTGAGGTCTTCCAATGTAACATTAAACATTGGGTCAGCAGCAATAAGCTCAAGGAGGTCATTGTCAAGACCGTCTTCCTTAACATGCTTACCGGCTACCATTGATAACTCTCTGATTCTCTCATGGAGTTCCTGTCTGTCTCCACCAGCCTTAACAGCATCCATCATGATGTTCTCGGTAGCCATAAACGGAAGCTCTGACATAAGTCTCTTGGTAATAACCTTATCATATACTTTAAGTCCGTCAGAAACATTAATGCAAAGATCAAGGATACCATCTACAGCCAGGAATCCTTCCGGAACTGACAGTCTCTTGTTAGCCGAATCATCAAGTGTTCTTTCAAACCACTGTGTAGATGATACGATTGCAGGATTGAGTGCGTCACAAATTACATAATCTGCAAGTGAAGCAATACGCTCACTTCTCATCGGATTTCTCTTATATGCCATAGCTGATGAACCAATCTGAGTCTTTTCAAATGGTTCCTCTACTTCTTTAAGATGCTGTAACAAACGAATATCATTAGAGAACTTGTGTGCACTGGCTGCAATTCCTGCAAGTACATTAAGCACTCTTGTATCTACCTTTCTTGAGTATGTCTGTCCTGATACAGGATATACATCATCAAATCCCATCTTGTTGGCAATCATCTTGTCAATCTTTCGAATCTTGTCATGATCTCCGTTGAATAACTCAAGGAAGCTTGCCTGTGTTCCTGTTGTTCCCTTAGAACCAAGAAGCTTCATTGTTGAAAGTACATGGTCAAGGTCTTCAAGATCAAGAAGGAACTCATTAATCCAGAGTGTTGCTCTCTTACCGACTGTTGTTGGCTGGGCAGGCTGGAAATGCGTAAATGCAAGTGTAGGAAGTGCCTTGTACTGGTCAGCAAACTTAGCAAGCTGTGCAATAACATTTACAAGCTTTTTGCGGACAAGTCTCAATGCCTCCGTCATAATAATAATATCTGTATTATCACCTACATAACATGATGTAGCTCCGAGATGAATAATTCCCTTAGCCTTTGGACACTGAACACCATAAGCATAAACGTGTGACATAACATCATGTCTTACAAGCTTTTCTCTTTCCCTGGCTACTTCGTAATTGATGTCCTCAGCATGTTCCTTAAGCTCATCAATCTGTTCCTGTGTTATATCAAGTCCAAGCTCCTTCTCAGATTCTGCAAGTGCAATCCACAGCTTTCTCCATGTCTTAAACTTCTTGTCCGGAGAAAAAATATACTGCATTTCCTTGCTGGCATATCTTTCTGCCAAAGGTGTCTGGTATTTATCGTACATATTTGTACCTCCAATAGTTTTATTATTTATCATATTCTCCACGAATATCATTTACCGGCGGGTCCATAGGATATTTTCCCGTGAAGCATCCGTCACAGTATTCACAGCATCCGCCTATCATTTCAGATAACGATTCAACCGACATATAACCGAGCGAATCTGCTCCAATCATCTTGCATATCTCATCTACCGAATGATGGTATGCTATAAGCTGGTCATGGGACGGAATATCGGTTCCAAAATAGCATGGATGCAGGAAAGGCGGTGAGCTGATTCTCACATGGACTTCCTTAGCTCCGGCATTTTTAAGCAATCTGACAATACGTTCACTTGTTGTTCCACGGACAATAGAATCATCAATCATAATTACCCTCTTGCCGCGAACAACCTCAGGCATCGCATTAAGCTTAATCTTGACACTTGATTCACGCTGAGCCTGCTTTGGTTTAATAAATGTTCTTCCAATGTAACTGTTTTTGACAAATGCCACGCCATAAGGAATTCCCGATTCAATAGAATATCCCAATGCCGCTGCATTTCCTGATTCAGGAACACCAACTACAATATCCGCATCTACAGGATGAAGTCTGGCAAGAATCTTACCTGCCATAATACGTGAATTGTAAACGCTGATACCATCGATTCTGCTGTCCGGTCTTGCAAAATAAATATACTCAAATATACATCTTGCCGGCTTCTCTGTAGCCATGGACATATTAGATTCGATTCCTTCCGGTGTAATAGTAACAATCTCACCAGGAAGCACGTCACGTACAAATTCAGCTCCTACGGCATCAAGTGCACAGGTTTCAGATGACAGCATAAATGTATTGTCTCTTTTACCAATACATAACGGTTTAAATCCAAATGGGTCTCTGGCTCCGATAAGCTTACGCGGGCTCATAACGATAAGAGAATATGCACCCTTAATCTTCTTCATTGCATTTGCAACTGCACCTTCAACCGTAGTAGTATTCAGACGTTCACGCGCAATAAGATAAGCTATTACTTCAGAATCAATCGTAGTCTGAAAAATTGCTCCCGTATAAGACAGCTCCTCTTTGAGCTCAAGTGCATTTATAAGATTACCATTATGGGCTACGCCTAAAGTTCCCTTGACATAATTGATTACCAGTGGCTGTGCATTTTCTCTTGTGCTGCTTCCTGCTGTTGAATAACGAACATGACCAACACCTATGTTGCCTTTTAATCTGTCAAGAATATCAGGTGTAAATGCCTCATTTACAAGTCCCATATCCTTGTGTGAATGAACAACCCCTTTAGGACCTTCTGTATCACTTACCGCAATTCCGCAGCTTTCCTGCCCTCTGTGCTGAAGTGCATATAACCCATAATATATCGTTGACGACACATCTGCGCCATCAAAATCGTATACACCAAAAACCCCGCATTCCTCGTGTATTCCTTCGCCATCAATACTACTGTTGGTTAAACTGTCCTGATTCATATTAGTCTCCATTATTAAATTATTTAGTGAACTCTTTACCTGTTAACAACATATATGCTTCTTTATATTTATCAACTGTCTTAGCTACTACTTCGTCCGGAAGAAGATAATCACTGTCCGGATTAGCCTTTAACCAGTCTCTTACATACTGCTTATCAAATGAAGGCTGTCCACATCCAACCTTGTATCCTTCTAACGGCCAGAAACGTGAGCTGTCAGGTGTAAGCATTTCATCACCTATTACAATGTTGCCATTCTCATCAAGACCAAATTCAAACTTGGTATCTGCAATAATAATACCCTTGCTCAATGCATATTCTGCACATTTCTTGTATACGTCAATTGTATAATCACGAAGCTTGGTTGCATATTCAAGACCCTTGCCAGGGAACTTCTTCTCCAGTACTTCTATACTCTGCTCGAAAGAAATATTCTCATCATGATCACCAATCTCAGCCTTGGTACTTGGTGTATAAATCGGTTCAGGAAGCTTTTCTGACTCCTGTAAACCTTCCGGAAGCTTTATTCCGCAGACAGTACCATTTTCCTTGTAGCTTGCCCAGCCGCTTCCTGTAATATATCCACGAACGATGCACTCAATAGGGAGCATTGTAAGTTTCTTGCACATCATGCTGTTGCCCTTAAAACGTTCCTGTTGGAAAAACTCCGGCATTTCTGATACATCTACAGATATCATATGATTGTCTACAACATCCTTGGTAAAATCAAACCAGAACTTAGACATCTGTGTAAGAATTGCACCCTTGTCTGTTACCTTATTCTTCAAAATGTGGTCAAAAGCAGAAATTCTGTCTGTCGCAGATATAACTAACTTATCTCCGATGTCATAAACTTCTCTTACCTTGCCTTCGTACAATAACTTAAATTCTTCCATTGTTACACCTTTCCTCTTCTTTCATTCAAATAAAGATAAAAACACATTTCTTAAAAATTATATAACAAGCCTATTAATAAATCAACTGACAAATTGTCAAATAAAAGTTATTATTTGTAATCAAATCTTGCATATTTTAACATTAAAGTGTATGATTTATTTATATAAGATAGAGAATTGCGACGCAATTTCCTATCATATATAAATATGGTATCGGAGGAATTCATTTATGGAGGAAAAACGTCGCAGCAAAAGGATTAAAGCTAACCTTACTTTAAACGTATCAAATCTTTTCAAGCAGGACAATGTTAGTGTCGGGGCACTTACTGCACCAATCACGGTTATTGACGTATCAAAGCATGGCATAGGCTTTATTTCTAAGGATATAATACCACTTGACTACTATTTCAACGCTGCTCTTCATCTTGGCAGTGAAATCGACTGCTTATACTGTGTTGTTAAAATTATCCGTTGTGTTCCGCTTGATAACGGTCAGTATCAGTACGGATGCGAATTCGTTGGAATGGCATCAGTTTTAGATTATATTTTTGAAGAATATGAAAAGAAAGTAAACGGTTCCAAATAAGAAAAAGACAGTTCGCAATGAACTGTCTTTTTCTTATTTGCCACTAAGGTATTTTTCAATATCATTTATTGCTGCTTCCTCATCTGAACCTTCAGCTGTTACAGTGATTTCTTCGCCTTCATTAAGTCCCAGTGTCATCATACCCATTATACTCTTGGCATTAATCTTTTTAGCACCGCTTTCCAAATAGATACGGCTTTCGTACTGGCTTGCCACCTGAACCAATACCGCTACCGGTCTTGCTTCCAAACCGGACTTAATTTTTACTGTGATGTTTTTTGTTATCATTTTTACTCCTCCTTATTGTCTCTTAGACTTTCTGCTATTTCACTTATCTTCTTTAACCTGTGATTTACTCCCGATTTACCTACCGGTTCGCTAAGCAGCAAACCTAAATCCTTTAATGGCATATCAGGATTTTCAAGTCTTGCCCGTGCAACCTCTTCAAGTCCTTCTTTCAAGCTTGAAAGTCCTATCGTATCCCTTATGTACTCTATATCTTTTATCTGCTTTCTTGCAGTTGTTACCGTCTTTTTAAGATTGGCAGTCTCACAATTGACACGCCTGTTAACAGTATTGCGCACCTCGTGAAGTATACGGACATTTTCTAAATCCATCATGGAAACATGAGCCTCAATTATGTTAAGAGCCTCAACAATCTGCGTTCCCTCTTTTATATAAACAACATAATTCTTTTTTCTCATCACAACCTTGGCGTTAAGATCAAACGAATTAATCATGTCTCTTAGCTGAACAGCCTTTTCTTCACAATCGCAGACTATTTCAAAATGATAAAACCTTGCCGGATCGCTGATTGAGCCGGATGCCATAAATGCGCCCCTGATAAATGCTCTCTTACAGCATGCCTGCTGCGTAAGAAGATTTCCGGTAACCACATTTCCCTGAATATTCATGTTTTCATCCAGAATCCTGAATGCTTTTAAAATCTTAACAGCACTGTCATTCTTTCTGATTATGATTGTGTATATATTACCCTTATTAAGCTTTTTACTTGGCTTAATGGTTATTTCTGCATTAACCTCAAATACCATCTTCACAAGCTTATAAAACTTGCGTGCAACCAGTACATTTTCCGTGGTTATTTTTATGGCATAATTATCATTTGCCGAAATCATAACACTTCCACACATACTGAATATTGCAGCCAGCTCTGCAATACGGCAATGTCTGGCGGTACTTATCACTCTTGACACTTCGTCTTTAACGTCTGCCGAAAATGACATGAAAGTTCCTCCTCCCACATCCTTTATTCCAATTGTTATTTCTTGCGTAATGCATCCTTTTCAATATCACGATGCTCGATTTTTACACCGTAATCATTACCACAAAGCCTTGTGTATAATTCATTAGCCAGCGTAACTGAACGATGTTTTCCTCCGGTACATCCCACAGCAATGACCAGATTATTTTTTCCCTCAAGAATGTAATTAGGAATCAGGAATTTGACCATATCTGATAACTTGTCGAGAAAAATCTTAGCAGCATCAAACTGCATCACATAGTCTCTGACCTGGTTATCGTTACCTGTAAGCGGCCTCAACTCCTCAATATAATATGGATTCGGCAAAAATCTGACATCAAATACCAGATCGGCATCACTTGGTATTCCATATTTGAATCCAAATGATAATACCGTAATCATTAAATTACAAAACTTCTCATCCTTAACAAAAATCTTCTCAAGCTCCTGTTTCAATTCCCTTGTGAGAAGGCTGGATGTATCGATTATATAATCAGCATGTTTCTTAAGAAACTCAAGCTGCTTTCTTTCCTGTGAAATACCCTTATCAATTCTGTCTGTTTTAGCGAGAGGATGCATCCTTCGTGTTTCCTTGTATCGTTTTAACAATACTTCATCGCTGGCATCAAGGAAAAGTATTTCATAATAATATCCATTGTTTACAAGGCTTTCAAGAACATTTTCAAGTTCGTCGAGTCCCTTGCCGCTTCGTATATCTATGCCAAGTGCAACATTAGAGTAACCTGTTTCCTGTGCATAGACAAGCTCCGTAAATTTCATTATCAATGAGATTGGCATGTTATCAACGCAGTAATAGCCCATATCCTCAAACATATTAAGAGCCGTACTCATTCCTGCGCCGGACAGACCCGTTACAATAACCATCTTCATTGAATCATTCCTCCATAATAAAAACGTCTAAACATTTTCATCCTGAACATATAACCTATTATTACTCTTACAGCCAAGCAAAGTCAAGTCCTAAAAAAAACCGAGGCACTTAACCTCCATTTCAAGCTTTACACCAAATTTGTCAAAAACTCCCTGCTGAACATCGTTTATAAGTGTGTATACATCTTTGGCAGTTGCATTCTGACTGTTTATAACAAAACCTGAATGTTTCTCTGAAACCATTGCTCCGCCGACGCGATACCCTTTAAAACCGGCATCCTGAATCAGCTTGCCTGCAAAATATCCTTCCGGGCGCTTAAAAGTACTTCCGGCGCTCGGATACTCCAATGGCTGTTTTGATCTCCTGGCTTCAGATAATTCCGATACCTTCGCTTTTATCATATCCGCGTCACCCGGAACAAATGACAATTCTGCTTTAAGCACAATATATCCATGTTTTATGACGGCTGACATCCTGTATCCGAATTCCATCTGTTCATTAGAAAGAGTGAAAATATTACCCTCATTATCCATCACTGTCGCACTGACAAGGCAGTCCATAATCTCTCCGCCATATGCACCGGCATTCATTGCTACCGCACCGCCCAGAGTTCCCGGGATTCCCGTAGCAAATTCGAATCCTGAAAGACCACGCCTTGCTGCTTCATTTCCGAGAGCTGACAACAGACATCCTGCAGATGCAATAACACCATCCTCTTTCCACTCAACATAATTAAGTTTATCGTATATCTGAATGATGACACCTCTGTATCCTTCATCACTCACTAAAAGATTACTTCCATTTCCTACAACATAATAAGGCACGGACAAATTTGTGCATGCCTTTATTATTTCACCTATATCAGAAAATTTATCCGGTGTAACAAAAAAATCAGCCGCACCGCCTATTCTGAAAGTTGTGTGTTTTTTCATAGGTTCATCAATACGCACATTATCTTTACCTGCAATACGTACTAATTCATTATAAATGCTCTGTTCCATGAATTTCCAACCTATCTGATTATTTTTCTATTACCAGCCTGGCAGCACCATACATGCCCGCATCATTTCCAAGTGTTGCAAGCATTATCTTGGCATCACGGCTCGGATAAAACACATTCTGTCTGTAATTGTCCGTTATTGCATCAATCAAAAACTGTCCTGCCTTTGAAACGCCTCCACCGACAACGAACACTTCCGGGTCTACCACACCTGCAACATGTGCCATTGCAATTCCAAGATATTTTCCAAGTTTTGCAACTGCTTTGTTGGCAAGCTCATCTCCTGCCTTGGCTTCATCAAATACATCTTTTGCTGTTATATTTTCATATTTTCTAAGAGTAGAATCAATTGTTTCCTTAGCAAGCAGCTTCTTCGTTTCCTTAACAATTCCTGTCGCAGAAGCAACCTGTTCAAGACATCCGCATTTACCGCAGCTGCATTTTTCCGTCTCATCATATACCACAGGGATATGGCCGACTTCACCGCCCGCACCGTGGCTTCCGTTGATTGGTCTGCCGTTTACAATAATTCCGCCGCCGACGCCTGTTCCAAGTGTAAATAACACCATGCTGTCATAGCCTTTGCCGCCGCCCTGCCAGTTCTCGCCAAGAGCAGCAACTGTTGCATCATTTCCAACCTGTACCGGCATACCTGTAAGCTCGGATAATGCCTTGGAAACATTTAAAACACCCCAGCCGATGTTAACACAGCCATTTACCGTTCCATCATCAAGCACAGGACCCGGCACACCGATTCCTATACCTGCTATATCTGTCTTATCAATCTTGTACTCGGCTGTCTTTTCATTAATTGAAGCAGCAATGTCAGGAAGAATATTCTTTCCGTTCTCTTCTTTTCTTGTTGGTATTTCATAGCTTGTTACTTTGCTGCCATCAGTTTTAAATAAGCCTATTTTAACTGTTGTTCCACCTAAATCCACTCCAAAACAATATTGTTTCATATTTTTATTCCTCGCTGTTTTTTATCTTCGCAGTAAGATTCTGCTGTACTTTGTCATACAATGTCTTTGCTGCATTATAACCCATCTGTTTCTGTCTGTAATTAACTGCCGCCGTCTCAACAATAATTGCAAGATTACGTCCCGGTCTGATTGGTATTGTTGTACAGACCACCTTATTTCCAAGGAACTCGGTATACTCATCTTCTATTCCGAGACGGTCATATTCCTTTTCCCTGTCCCATTCTTCCAGCTTGATTACCATATTGATTGTCTGCGTTTCCTTAACACTCTGAACACCAAATAACGTCTTTACATCTACTATTCCTATGCCTCGAAGCTCGATAAAATGTCTGGTAATATCCGGTGCCGTACCAATAAGGGTTTCATCACTTACCTTGCTGATTTCAACAGCGTCATCTGAAACAAGACGATGACCTCTTTTGATAAGCTCAAGAGCGGCTTCTGATTTACCTATTCCGCTTTCACCCATGATGAGAACACCTTCACCGTAAACATCAACCAGTACTCCATGAATTGTAATTGTAGGTGCGAGCTGAACCTTAAGCCACCTTATTACTTCCGCCATAAATGAAGAAGTTGTCGAATGATACTGCAGGATTGGTACATTATATTTTAAAGCCACCTCAAGAAGAAGCTGTTCCGGCTCAAGCCCACGGCAGAAAACAAGGCATGGGATATTGCTTGACAGAAGCTGTGTATATCTTAACTTGCGTGTATCCTCATCCAGTGTAGATAAATATGCATATTCAACATTACCGATAAGCTGCATACGGTCATTATCAAAATGATCGTAAAATCCCGATAACTGCAGCGCAGGTCTGTTAACCTCCGGAATATGAAGATAAATACCTTCTGTTGTAAGCTGTGGTGTCTTGTTAATAAGACCCATTTTATTGACTACTTTGGTTAAAGCAACTTTGTCCATAAAAGTTCCTCCCGTTATTATATTAACAACATCATATCATATTAGTGAAAAAAATCATAGATATTTTTAGCTACCTGTTCTGTAATACCATCGACTTCAAGAAGCTGTGACATTTCTGCTTTTTTAATTGATTCAATATCCATAAAATGTTTCATGAGAGCCTTGCGTCTTGCCGGTCCCACGCCTTCAATTTCGTCAAGCACTGACCTTACCTGCGACTTATTTCTTAAGCTTCTGTGATATTCGATGGCAAATCTGTGTGCTTCATCCTGCACTCTCGTTATTAGCTTAAATCCCTCTCCATGTGTATCAACAGGCAGTTCCACATTATTAAAATAAAGTCCTCTTGTCCTGTGATTATCGTCTTTTACCATTCCGCACACGGGAATATCAATTTTTAACTGTTCAAGCACCTTTAGAGCTATATTTACCTGACCTCTTCCGCCATCCATCATAATCAGGTCCGGAAGGATGCTAAAGCTCGTACACTCGCCTGTTTCCTTTTCCGTCTGACCATGCATAAAACGCCTTGTCAATACTTCCTCCATGCTGGCATAGTCGTTTGGTCCTTTAACATATTTTATCTTAAATCTTCTGTAATCATTACGCTTTGGTTTACCATTTTCAAAAACAACCATTGAACCTACCGATTCCATACCGCTAATATTGGAAATATCAAATGCCTCAACACGTTTAAGTTCAGGAAGATTAAGCATTTTAGCAATTTCAGCCATTGCACCGAGTGTTCTTTCGTTTTCGCGCCTGATTCTGTCAAGGTCCTGATCAAGTACCATTCTTGCATTTTTTTCTGCGAGTTCAACCATCTTTTCCTTCTGTCCGCGTTTTGGGACTTCAATATGTACTCTCTGTCCCCTTCTTTCTGACAGCCAGTTCTCTATAACCTCGGCATCCTCAATTTCATCCTGTACGACAATATGTGCAGGAATAAACGGCGTACCTCCGTAGTACTCTTTAATAAAACCATTGACAATCTGCATTCTTTCTTCCGCAATCGCCATGTTCATATGAAAATGTTCACGTCCCATGAGCTTGCCGTCACGTATAAAAAATACCTGAATAACCGCATCCTCACCCTCAATGGCACATGCAATAATATCCTTATTTTCCATATCTGAGTTCGTGATTTTCTGTTTCTGCGCAATCTGCTTCACACTGTTTAGTAAATCACGGTATTCTGCTGCCGCCTCAAAGTCCATATCCGCAGCGGCATTCTGCATCTTATCTGTAAGCATGGAAATAACACCGTGGTAGCTTCCGTTAAGAAACTCCAAGGCCTTCTTCACAGACTCGTTATATTCTTCCTTTGAAATATACGCCTGACACGGTGCCGCACACTGTTTGATATGATAATTAAGACATGGACGTCCCACACCGATATCTTTAGGAAGCACCTTATTACATGTTCTTATTTTATATATTTTCCGCAAAAGCTCAATTGTATCCTTTACGGCACCTGCGCTGGTATAAGGTCCGAAATATCTGGCTTTGTCACGTTTCATCTGTCTTGCGAAAATAATTCTGGGATAATCTTCATTAACCGTAACCTTAATATATGGATATGACTTATCGTCCTTTAGCATTGTGTTGTACTTTGGGCGGTGTTCCTTGATAAGATTACATTCAAGTACAAGTGCTTCTAATTCAGAATCAGTTATGATATATTCAAAATGGTCAATATTCTCAACCATCCTGACTATTTTAGGCGATTTGTTACGGCTGCTTTGAAAATACTGTCTTACACGATTTTTAAGACTGATTGCCTTACCCACATAGATAATTTCATCAGTCTTATCGTGCATAATATATACTCCCGGTTTTCCCGGGAGTTTTTTTAATTCTTCTTCAATATTAAATGTCTGACTCATTTTCTGCCTCAGACTCCTTATCCGGTTCTGTGGTTATACCCTTAACTTCGTTGTATATTTCCATAAACTGCTTACCTGTAATTGTCTCCTTTTCAAACAGGTATGCAGCAATCTTATCAAGTGCGTCTCTGTTTTCTGAAAGCAGCTGTTTAGCTTCATCATAACATTTCTTAAGAAGCAGCTTAACCTCTTCATCTACCTCTGCCTGCGTCATTTCAGAACAGTTCATGCGCGAATGTGCATCAAGGTACTGGTCTTCAACCGTAGCCAGTGCCATAAGTCCGAATTTATCCGACATTCCATATCTTGTTATCATAGACTTTGCTATGTTGGTTGCTTTTTCAATATCATTTGAAGCACCTGTTGTTATTGTGTCAAATACAAGCTCTTCGGAAGCTCTACCGCCAAACAGTGTAACAAGCTCTGTAAGCATTTCATCCTTAGTCATAAGATATTTTTCTTCCTCAGGTACCTGCATTACATATCCCAGTGAGCCCATTGTTCTCGGCACAATGGTGATTTTCTGGACAGGCTCTGCATTTTTCTTAAGGCATGTAATAAGAGCATGACCAACCTCGTGGTAAGCTACTGTTCTCTTTTCCTTCTCACTGAGTATTCTGTCTTTCTTCTCCTTACCCGCTATTACAACTTCTACCGATTCAAAAAGATCCTTCTGCGAAACAACCTTTCTTCCTTCCTTAACGGCATTAATTGCAGCTTCATTAATCATATTGGCAAGGTCTGAACCAACTGCTCCTGATGTTGCAAGCGCAATTGCCTCAAGATCAACCGTGTCATCCATAAGTACATCCTTGGAATGAACCTTAAGTGTTTCAAGCCTTCCTTTAAGGTCAGGCTTATCTACGATAATTCTTCTGTCAAGACGACCCGGACGAAGAAGTGCCTTATCAAGCACATCAGGTCTGTTAGTGGCAGCAAGAATAAAGATACCCTTGGATGTGTCAAAACCATCCATCTCAGCAAGCAGCTGGTTTAATGTCTGCTCACGTTCATCATTACCTCCGCCATAACGCGAATCTCTTGATTTTCCGATTGCATCAATTTCATCAATAAATATAATACATGGGGCGTTGGTCTGTGCCTGCTTGAAAAGGTCACGCACTCTTGATGCACCGACACCCACAAACATTTCAACAAAATCCGAACCCGAAAGTGAGAAGAACGGAACCTTTGCCTCACCTGCAACCGCCTTGGCAAGGAGTGTCTTTCCTGTTCCAGGAGGGCCTACAAGAAGTGCACCCTTTGGAAGTTTTGCACCAATCTTTGAGTACTTATCAGGATTATGAAGGAAATCTACAATCTCAGTAAGTGACTCCTTCGCTTCGTCCTGTCCGGCAACATCCTTAAATGTAACACCCGTCTCCTTCTCCATATACATTTTGGCGTTGCTCTTTCCAACATTTCCCATCATTCCACCGCCTTTTGAAATCTTACGGAATACAAACGAAAACATAAAGTATATGAAAATAAACGGAAGGATATACATTACAACAAAGTCAAGTATTGATGAACCCGTATCCGGAATGTACGAATCAAAATATATATTTTGAGCCTCAAGTCTCTCCGATATCTTGGTCATATCCTCGGCATAACCCGTATAATATGAAAATTCTATTCCCTCATAAGGCTGCTCTTTCGGATAGATAATGATTTTGTCCGCATCATACTTTACATGGTCAATCTTATCTCCCGCAATCATTTCCAGAAATTCACTGTATGAAATCTTTTTGCTTGTCGAGCCGGTCATAAGACTGGTTACACAGCTCATTCCAATCATCGTAACAAAAAAAGCAATTATTATTACAATCAGTGTCTGACCTGCTTTGGGATTTTTCCCGCCCATCGGGCCGTTATTGTTGTTATTATTGTTATTATTTTCATTTCCCATTTATATATTACACTGCCTTTCCTCATAGTTTCATTTCATTATACTTTGAGAAACCATAATAAATCAATATATAGAATGTGAATTTTTGAACACAAATATTATTTTTTCATTAAATTTTTTATTCAAAAATTGTATTTTTCTTATTTTTTTATTTGAAATATTGACTGTCTGGGACTATAATAATAAATTGTTTATAAATAAAATACACATTCAGGAGGAGAATTATGTCTGTAAAATATGTCTTCGTTACCGGCGGTGTTGTATCCGGATTAGGTAAGGGTATAACTGCCGCATCACTTGGCCGTCTGCTTAAATCCCGAGGTTTTTCTGTTACCATGCAGAAATTTGACCCATACATCAACATTGACCCTGGAACAATGAATCCTATTCAGCACGGTGAAGTTTTCGTAACTGATGACGGTGCAGAAACAGATCTTGATCTTGGTCATTATGAAAGATTCATTGACGAAAGCCTTACCAAGAACTCCAATGTCACTTCCGGTAAAGTATACTGGTCAGTTCTTAACAAAGAACGTCGTGGCGATTTTGGCGGAGGTACCGTTCAGGTTATTCCACACATTACCAACGAAATCAAAGGACGTTTTTACAGAGACTACTCTTCTGACGAAACCAAAATTGCCATTATTGAAGTTGGCGGAACAGTTGGTGATATCGAAAGCCAGCCTTTCCTCGAATCCATCCGCCAGTTCCAGCATGAAGTCGGTCGTGAAAATGCTATTCTTATACACGTAACATTAATTCCTTACCTTAAATCTTCCGGAGAAATGAAGACAAAGCCTACCCAGGCAAGCGTTAAGGAACTTCAGGGAATGGGTATACAGCCTGACATTATTGTATGCCGTTCAGAACACCCTCTTGATTCGCATATAAGAGAAAAGCTCTCCTTATTCTGTAACGTACCAAAGAGCCACGTCTTGCAGAACCTTGATGTTGACATATTATATGAAGCACCTCTTGCAATGGAGGAGGAACATCTTGCAGAGGTAGCATGCCAGTGCCTTAATCTTCCATGTCCTGAACCGGACCTTAAAGAGTGGAAAGATATGTGTCATGCATGGAAAAATCCTACAAAAACAGTTTCTGTCGCTCTTGTCGGCAAATATATTTCACTTCACGATGCTTACATCAGTGTCGTTGAGGCATTAAAGCATGCCGGAGTTGCCAACCTGGCCAGCGTTAATATTAAATGGGTTGATTCAGAGCTCGTTACCGATGAAAATGCAGCCGAAATGCTCAGCGATGTCGATGGAATTCTTGTTCCCGGCGGTTTTGGCAACAGAGGTATCGAAGGTAAGATTTCAGCTATCAGATATGCGCGTGAAAATAACATTCCATTCCTTGGTCTCTGCCTTGGTATGCAGTTATCAATTGTAGAATTTGCAAGACATGTCATCGGTTACAGCGATGCCCACAGTATCGAGTTAGATCCTGCAACAACACATCCTGTCATTCATCTCATGCCTGATCAGGAGGGTATCGATGATATCGGCGGAACATTAAGACTTGGTTCTTACCCTTGCGTATTAGACAAGAATTCTAAAGCATATGAACTGTATGGCACTGAAACAATAGATGAAAGACACAGACATCGTTACGAAGTAAATAATGACTATAGAAATGCTTTATCTGAAAACGGAATGCTTCTTTCAGGTATTTCACCGGACGGCCGAATCGTTGAGATGATTGAGATCCCAACTCATCCATGGTTTGTTGCAACTCAGGCGCATCCTGAATTCAAATCAAGACCTAACAGACCTCACCCATTATTTACCGGATTCATTAAAGCTGCTATTGAGCATATGAATAAATAAAATTAAAACACACAAAATAAACGAACAGTATCTTTTAAACAAACAGCCTTCATTAACAAAATGCGCTGAACATTCCAAAGAGCCTCTATGACGAGAAAAATATATGCAAAGAGTACGCATATATTTTTCTCAGAGTCTCTTTTCCATAGCGCATAATTGTTTATGAAGGCTGTTTGTTTGTTGATTTTATCCCCTGAAAATATACTTTGATAATTGAATAAAGGCTTTACACTATGATATAATATCACCAGCGAAAGGTGGTGATGGAAAGTGAGTAACGAATATATGCCAACTGATATACAATTCAAGTATGAACTCAGAAAACACCTTACTGATTTACAACGAAAACTTGAACTGCTTAAAAACAAAGAATATGAAAAACTTGAAAAAGAATATCTGAAAGAAATTGAAGATATTGAAACAAGTCTGCAGGATTAATCTCTGATTCACCATTCCGGTGAACAAAAAAATTCTTTTTATAATTTATTTTATCCCTAAATAACAACCAATCAACCAAATCTAAGGTGTAAAGCCTTTATTGAACTATCGATACTTTGCACCTTTTTTAAGATTCTCCAACTGAACTCATCATAACATTAGTTTGTTTGTTGATTTTATCCCCTGAAAATGCACTTTGATAATTGAATAAAGGCTTTACACTATGATATAATATCACCAGCGAAAGGTGGTGAATACATGAATAATGAGGTATTTGAAATGACAGATAAACAATATGATGGTATGCTTAAAGAGCAAATCGCAAGCCTTGACAGAATTGCAAAAGTTACAAATGATACAGTTACATTAAAAGCAATCTACGAAGAACGAAAACTTGCTGTTTCAAAACTTGGCAGCGATGTCGAAGAAAACGGTCTGTATGATAAAATTAAATGATTAATCTCTGATTCACCGTTCCGGTGAACAAAAAAATTCTTTTTATAATTTATTTTATCCCTAAATAACAACCAATCAACCAAATCTAAGGTGTAAAGCCTTTATTGAATTATCGGTACTTTACACCTTTTTTCTATTATATGATTCGGGTGCCAAAAGCTCAAATGATAAAAAAGAATGGGAGCATATCACAATAACGATTGAAAATCGTTGTTGCGTAGCTCCTTATTTTTTTGTGAAATTTTAACAGAATTTTAGGCTTTTGCTCGTATTATGAAATGTAGATTGCGGCGCCCTCAAAGACTAAAAAAGACAACATATAGTTCATGTAGATTCAGGTGCTTTGAGCCCGCTGGTACTTAATGAGTGCGTAGCGCGAATTTAGTATCCGCTGCGAGGCGAGAGCAGCGCAAGCGTGCCTGAACTGCAGAACTATATGTTGTTTTTGACGTAGAAAAAGAGGCGCCGCACTAATTTCTTAATGCGACAGCCCCATTTGCCATATCAATCGTCTACATTCTTTCAGGTGCTTCAAAGCCCAGAAGATCGATGCAGCTTTCAAGTACTTTCTTCGTAAGAACAAGAAGTGCAATGTAGCCTTTCTTGACATCTTCGTCTTCCTCGGAAAGAATCTTTGTTTCATGGTAGAAACTGTTAAATGAATCTGATAATCCGTAAATGTACTGGCATATCTTGTGTGGTGCGCTTTCCTCATATGCCTGAATCATTGTCTCGTTATAGTCTGCAAGTTTAAGCATAAGTGCTTTTTCTGATGCATTTACAGGTGCTTTTATACAGTCTGCTTCTGCAAGATTTGCGCCACTTTCTACATATTTGTTTAAAATGGACTTAATTCTTACAACGGTATACAAAATATATGGTCCGGTATTTCCCTCAAATGAAGTAAATCTGTCAATATCGAAAATATAGTCCTTTGAGGCCTGATTTGAAAGATCACCATACTTTAATGCAGCAAGACCGATAACCTTTGCTGTTTCCCTTGCCTCTGCCTCCGGCACACTGCGGTTTTCCATGATTCTGTCATACACGGCATCATTTATTTCCTTTATGAGCTGCTCAAGTCTCATAACTCCGCCTGCACGCGTTTTAAACGGTTTTCCGTCCTTGCCGTTCATGGTGCCAAATCCCAGGAACTCAAGCTGCGTTTCCGGCTTTACAAGACCTGTTTTTCTTGCTGTACGGAACACCTGTGTAAAATGCATTTCCTGACGTTTGTCAGCAACATAAATATATCTGTCAGGTGCAAAGTCACGTTCTCTCTGAATGATTGTCGCAAGGTCAGACGTGGCATACAATGCCGCTCCGTCAGACTTTCTGATGATACACGGAGGTATTTCCTTTGAATCGGTTTCTTCCGTAACATCAACGACCATTGCGCCCTGGCTTTCATGTGCAAATCCACGGTTAATCATGTCTTCTACCATATCAGGAATAAATTCCTGTGCATCACTTTCACCCTTCCATAAATCAAAGCTTACGTTAAGGTTATCGTAATTCTTTTTAAGATCTTCCTTGGAAACATTCATTATATGATTCCAGATTGCCCTGCATGCAGGGTCATTGTTCTGGATTTTAAGTGTAGCCTGATGAGCTCTCTCCATAAATTCAGGGTCTTCCTTGCTCTTAGCACTCGCAACCGGATAAATCTGCTCTAATTCCGAAATAGTGAACGGAGCTTCTTTTGGATATTCACCCGTGAAGCTTTCATCAAAATATGGAAGGTCAGGTTTTAAATCCCTTAACTGCTCAATGATAAGACCCATCTGAAGTCCATAATCACCAAGATGAACATCACCGACTACGTTATGCCCTGCTTTTTTGGCAATTCTCTTCACACTCTCACCGATAATGGCTGAACGCAGATGACCTATATGAAGCGGCTTTGCAACATTGGCTCCGCCATAATCAATCACAATTGACTTAGGTGACTTTGCTTTGTCATATCCCATATTTTCATCCTGATTCATTTTATCAATATAATCAGCAACAAAAGTTTTATCGAGAATAATGTTGATAAAGCCCGGATTAACAGCCTCAATCTTCTCAAATGCCGGATTATCTTTAACTTTTTCAAGCACTTCACCCGCAATAACAAATGGTGCCTTTTTATATGCCTTAGCCGCTGCCATAGCACCGTTACACTGATACTCACACAAATCCGGACGGTTTGACACTGTTACCCTTGCATATTTTTCTTCATATCCGCATGAAACAAATGCCTCTGCCATAACATCCGAAATAACATCTAAAAATTTCTTCATATCTTTTTCCCTTTTCTCTTATCCTTTACTATATCTTGGTAAAAACACTCTTTTCTTTTCAGGCTTCTGCTCTTCCCTGACTGCCATTCTGGCTTCCGCACAAAATATTTTCTGCGAATCCACAGGCATTTTACCTCTTCTGTCTGACTTAAGGTATGAACCATCCCGTTGCTTTATATGGCTCTTTACATTGTCCTCAAGCTGGGTGTCAAGTATATGCATAAGCTCACGTTTTAGTTCTTCCTTTTCAACAGGGAACAGTATTTCTATTCTTCTGTCAAGATTTCTCGGCATCCAGTCAGCACTTGAGCAGTAAATTTCAGCCCTGCCGTTATTTTCAAAATAATAAATTCTGCTGTGTTCAAGGAAGTTACCTACAATAGAGCGTACCGTAATGTTTTCACTAACCTGCGGTATATCCGGTATAAGACAACATATACCCCTGACTATCAAATCGATTTTAACGCCCGCACATGATGCTTCGTACAGTGCTGCAATAATATCCCTATCGCACAATGAATTCATCTTTGCAATAATTCTCGCCTTTTTACCTTCTTTAGCATATTTTGTTTCCCTCTGTATCAGATACAGGAAACGATTACGAAGCCAGATAGGTGCAAGGCTTAATTTATTCCACACAAGCGGTTCTGAGTATCCCGAAATCATGTTAAATACCGCTGTGGCATCTTCTCCAATAGCATCAGAAGCAGTCATCAGGCCTATATCCGTATACAGCTTAGCCGTGGCATCATTATAATTACCGGTTCCCAGATGCACGTATCTTACGATACCCTCTTCTTCTCTTCTGACAACCAGCGTAATTTTACTGTGCGTCTTTAATCCTACCAGACCATAAATAACATGACAACCCGCTTTTTCAAGTTTTTTAGCCCAGATAATATTATTTTCCTCATCAAATCTGGCCTTCAGTTCTACAAGGACGGTTACCTGTTTACCGTTTTCAGCCGCCTGTGCAAGTGAAGAAATAATCGGTGAGTTACCGCTTACCCTGTACAGTGTCATCTTAATTGCCAGAACCTGAGGATCATTTGCCGCCTGTTTTACCAGTTCAAGAACCGGTTCAAATGTTTCATACGGATGATGAAGAAGAATATCCTGCCTCTTTATCTGCGTAAATATGTCTTCCTCGTCATTAAGTCCTGCCGGTCTTTGTGGTATGAACTTCTCTGCCTTTAAATGTTCAAATCCCGTAAGCCCATATATTTTCATTAAAAACGTAAGGTCCAGCGGTCCACTGATGTAATAGATTTCCTCATCCTTTATCTCAAGATTCTTTTTAAGTATCTTAAGCAGCCTTTTATCAATTTTATCCTCTGTTTCAAGTTTAAGTGCAGCGCCCCACTGACGTTTCTTTAACTGTTTCTGAATCTCCGTCAGCAGATCCTCCGTTTCCTCTTCATCTATTTCAAAATCAGAATTACGCATAATTCTGTATGGATAAGCACATATAACATTGTAATTCAGGAACAGTTTATCTATATTCATCTCGATTATTTCTTCAAGCAGAATAATCGTTCTTCCTTCCTTATCAGGAAGCTCGACAATTCTTGGTAGAACTGACGGTACCTGTACCGTTGCAAATTCCAGTTCCTTATCTTCTGTTTTTTTCTGTATAAGTGCACCTATATTTAACGTCTTATTTCTTATAAGCGGAAACGGTCTTGACGAATCCACCGCCATCGGTGTAAGCACCGGATAGACCTCTTCTGCAAAATATTTTTCAACAAATTCTTTCTGCTCAGAATTCAGCTCCTCATGTCCGTCAAGAATACGAACGCCATTCTGTACCAAAAGAGGTATTAGTGAACGGTTAAATGTTGAATACTGCAGATTAACAAATTCATGTGCTTTTTTGTTGATTTCCTCTAACTGTTCAGCAGGCTTTAATCCGGCAATATCCTTTTTAGTATACCCTGCTTCAATCATATTCTTTAATGACGCAACACGCACCATAAAAAACTCATCAAGATTAGACGCAGTAATGCTGAGGAATTTTAAACGTTCAAGCAAAGGATTCGTCTTATCCTTAGCCTCACTTAATACTCTTTTATTGAATTCCAGCCAGCTTAATTCTCTGTTTTCATAATATTCCGGTTTGTCAAACTCCATAGAAAACACCTGCTTTCATCATAATTAATTTCGTTTCACCTTAAGAACCGGCTTTACACCATACGCCTGTTCAAAAAGGAAACCTCTGCTGTCTATTGTTCCCTTCTCAATTGCCACATTTTCAAATGTATGGGCAGTTATAACAAGTTTCTTCTCTTCCAGACTGACCTTTATATTTTTACACTTCTGTTTATGTGTCTTATCAAGTGCATTGCTCAGACGTAATATTGCAGCAAGCTTAATTACGGTCATTGCACATGCCCTGTCAATACCCTGTCTGATAAGGTCATCAAATGACCCGTCAACAGTGTTGTATTTAACAATATTTGCAACCATTACCCTTTCCAGGTGGGACAGTCCGATTATCTCTGTCCGCATTATAATGTCGTAACTGCACTCACCCGGATAACTTACATTAATATATTTTCCACATTCATGCAAAATAGCAGAAACCTGCAAAAGAAGCTTTTCACGTTTTCCCAGTCCGTGAAGCTTCTTCATCGCATCAAATATCATGATGCCTGTTTCCTCCACATAATGTATGTGTTCTTCATTCCACATGTAGCGTCTTGCAATTACACTTGAAGCATTAAGGGTATCGTTTCCAAAATCACGGTTAAATTTAAACTTTTTATTTTTTTCTGCAAATTCAGCCGCAATACCATCACACAGTTTAACATTTGGAATCCAGATATTCTGTGCCTTTGTAATATCCAGAATCTTTTTACAAATCATGCTGCTTGGTATAAATATACCCGAATGCTCCCTTGGCAGCCCAAATTTCTCCTCAATACCATCCTCAGATGACATTACAAGCAGTTCATACTGCTTGTCAAATTCATCCTTCGAATACCCGGAAGCATCTCCGGCATTTTCACTGTTTTTGAACATGAAGTTAATATAGCCGCCCGTAACGATTACATTTTTAATTTCCGTTCCATGGAAAAATATCTTTCTGATATCACCCATATCGTCATCAATGTATTCTTCAAGCACTGCCCTGTAGTTACTGCCTGACACCGAAAAGCCTGCTATGGCTTCACGTACACGAAGTGCACCAAGCAGAGTATTCTGCGTTGTGATAAGCTTTCCCTTGTCAAAAAGTGTAAGCTGTGTGCTTCCGCTTCCCATGTCGATAAGAACTGTTCCATCCTCAATTATTGACATGAAATTATCCATTTTCGATGCTATTGCTTTATTGTATGTAAATCTTAATTCGGAATTACTAAGCACATCTGTCTTAAGGCCCGTTCTGACAGCTATCCTGTCGACAATGTTCTGGCAGTTTTCAGCTTCACGCACAGCACTCGTCGCACATACACGATAATTATTCACCTGATATGATTTCATTATTTTGCAGAAATCATACAGAACATCGCACACTTCATCAATCAGTTCAAAATCGATATATTTGTCGTTGTAAGAATTTTTGCCAAGGTCAATAAGATGAGCTATCCTGTCAATTTCCCTGATACCATTCTTAGCACCGATTTCATATATTTTCATCTCGATTTCATATGAACCTACTTCAATTGCCGCAAACATCGTAACTGCCATGTATATCCCCTCTTTCTGCCTGCAACAGCCAAAAATCAATAATTTCCAAGCAACTTAACTGAAAGAGCCTCTTCCTCAATTCCTCTGAGTGCATTCATAACGCTTGGTTCGTCAATATTACCCATAAAATCAATAAAGAATCGGAACTGCCATGCTCTTCCTTCAATAGGTCTTGATTCAATCTTGGTCATATTAAGACCATTGTAAATAATATGGCTTAACATATCATAAAGACTACCTGCAGTATGCTCTGTCTCAAAACAAATGCTAACTTTTCCTGCATCTTTAAGGAATGCTCTCTTATTTGAAACAATAACAAATCTTGTTGTATTGTTATCTTCTGTATTTATTTGTTCTTTAAGTACTGATAATCCATATGTCTTGGCTGCCTCAACACTTGCAATTGCAGCCTGTGACTTATCGTTGTCTGTGGCAACTTTCCTTGCTGCTAATGCTGTATTGGTCTGCTCAACCTGTTCCCAGTTTTTGTTCTCGTTAAGATACTGTCTGCACTGCATAAGTGCCTGTGGATGTGAGTACACTGTCCTGATGTCAGAAAGCGTAGCACCCTGCGTTCCAAGCAGGGCATGTTCAACCTTAACATACGTCTCAGCAACTATGTAGTTGTTATATTCCTGAAGAAGGTCGTAAACATCACTTACAATTCCTGCTGTGGAATTCTCAATCGGAAGTACCGCATAATCCGCTTCTCCACGCTTAACTGCCTCCATGGCATCACGCCATGTCCTGACATTATAATTATCGACATCTTCCCCAAAGAATCTCTTCATTGCAATATCTGCATATGCTCCCGGAACGCCCTGATATACAACTCTGCAGCCCTTTATCGGAAGTTCATCAAGTGCAACGTAATCTTCCCTGAGTGTCTGTCCCATTGATTCAAGCAGCATATACTGATACTTACGGCTGGTTGCCATTATCTGCGTGAATATTTCATTAATTCCATGCTTGTTCATTTCATTGGAAACCATATCTGCGATTGCATTAAGCTTCTGCTGTTCTCTTTCAGGATCCAATACCTTCTTGCCTGTTTCAATTTTATATTTTGCCACGTTTGTGGTAAGTTCCATTCTCTTCTCAAAAAGCTTAACAAGCTCCCTGTCTACACTATCAATTTCTTTTCTAATTTCCTGTAAATCCAGCATAATTCCTCCAACATATGTAACTATGGTGTTTTATTTTATAGTATATCACAAATTTTGTTTTATTACAGTTTTTTTTACCATTTATAAATTGATTGTACAATGCGCGGCTGTTTGTAGTATAATTATACTACGAAATAATCGGGAGTGATAAAAATGACCAAAGAATTAAGAAACAGAATTATTATAATATATATTTTCGTGGTAATTGCTGCCGCAACAGGATATGGTATGTATGCAAACCGTTTAATCTACAATCCTGAAGGCGTACACGGCAATACGACCGGCAATCTTAACAACAACGGAATGTTCTGCGAATATGACGGTAAAATATACTTTGCAAATCCATACGACCGCAACCGTTTATATGTCATGAACAGCGACTGCACTGACATAAAAAAACTGAATTCTGACTCAGTGAGCAGTATTAATGTATATGGCAAATACATTTACTATATCCGTAATAATTTTTCTGAAGAAACTGCCGCCATGATATTCAGGGGACAGCTGCTGGGTGTTATAAGAACCAATCTGAAAGGTGAAAAGATGACATCTCTTTATGACTCGGTCGCCGGCGTTATCAACCTGTATGGCAACGATATTTATTATCAGCATTATTCTGATGATGACGGGCTTTCTTTTTACAAAATGAATATTGACGGTAAAAATAATGAACGGCTTAGTGATAACGGTTACTACCCGTCATGCATTTATAATGACACATTATATTATTCAAATGTTGCTGATGACCACAACATTTACGCATACAACCTTGCAAACAGACAGGCTGTTTCTTTCATCAGCGCCAATACATATATGCCTGATATGCAGGGCGACTATATATACTATATAGACCTTGACACCAACTATTCACTGGTTCGTGTAAATACACATACGCAGGAAAAGCAGGTACTTCATAACGGCAGGGAAGGCAGATGCATCAATTATAATCTGTACGGCAACGTTATTTTCTATAATGTTGAAAACGACAATCCTGCCCTGTACCGTATGAATACCGATGGTTCAAATATCGAACTTATTAAATCCGGAAGCATGACAAATGTAAGCTGTACTTCCACATACACCTTCTTCCAGCTTTTTGGGACGACATCGCTGTACCGTGTTCCAACTACCGGGCCTGTTAATGTTGAACTAATACGTATTGAATAAATGTTTGTCATTTTGCTTATGACATCTTATTCTGTAAGTCTTCTAATAATTCAACAACTCTCTTATTAAGTAACGGATGAACCTTATATGGAGCAATCTGTGCCAGTGGTCTTAAAACAAATTCTCTCTTGTGCATTTCAATGTGAGGCACAACCAGATAATCCTCCGATATAACATCATCATCATAAAAAATAATATCCATGTCGAGCGTTCTCGGTCCCCAGTGGACAGTTCTGACGCGGTTTGCTTTCTTTTCTATTCTGTTGCAAAGTGCCAGAAGCTCCTTCGGATGGTACAATGTCCTCACTTCCATACAGCTGTTTAAGAAATCATCCTGTTCTTCCATTCCGTATGGTTTAGTTTCTATCGGATCAGCTATTTTAAGCAGAATACAGTTTTCATCAGCATCAACCTCATCTGCTGCCATATCAAGAAATCCCTGTCTGTTCCCCATATTGGAACCGGTCGCAATATATGCTGTATGCCATTTGCGATGAATCTTTACGCTTGCCGAATTGAGCGGAAGTCCGATAGGCGCCCACGGCTTCTTGATTTCAAGTTCAACTTCCCTGAGATTTGATGTTTTAAGCAAAAGTTCCTTTGCCAGTTTTTCGGCAGCAGCTTCAATAAGATGACATGTATTTTCTTTCATGTATTTAGTTATAAAATGGCATACTTCACCATAATCAATGGATTTTTCCAATTCATCGCCAAGTCCTGCTTTTCTTGTATCCGTATAAAGGACTGCATTAACGACAAATTTCTGTCCTAATTTGTTTTCCTCAGGAAAAACACCATGATTACAGTAAACCTCTAACCCTTCAATAATAACTGAATCCATATTATCTCCTAACTGTTAAAAATTGCCCTTGCCATAAGAATAGCCTGCTTATTTGCCTTACAGTCATGCACCCTGTAGAATGCGCAGCCCTTTTTAACTCCAACAACGGTTGTAACTGTTGTACCAATCACTCTGTCATCCGACGGCACATCAAGTGTCAGACCGATTACAGATTTTCTCGATGTTCCAAGTAACACCGGATATCCAAGTTTCTTAATTATCTCTAAATTATTTATAATAATCAGATTCTGCTCATACGTCTTACCGAATCCCACACCCGGGTCCAATATAATATTTTCATCTTTTATACCGGCATTTTGGGCAATCTGAATACACTCCAAAAGATCAGAACGCACATCCTTTAGGTAATTATCATAAACAGCTTCCCTGCGGTTATGCATAAGGCAGCATGGCAGCTGGTATTTTGCAACAACCTTTGCCATATCCGGTTCAAATTTAAGTCCCCAGATATCATTTATAAGGTCTGCTCCCGAAATGACTGCCGCCTCTGCAACTCTTGCTTTATATGTATCTATCGAAACAGGTATGTCAAATCTCTCTTTAATTTTCTCAATAACAGGAGTCACTCTTTCTATCTCTTCCTCTTCTGAAATAACAGTGTGCCCCGGTCTTGTCGATTCACCACCGACATCAATGATATCCGCGCCGTCGCGAATCATTTCCTCCGTGTGGAATAATGCCGCATCCATCCGGTTATACTTTCCGCCATCCGAAAATGAATCCGGAGTGACATTTAGTATTCCCATAATATACATATTATTTTCTACATCAAATTCCTTACCACCAATTAACATCTACTTTACTCCCCTGTTTTTTTTATTCTCGTCCCACTTACATAAATCATATGCCCTGCAGTAAAAGCAGTTTCTTGATTCTTTATCAGCCTTGTATAGTATGTTTTTAAGAGATGTTTCATTTGTATCATCTAACGACCTATGGGATAAAATTGCATCTGCGACCATTTCTATTTCATCACATGCATATCCGCACTCTGCCATTATGTCTGATGCTATTTTGGCGCCATTTTCATGGTGTTCTCCATGTCCTTCGTATTCCGCCACACGTCCTATATCATGAAGAAGTCCCGCTGCATAGACTATGTCCTTTGGTATGTTCAATCCGTTTTCAAGCACATTAATGTATGCCAGTCTGCATACATCAAGCAAATGCTCTATTCCATGCCTGCAAAAAATGCGTTCACTTTCAAGAACGGACAATTTTTCCAAAAGCTCATTATATGTTTTATTATAAATAATGTTGTTATATCTGTTTTCCATTATTTTACCAAATTAAAGAAAGCATTCTGAAGGTTAATATTATCCTCAAATTCTCCACGGCATACATATGTGACTGTCTTGGTGCCCGGCTTTTTAACACCGCGCATGGTCATGCACATGTGCTCTGCTTCAATCATTACCATAACACCCTTAGCCTCAAGGTTATCCATGAGTGCATCTGCTATCTGTGCTGTCAGCTGTTCCTGAATCTGAAGTCTTCTTGCATACACCTCGACACAGCGTGCCAGCTTGCTAAGTCCAACTACCTTTTTATTGGGAATATATGCTATATGTGCCTTACCGTAAAACGGAAGCATATGATGTTCACACATTGAATATAATGTTATATCCTTTTCAAGAACCATTTCATTATCTGATGCGCTAAATGTCTTTGATAAATGAACACTTGCATCTTCATCCATACCTGAAAGCAGTTCCGTATACATTCTTGCGATTCTGTCAGGAGTATCCTTAAGGCCTTCTCTGTCCACATCCTCGCCTATTCCTTCTAATAAAAGCCTTACCGCTTCTTTCACCTTATCCTGATCAACCATTATAGCCTCCACATCTATTGATAAAGATATCTGCCTAAATCGCCCAAAAATGACAATGAGCCAAATACCACTATCGCAGTTTTTACATCTCCAAGCTGCATTGCAATATGATTTGCCAGTTCAATGCCGCCCTCTATCCTTCCTGCTGCAATCACATTAATATTGTTATTAGCCAGCTCACCATTTTTCTTCATTTCCTCAATGGCATCCTTAAGCTCTGTATCCGTCAAAGCTCTGGCATTATCCGGATTAATTGTAATAATGGCACCTGCAAGGTCATTTGTCAACTTGATAATTGAACGATAATCCTTGTCCTTAAGAATTCCCATTACAAATATCTTAACATATCCGTCGAGATAATCTTCTACGGTCTGTCTGAATACTCTTGCACCGTCAGGGTTGTGTGCGCCATCCATTATTATAAGCGGGCGGTCATTAACAATCTCAAATCTGCCCGGCCATCTTGTAAGTGCCATTCCTTCCCTTACCTTTTCATCCGGTATTTCAAACCCTTTGTTCCTTAAAATATTTATTACTTCAAGTGCTGTGGCGGCATTCTTTATCTGGTATGCGCCAAGCAGGCGTATTGTAATATCCGTAAAATTCTTATAATCAAACACCTGTCCGTAAAGGCTGTTCTCTTTTTGAAATACTTCTTTATTGCATGTAATATGAAGCTCTGATGCCTTGTCTGAACAAATGCATTTTACAATATCCATAACCTCCTCGTCCTGCTCATACAGAACTACCGGTGAATTATCCTTAATTATCCCTGCTTTGCACTCTGTAATCTCTTTTAAATTATTTCCTATCATGCCTACATGGTCAAGACTGATTGAAGTAAGAACCGAGCATAGAGGTGATTTAATAACATTGGTGGAATCATCACGTCCCCCCATACCTGTTTCAAGCACGACAATATCACATTTTTCTTTTAAAAAATGCATAAAAGCCATTACCGTCTCCATCTCGAAAACTGTCGGCTGTTCAAATCCCTCTGCCACCATATCATCGCATGCTTTTTTAATAATCTCTACATATTGTGCAACGTCACCTGTCGGTATATTATCCCCGTCAACCTGAATCTTCTCACAATAATTGTAAATAACAGGCGAAATATATCTTCCCGTTCTATACCCTGACACCGTAAGGACAGTAGAAATAAAAGCAAGAGTAGAGCCTTTACCGTTAGTTCCGGCTATATGAACAAATTTTAACTTATCCTGCGGATTACCGACTCTTTTACATAGCTCCCTCGTAGTATCCAGTCCGAGAACACTGCCTTTTTTACTTACAGAATTGATATAATCCATTGCCTCACTAAACGTCATTGCATCCACCTTCTACAACAAATTATTTGCATTATAACAAAAAATGCATTGAGTGACAACACATATACTTCTGAGCTATCCGCCAACTTTCTTTATACTGCAAAAAACAGATACAGATAAGTCGCCAGAATACTTTGTACAACAGTACAGACACATATTCCCAAATCCATCAGACCTTTAGAGGATTTATTTTTATGCCAAATAACAGCACCTCCCATCAAAAGCACCTGCACAATTACAATATATCTGAAATTCATCGTACAAACATGGGGAAAATCAAAAGCAAACTTAATAAAATTCCCGTATATAATCAGGAAATTGACCGGAAACAGCAGCTTGAGGCTAATATCCGCTGATGAAATAAACAACGTCCGAATCATCCTGATTAAAAGCAAAACACTAAGCAGAATGCTAATCCATAACAACAAAATGCCAAGTATATTACCAAACTGTCCACGGAGCGGTAAAATACCTTCATCATAATTCATAGTCAAAAAAGTCTGTCCCCAGATATTACTGAATTCAACAGGATTATTCCAGTCTATACTACATGAAGTCAATTGTTTGGCAGAAGGAAATCCCAGTCGTATCAGCGCAGATACATTTCCTATGTATTGCGACAACTCTTCGGACAATCTCATGACATATGTAAGCGGAAGTTTAAATCTCAGTAAACGATAAATATTCCAGCAAATTCCCAGTGGGATACATACAACACCAAAAAAGAAAAACTGACTGATATACTTTTTCCACTCGCTGCGATTTTCAATCAGTGTCCATAAAAAGAGCAGTCCTACTGCAAAAGCAATCAGTGCTGCATTAGTTTTTGTCAGCATTCCCAGTCCTATGCATAAAGCAATCTTCAGAATAGAACATATATCTCGTTTTTCCCGCCAGCATAAGGCATAATAAAGTGCCATAATTGTAAACATTGTCGTAAGACAGTCATTATTCAATTCAGCTCCTATGATATAAAAGGCCGGGCAAAAACTCAAGAATGCAGTTCCAATCACTAAAAACCAGTCATTTTTCCCTATCTTTTTCAATATACGATATCCATAAATTACACCTACTGTTGCAAAAAGCATGTTTAACATTTGAAGGCTCTCAAAAGCCACCGTATAATTATCTGTTACATGATGTATCGCCAATACAATCGCACCAATTATATGAAAAAGAGGCGGATGATAAAATTGCCCCATATAAGTATCCGGAATACTTCTGTGAAGATACAGATACTGTATGTAAGACAGATGTCCGTAACCAACAAGAGAACCATCAACTGAAAACGGTCCCAAATCATGCGGAGAATAATAATAACTGACCTGCGCAGCATATATAATTTTAAGAATGAATCCTATCAACAGCAATGCCCGGCATATACGTTCCACATTACCGGACTGGCCGGACGTAACATATTTTAATTTCTGTTTTATTCCACACCGCATCTTATATTATTTCCTCCATAGTTATTCGTTTTCCGGCTTAGCGGCATTTTCATGGTACTCTTTCTCAGTATTTACATTCCAGATATTGCTCTTATCTGTCGTTCCTGCCAAAATATTTTTAACAGTCTCAAAAGAAGTACACATTGAATGATCAATATTGTTATATCTATGCTGACCATTTCTGCCGACACAGAACAAATTCGGAATCGTGTCAAGATATCCACGAAGCTGATCCATATCTTTATATGTATCAAAATAAGCAGGATAAGCCTTTTTTACACGCTCAACATGAAAATCTTTTACATCGCCTTCTGAATCAATCAAGCCCATCTTAACCATTTCTTTTATAGCCATATTGGCAAAAGAAGAATCCGACAGGGACCACATTTCATCTCCTTCGTTGCAGAAATATTCCAGCCCCATCCAGACAAAATGCTCCACATCCTTTACCAGATAAGGGGACCAGTTATTATATATCTGGAAACGACCCATTTTTACACCGCGGTCGTGTACATATACCCAGTTATCAGGAACAATATTGCCAAATGTCGGAATCCCCGTTTCGTTTTTCAATTTCAGTTTAGAAACAAGCACACCAACAGTCATATAATCACGATATGGAAGACCTGCAGCAATCTTTGCATACTGTTCCGGAACATCATTCATCCCTGCCACAAGGTCTTTAATCGGCATAGAGGAAATAACATAGTCTCCTTCCATTCGACACATTTCTCCATTATGCTCATAAAGAACACCTGTTACTTTATTATCTTTGTCCTTGATAATTCCGGTTACTTTCGCATTAGTAAGAATTTGACCTCCGCGTTTTTTTACCTCTTCTGCTGTAATCTCCCACAGCTGACCCGGTCCGTACTTCGGATATGCAAATTCTTCAATTAAAGATGTTTCCACCTTCTTGTTTTTAATATGGAAAAATCTTGAAAACATATCCTTAAGCACAGCAATTATTGATAAGCCCTTCACGCGCTGTGCTCCCCATTCCGGTGAAATCTGACTTGGATGTCTGCCCCATAAATTTTCCGTATAATTTTCAAAGAACATGGAGTAAAGCTTCTTTCCAAAACGATTAATATAAAAATCCTCAAGACTCTTTTCTTTTCGTTTGAAAATCGCACTTTTCAGATAGCTGAATCCCACAACAATTGTTGTGCCAAATCCCATATTCCGGATTGTCTCAAATTTAAGTGAAATAGGATAATCAAAAAACTTATTATTAAAATAAATTCTTGAAATACGGTTTCGCCTCAACATAACACGATCCGATTTTTCCGGATCCGGACCGCCGGCAGCAGTTGTTGCATTTCTGTGAAGCAAAACATCATCCTTTGGTAAGCTTCCCTGCGTCGGGAGCATTTTCTCCCACCATTCGTTCACTTCCAAAACCTTTGAAAAGAAACGATGGCCTCCCATATCCATACGGTTATCTTTGTAATTTACCGTTTTTGAAATGCCACCCATCACGTTACTCTCTTCAAAAACAACAACTTCGTACTCTGACGATTTACCTAAAAGTTCGTATGCTGCTGTAAGTCCCGCAGGACCTGCCCCAATAATTAATACTCTTTTCATGTCTATTCTCCAAATTATTCATGTAGATTACTCATTTCTATCCTTTATAGTGTCGTTCATATTTTTCCCATGTGCGGTCACTGATAATATATCTTGGTCGATGTTTTGATTCCATATATATCTTTCCTATGTACTGGCCAATTACCCCTAAAGATAACAATTGAATTCCACCCAAAAAACATATTACACATATTGTAGAAGCCCATCCGGCAACCGTTTTTTCCAATATTGCCATGGTAATTGCCCATATAATTCCAATAAAACCGATAATACTCACAATGCATCCCGCTCCTGCAATGATAGAAATCGGTTTTACTGATAAACTTGTAATTCCATCAAAAGCAAGATGTAACATTTTGCCAAAAGGATAATGACTTTCCCCTGCTAACCTTTCATGTCTCTCATAATACACAGAAGTACTCTTAAATCCAACCAACGGAATTAATCCTCTTAAAAAAATATTTACCTCCTGATAGTCCTCAAGTTCCTCCAAAACTCTTGAACTAATCAATCTGTAATCTGCATGATTATATACAATTTCTGCTCCCATTGCATTTAAAAACTTATAGAAAGCTTCAGCCGTAAACCTTTTGAAAAAGGTATCCTTGTCCCTCTTGCTTCGTACTCCGTATACAACTTCTGCACCATTTAAATATTCTTCAACCATTTGCGTCATTGCAGAAATATCATCCTGTCCGTCACAATCTATAGAAATTGTAATATCACACTTATCTTTTGCTTCCATCAAACCTGCAAGTACAGCATTCTGATGTCCTCTATTTCTGCTTTGACTGATTCCAATTATCTGCTTGTTTTCTGCCGCCAATTTACATATAATATCCCATGTTTCGTCCTTAGAACCGTCATTAACATATAAAATCTTACTTTGCTCACTTACTTTTTTCATCGCAATGAGGCTGTTTAACTCCTCCAAAAATTGTGGAGCAGTCGCCGGTAATACTTCTCTTTCATTGTAGCACGGAATTACAATCCATAAAATTGGCAGCCCTTTTTTTTCCATCTTCTTTACCTTAAAGTATTTTGACAACAAAACACCTTAATCTTTCTTATTTATTTTCTTTTATGACTTATATTAATAAATCATCAATTTTAATGATTCTTTCTTTATATATAATAAATGCCTGTTCATTTTTCTTCAATACTGAATTTCTCTTTTTTCGACTTTTCAACATATTTATGCTGTTTCTTTACAACCATAAATTGTCTTTCATATCCTTGTTTTTTTATTATATTCGGGATAAAATATTAAATATAGGAAGGTGTAAATTTATGAAACCAGTAATAAAAAAAGAAAATGTTAAAACACTATTTGAATCAAGATTTATCAAAGTTTTTGATCTCCAGTACGAGGAGGGAAAACATTATTTTGATGCAACAAGAAGACCACTTGATAACATCATGGCAATTAAATCTGATGAGGAATTTGCCAATTCTCTTCCTGACGCAGTAACATGTGTCGTTGTAATAATTGAAAATAATAACGAGCCAAAGATTCTTCTTACCAAAGAATACCGCTATCCGACAGGACAATTTCTATTAAGTCCTCCTGCCGGTCTAATCGACCGGGAAGACTCTAATGCGTCTGACCCGATTATCAATGCAGCCATCCGTGAAATCGAAGAAGAAACCGGAATTACGGTTACAGAAAATGACAGCATATCCGTAATTAATCCATTACTCTTCTCAACACCGGGAATGACAGATGAAAGTAATGCGCTTGTCTGCGCCGTGATTAATCTTACCAGCCTATCTGTCCTGTCACAAAAAGGTGCTGTAGGCAGTGAATGTTTTGACGGCTTCAGACTGCTTACCAAAGAAGAGGCAATGTCAATATTAAAAGCCGGCAAAGACACAGACAACACTTTCTATTCTGTGTATACATGGGCTGCGCTTATGTACTTTACATCTGGTTTATGGAGGTAAATCATGCTTTATCATTATACGGAATTTGTTGCTTTTGACGGCATACTTCGCAATGCCGAAATCAGACTTAATAATATACTTAACATGAATGATGCTGCTGAAATGCGGTTATTTATGAATGGAATCTGCGACGCAGTTTTAGACAAGCTTCGAGATTCCAAATCAATAGAAAAAATGCATCAGGCGGAAGGTTTTTTCCAGCATGAGCTTGAAGAAGAATTTCATTATTCAGCATACGCCGCCTGTTTTTCAAGATACCGTGACGATGCTGCCCAGTGGGAAAGATACGGCCACCTGGGTCAGGGTGTCTGCATTGCCTTCCGCGAAGAGCTTCTCCAAAAAATGCTTGGCGGTGCCATCTCACTCCAGGAAGTTTTCTATCAGTCAGACATGCATGAACACAGGCTTGTAAATGAATTTGTACGTGTTATAGAGAGCACCGATAATTTTTCCGACAGCATTCCAAAACTGCAGGCTCTTATGAACGAAGCATGGGTTCAGTCCGCCGCCTTTAAACATCCGTCTTTTGCAAGCGAACGTGAATTCAGACTGGTGGTGTCACCGTTTGTTTCGCACGAATTCGCCATCGAGCCAAAATACTATGTATCAAAAGAACGTATTAAAAAATATTATCCTCTCGACCTTAACAGAATGTGCGGCAAAATCAACCTCCATCTGTCAGACCTTATAGGCGAAATCATTATCGGTCCAACATCACCACAGTCACTCCCAATCCTGCAGGATTACTTATCCGACTGCGGGTTAAATGTACTAAACGACAGGATTACAATGTCAGCCTGCCCACTGCGGAAACCGAAGTCGTAAAATATTGGAGTGGCGGTTTTATATCAAATATATATGCATAAAAAATCGTTATCCTGAGAAAACAGGTTGCACGAAGCATTTCGAAGAGCCTTAAAAATGTAAAGAATACTCGCATAAGCTGGCTCGTATTCTTTACTAAGTCTCTTCTTCATCGTGCAAAACAGTTTTCTCAGGATAACGATTTTTTATACATTAAATTTTGTTATAAAGCACCGCTCCACTTCCTATAATGTCAAGCCCTAAATCATTGATTCTTCAAGCTTTTCTTTAAATAT
>JBJEOB010000062.1:0-2883 GCA_051880495.1 Lachnospiraceae bacterium
GATGATTCACTAAATTACAAAAGCTATTATAGCTGACACAAAAGACTGTGTCAACATAAACCACTATAATTGGGATGAATTTGGCTTATTTACTTTATCCCCATAACGTTATATAATTAAATAATCTTAAATTTGGAGAGTATTTATGAATATTTTATTGGTTAACACCACCTACCGTGGTGGCGGTGCCGAGAAAGTGACGCGCCAGCTCCTTCACGGTTTTGACAATAGCGATATAAATATGCATCTTATTGTCGGAAGAGGCGAGTCTGATGATAAAAGATACGAAATAATATACGACAAAAAGATTCCGTACTTTTTTTCGCGCGTCTATGGAAAGCTTGCCCCATACAGGAAATATGACCGTTATGCTGCCGCGCGTATTCTTGAGACGATAGATAAATATAAAATAGACATTGTTCATCTTCAGAATATACATGGCAATTATATGGGGATTGAAGATATTGCCCGTATTAGTGAAAAATGCCGCGTAATATGGACCCTGCATGATATGTGGGCGCTCACGGGACACTGTGCGCATGCATTTGATTGTACTAAATGGATTGAGGGAAATTGCAGCCATTGTCCTAAACCGGAGACTTATCCCGGCATAAGAACTGATGTTGCCGATAAAATGCTTTCTTCCAAGAAGACAAGTTTTGCCGGTAAAAATATAGTATTTGTCTCTCCGTCCGAGTGGCTCAAAGACAGATTTCACGAATCGTTTCTCAAAAATGAACATATAGAAGTCATTAACAACGGAATCGATGTGGATTTATACGCCCCACAGATACATTCTATACTGCGTGAGAAATACAATATTCCGGCAGACAAACGCGTTATTTTATTTGCTGCTTCAAACCTCAATTCACAATTCAGAAGCTTCAGGCATCTGCTTGAGGCACTGGAATATATTCCGAATAAGTCCGATTATTGTCTTGTGGTTCTTGGCAACTGTGACAATGAGGTTTCATTTAACAGGGAATTTAGTGTTTTCCAGATGGGATATGTAGCAGATGAGGACAAGATGAAAGATTTATACGCTCTTTCAGACATTTATATCACGCCAAGCCTTGCAGATAATTTCCCGTGCACCACTGTTGAAAGCTTCGCATGTGGCACGCCTGTTATCGCTTTTGCAAGCGGCGGTCTGAATGAACAAATCGATTCAAAGACCGGATGGCTTGTTACCCCGGGTGACTCAAAGGCACTGGCGGATGCGATTATTGATGCATTTTCCGATGCAGAACACCTTAAAGCCATGAGTCTTGAATGCCGAATCAAGGCTGTAAATATGTATTCAGAAAAGACCATGCTTAACAGCTACAAAGAATTATACGAGAAAGTATTTAAAGGAGAACTATGATGTCAGCACCTGTAGTAGTTTTTGTATACAATCGCGATGACCATGCCAGGCGTACATTAAGTCACCTTGCTTCAAATACACTGGCAAATGAGAGCGAACTTTTTATATTCTGTGACAATGCCAAAAACGACAAAGCACGCGCCGGTGTCGAGCGGACACGTGCATTTGTTGATGAGTTTGCCCAGAGCAGTCCATTTAAAAATGTCACTGTCATAAAAGCAGAACAAAACAAAGGTCTTGCCGCGTCCATTATCGGTGGTGTGACCGAAATACTTGACAAATATGGCAGGGTAATAGTTGTTGAAGATGACCTTATTACGTCCCCTGACTTTTTAAGCTACATGAACAATGCACTCGATTTTTACGAAAAAAATCCAAATGTATGGTCCATAAGCGGATACACATTTCCTCTTAAAGCACTTGAAAAATACCCTCACGACATCTATATGTCGCCACGTGCATGCAGCTGGGGCTGGGGAACATGGAAGGACCGTTTTGAAAAAGTTGATTGGGAAGTCAGTGACTTTGACGAATTCATAAAATCCGCCAAGCGCAGAAAACATTTTAACGAAGGCGGCGTCGATATGACCAACATGCTCACCGACCAGGTAAACGGCAGGATAAACTCCTGGGCAATCCGCTGGTGCTATCAGGCAAGCAAGGAAAACATGTTTACCGTCTATCCTGTCGAGTCACGTGTAAAAAGCATCGGATGCGACAATTCAGGAACACACTGTGTATCATCAAACCTTTATGATACCAGCCTGACTCCCGGCAATAAAGAATGCCGGTTTGAAAATCTCACACCTGATAAAAAGATAATGCGTGAATTCAGGCTAATGTATGATTATTCGAGATTTGGGAATATACGCAGGAAATTGAATAGATTGTTTATTTAGCTGACTTATAGTCACGCACAAAAAATCAGCGGTATTCACGACTTCTCAAGCCATATAAATACCGCTGGTATCATTTACCTCACACGCTCAATTAATCATTTATTTAAAAAATTCAATGCCCTTAACCTCTTCACAAAATTTCCTAAAGCATCCGATTCATTATCAAATGTTTTCTCTGATCCAGTCACCTTACTTGCCCTTTCGTCCGTTGCATAAACAATCCACTGTTTTGAATCATTCACTATGACAATTTCATTCTCTGTATTAACTCTACTTTCAAAAAAATTATACCCAGTTAAATTTTCTTCACTTATTATTTTTTGTACACTATCCCTTGTCATTCTAACTTCATGCCCTTCCTACTAATAATAGTGAATCTGATAAAGCAACTTCCAAAGTAATTCCTTGCTTTTTCTGATTCTGATGCTTTCCTCCGAGGAAGAAGCTCTTACCAAGCCTAATCTTTGGTCATTTGGAGAATATCCTCTTTTCACTACTTTACTCATGCTTATCACTCCTATGATTCTATATTATACCTCTAAAATCAATGCTTCTGCTTCCTCCATTTCTTCATTAAAAACGGTAATTTCCACCTCTGTCAAACCATACTCTTGTAAG
>JBJEOB010000063.1:0-10164 GCA_051880495.1 Lachnospiraceae bacterium
GAAATGATAAGAATCTTAAATGGACTAACAATCAATTATCCTGAATACATTTCAGCATCGTTTACATTGGATTTAGACAACATTACATTAAGATCAGATAAGTCATCTACAGATGTGCTGGAACTGTTTTGATAAAGGAGAATACGAATGAGCGAGAAGAAAATATATAAAGAATATTTTGATATTGATCCGAAATACTATGCAGCAGTAACCGCAGACTTGATTAAACAGGGAAAAGTAAGCTGGAAAAACTTTTATCCACATGAAACATTTGTTAAATTATTGGAGAAGACACATACGGTACTGTCGGGAAAAGATCCACGTTCTCTTTGGGTAGAAGGTGCTTATGGAACAGGTAAATCGCATGCTGCATTAACTGTAAAGTCATTATTAGAGGCTAGCGATGATGAAGTAAGAGCTTATTTCGAGGATTATGGTTTAAGCAATGATTTATGTCAGAAATTGATTACTGACAAGAATAGTGGAAAGCTCATAACAGTTCACAGAATTGGTTCAGGTTCAATTCGCTCAGATCAGGATTTGATTTTAGCAGTTCAAGATAGTATTATGTCAGCGCTTAGTGAAAATGGTTTAGAAAACCATGGTGAGTCGTCCTTGAAAGAAGCAACTTTGAAATGGTTGGAAAAGGATGCAAATAGAGATTATTTTAATGCACTTATTCATGAAGATGAATATGCATGGGCATTTGGCGGCGAGGATGTAACAACAATTATCAAGAAACTAAATGATAATAACGAAGTTCAGAAAACCATGCGTAACATTCTTAAAGTTGCAGAAGATAATGGTATTACTGCCCTGCGATTAGATGTTCAGGGAATGGCAAATTGGATTAAGGATATTATTGCAAAAAATAATATAAGTGCCATTTTATTTGTGTGGGATGAATTTACAGAGTTTTTCCAAAATAATCCTAATTCATTAACTGGATTTCAAACATTAGCAGAAATAAGCTTATCACATCCATTTTATTTTATGATAGTCTCTCATGAGAGCCGTTCATTGTTTGTAAATGCAGATACAGCAAAGAAGATATTAGATCGTTTTGTACCACCGGTTAAAATTGAATTACCTGAAAATATGGCATTTCGCTTAATGGCACAGGCTATGAAGAAGACTTCTGATAGTGTATTGGCAAATGAATGGAATGAATATGCCCAGGAGTTAAATGACCAATTAACAAGTGTTCGTAATACAATTGAGTCTAGTGCAAAAAGGGAATCTACGATGGGACAAAAGACGGTTATTTCTGATACAGAATTGCAGTCAATAGTTCCGATTCATCCATATGCAGCACTTTTATTAAAACATTTGTCTGTAGCATTCAGTTCAAATCAGAGAAGTATGTTTGACTTTATTATCAGTAATGATATGACAGACGCGAAAGGTTTCAAGTGGTTTATTAATACATATGGACCATTAGATAATCAGAACTTACTTACTATCGATATGCTATGGGATTTCTTTAATGGTAAGGGACAAAATGGATTAAATGATGATGTAAGGGTGATTTTAGATTCTTATAATCTTTTACAGAGCGATAAATTGACTCCTGATGAGCAGAGAGTATTTAAAACAGTATTATTATTGCAGGCAATCTCACAGAGGATTAGTGGGGTTGAATTGTTGCGTCCTAATGACATGAATGTGGATTTGGCTTTTTCCGGTACGGATTGGAGCAAAGGTAAAGGAAAAAGTATTGCTGAAAAACTTTGCAGAGATGGACTGATTTTCAAAAAACCAGTTGGTGGCGGTAAAATGGAATATACGGTGGCAAATAGCACAGGGGATGCCGCAACTATCGAGAAGAAGAAGCAAGAAATAATTGCAGAAACAAAAACACAGAATTTAATAATCAATGCTGACTTGCTAACGGCAATACAGCTTCCTGCCTCTATTAAGGGAAGATTTGAGATGGAAGGTGTTGCTATAGGAAATTTTGCTGTGGCAGTGTCAAAAGCATCACAGTCTATCAGGCCGAATAGATTCAAGACGCTTGTATCATTTGCAATGGATGATAGGGAAGCAGGACAGATAAAAGATTTAACTATCAAAGCAGCAAATGATAGTGAAGAAAATATGGTGTTTATTGAATGTTTAACAACGATGGGGCAGGATTTGATAGAACAGTATATCGAAAATATGGCGTATAGCCGCTACTATGCCCAAAACGATAAAGCCAGAGCAACTAATTTTGAAAAACAAGCTATTAGATGTTTAAATGAATGGAAACAAAAGATATCTGCTGGTGCGTTTATGCTCTATACAAGCGATAATAGAAGTGGCGTTCGCTTGGCTGGACTCCAGGCATTACAGGACGAATTGAAAGCAGTTGAACATAAGAAATATTACTATGGATTAAGCCAATACAGTGTAATTGACAATATGTTTGCCAAGGGACCATTAGCACAAGGTGCAGAATGTGGAATAAATCAAACATTGGCCGGAACATTTAAGTCAAGTAACGAAAAGAATAGCCTTGCAAATGCTTTAACAGGTGCATGGGGAATAGATGAATATTGGAAGGATCCAAGTAAGAAGAGCCTTGCAATTGTTAGGATAAAAAATAAAGTGGAAGAGTTAGTGCAACAAGGGTTTTCTAATGCAGCCGGAAGGGTAAGTATTCTTTCAATTTTTGAGGCATTAGAAGATGCACCATATGGTTTTATCCCAAGTAATATCGCTGCATTTGTCATGGGCTTTGTTTTAAAAGAGTACGCAGTATCAGATTATTTTTGGAGTAATGGTTCAAATAGCGAAAGTATGTCTGTAGATAAAATGAAGCAGATGATTGCAAATGCTTTGAATCAGAAGGTTACACCTAATCGTAACTATAAAGAAGAATATATCGTAGAAATGAGTTCTGAACAAAAGGCATTTTTGAGTTGTACCGCAAAAGTATTTAATATTGCCAATGCTCAATGTGGCTCTATTGAGAGTGCAAGGGATCAGATTAGAAGTAGGATGAAACAGCTTACATTTCCGATTTGGTGTGTAAAATCATTGTTGGCGACTGAAAATTTATCAAGTTCAATAGAGGACATTTCGGAAGTAATTGATTGCTATTGTGGAATTGCTAATACGGCAAATAGCACAAAGAGTTCAGAGAGCGACCTTGCAGATGCAATCGGAAGAAAAATCAATGCGGACTCTAATATTGTTGATGACCTTACAAAACTCATTACAAATGAAAAATGTAAAGCCGGAATGCTTGTATACATTAGAAACTATAGGTCTGGTTTGTTGGAAACATTAGCATTGGAAGTTGATGATAATGGTGCGTATATTGACCAAGTAAAGCAGAAATTTAACGCAGATGCAGCAAATTGGGTATGGAATTCAGAAACAGCAGATGAAAAAATTGATGATGTAATCTTGGAATATCAGATAATTGTGGAGAGCAATAAGTTGAATCCAAGAGCGTTGTCTTTGCATGATGCAGTAATTGAATGGAATAAACGATCAAGTAATATTAGAATATCTTTCGAGGCATTAAGAAAGTATGCGGGTACCTTAGAAGGATTTTTAGAGCAGTTGCTTTTGATGCAGAGAAGCGGAAGTTTACAGGAACAGAATAAGTCAAAGTTCTATGATTGTTTACTTGCAGAAGGAAATAACTTTATTGAGTTTTATAAAAATCAAATACAGTATTTTAAGCAAGTAGCTTCGACATTTATTGAAGATTTGGATGAACAGGATATTGACAAGTTATATTTTGACATTCCTAATGGCCAGTTTACGAAGTCAAGCACAGAATATTTCAATTATATTGAAGGTCAGGTAAAAGTATTTTTACAAAATCAGGCAAAGAGAAAATTACTTACGTTGTGGAAAGATAAGACCGGAACTAAAAATCCCGCAGATTGGTCTAACACGTATCAGACACCTATTTATTGCATGTTCAGCGATGAGGAAAGAAATAATGTTAGAGTAATGTTCAAACCGTTTGGAGACAAGACGGCAACGGAAGAAATGGTAACAAGAACCATCGCATATTTAGAGAAGGCGGATTTTTATGAACGCCTTTCTGATGCAGAAGAAAGAAATCGTTGCTTTAAACAAAGGGTTATTGGAGATTATTCGGTTATTTTAACGGACGTCGACGAAATCAGAGATTATCTTGTAAGCCATGTGACCGAGGCTCCGCATGCTTGGTTTGATAATTCTACAGTACGAAACAAGCTCAAATCATTGTGTGAAAAACAATATTTGTTAAAAGGTAAAGACACAGCGATGGAAGTTATTAACAATATGGATGCTGATGAAGCGAAGAAGTATTTGTGTGACTTGATTGCGGATAATCCTACCGTGGGAATGGAAATTATTAAAAATAGAAAAGGTTAGGAGGTGATTAGGCATGTATTGCGATAGCATAGATGAAAGCTTTAAACAGATAAGCGCATACTTCAAAGGAGAAAGCACAGGATATCCACTTATATTAGATACAGAAAATATCGGAATATATAGTGAAATAATACAGAGATTAGAGGCAGATAAAACAAAAGAGTGTAATTATGTTTCGGATAGTTGTCAGAAAAATGGATTACCTGATGTGGAAGCCTGTGTTTCTGGTATATCGGGTATAGGGGATTATGTACTTATTGGAAGTGCACAAGCAATGATGCTAAAAAGTGAAAGTGACTTAGAAGAGCATGTGGATGCTGTTTTGGGGCAATCGGTTAGCGGTCATGCCTTGATTATCCTCTGTTATTGTAGGAGGTATATTGAAAAATTTGAGAAGAGAGATCCAAGGATTGCAGTAAGAACTATACTAATCAATAGCGAGGAATCACCGCTTCCGAAAATTACACTTTTGAAAGAAAATTCACAAAACACGCTTTTTGCAATGGAGAACATAAAACATCTGTTATCTTATTTGGAAAAGATGACGGAGGTACAATTAAATGAGCATAGAGTTATTCCAGTAAAAACTGGATTTAGCAAAACTTTCTTTTCAAAAGCCATGTATCAGGTAGTAGAGTCTGATGGAATATACGAAACTTTAGCGAAACAGTATTCTGAAATTGCTGGTGCAACAGAAAAAAACTATGGAACAGAAGCACAGTGGAACTGGCTTAGTAGTAAAATGCAAGATAAACAATCATTTTCAGGTGTTATTTATGACGAATTTGGTACTTCGTCAAATTTAGAACATGTAATACAGGAAATTGATGTGCAGAAAGAGCCGAATAAACATTGGCTTTATTGGCTTGCGATGAAATCCAATGGAACTACTAATAATTATCTGCAAAAAGTATTGGAAAATAGCAAAAATGAAAGTGATTTCGAAGAACATATTTATTTAGATTTAGCAGATGAAGATATTGATAATCCAAACTTTGAAAAGATGTATATTGAGCGAAGAAAATTACTTGAGCGTATTCCAGAACAGTTGCCATTGATTGCAAGATATTGTGAAAAGTTAGGTAAACATGAAAAAGATGCGGTATATTACTTGACTGATCGGAGTGAGACGGAAGAATTTGAGTTTATTAGATGCTTGTGCATTTATGATTATACGGAAGAGGAGTTGTATTCGGCTGCAAAACACTTTTCATCTGCTTTAGACTTATATTTGAGGAAATTTTCATTTGATGGCGTGAATACCAAAGTATCTGATTCAGATATTGCTTTGCGAGATATATTAACACAGTATTTCCAAGAATATAAGGTGCAGAAAATAACTAATAGGATTCATCCGTCGTTTGAAAATACAGTTAACGAATTTGCAATAGAAAGACCATATAATAAGCTACGTCCAAGAAGTAGTATTATATCTCAATTAGAAAAAGAGAATGCAGAATTATTCTTTTTTGATGCTTTGGGAGTAGAGTATTTATCTTTTATTAAGGCAAAATGTGAAGAGTATGGACTAATTGTTGAAATGTCGATAGGACATTGTGAACTTCCGTCGATAACAGAAAAAAATAAAGAGTTTATTCAGTATTTTGGTGGGAAATATAGAAAAATTGATGATTTAGATGAATTAAAGCATCACAGTCAGATTTATGATTATGAAAAGATAAAAGAACCTGTTCATATTTTTAGGGAATTAGAAATAATAGATGCAGAATTGAGGAGAATTCAATCATTATTGGTTCAGGATACTATTACTAAGGCAATTATTGTTTCGGATCACGGGGCAAGCAGATTAGCTGTTATTTATGGACATGAGAATTCTTCGCTGTTAGAGCTTGATGAAAAAGCACAGCATAGTGGAAGATGTTGTCCGACAGAGGATAATCCACATATTCCGTATGCTGCATATGAAGATGGATTTGCAATTCTTGCTAATTATGAACGGTTTAGAGGTGGTAGAAAGGCAAATGTGGAAGTTCATGGTGGAGCAACATTAGAAGAGGTTGTTGTTCCTGTTATTACGCTTAGTAGAAAACCGGCGAATATTGAGTATTGTTTCACTGATCCAATAATTATTCTTAAGCAAAAGGATGTAGCGACATTGACATTATATTGTAATGTGCCTATGAATAAACCAAGAATACTTGTTGGTCAGACATTTTATGATGGTGAATTTGTAGCAGACCAAAAGCATGCGAAATTTGTAATGCCAGAATTGAAACGAAGCAGGGAATACATAGCGGAAATATATGATGGAGATACCAGTTTATCGGTGTCACTAAAATTCAAGATACAAAAATCTATGGGACAAGAAGTTGACTTATTCGCATAGATAGTAGTTTAGGAGGTGCATCTGATGAGTGAATTTGAATATAATGATTTGGACAGACCAGTATTAGAAAGACTCCGAGATTGTTTTGATCAGATGGTAGTATATAAGGACTTGAAGAAGAGTAATTTTATCTCTTCATTTAAACTTCCTTCATTTATGCGTGATTGGGTATTGAAACGATTTCAAGATGATGATGGAGTCATTGAGATTGAAGGAGCAACTGGTTTCATAAAAGAATTTATTCCTAAAAAAGAAGATTGGAAAGCAATAAAAAATCGAATAGTAAATTATCAAGAACAAGTGAAGTTTCTGGCTAAAATATCTATAGAGATTGACATTAAGACAGGAGATATCTCCTTTGCACTGCCTGATTTTGGTTTGAGCTTTAAGGAGACTGTTATACCACGAAATACATGGGAAATGTATGGAGAATCCTTGCTTAGAGCAGAGGAAAATTGGGGAATTGTGGAATTAGGCTACCAATTTCCAGAAGATAAAAAGCCAGGGAAAATAAAACTAGTAAGCTTCAAGGATTTTTGCCCATACTCAGTTGATTTAGATGATTTTAAATATGCAAGAGAAGAATTTACTTTAGATGAATGGATTGATATTGTTCTTGGTGCCATTGATTATAATGCAGATGGATACGATAACCGAAATCAAAAATTAGCAATGATTACAAGACTATTGCCATTTGTAGAAAAAAGGCTGAACTTGATTGAACTTGCCCCTAAAGGAACAGGAAAATCATATCTGTTTGGTCAGGTTAGTCGTTTTGGATGGTTGTCATCAGGTGGAACAATGTCTCGTGCAAAAATGTTTTATGATATTTCAAGAAGACAGGAAGGTCTTGTTTTTGGACATGACTATGTGGCCTTAGATGAAGTACAGACAATTAACTTTACGGATGTAGATGAAATGCGTGGCGCATTAAAAGGTTATATGGAAAATGGTAAGTATACTGTAGGAAATCATGAGGGAGCTGCTGATGCAGGTATCATTTTATTAGGTAACATTTCTGCGAATAACATGAATGAGTATCAAAATATGTTTTCTGAATTGCCGACGGTATTTCATGAAAGTGCTTTGATTGATAGATTTCATGGATTTTTGAAAGGATGGGATCTTCCTAGAATGACCGATGATTTGAAGATTTGTGGTTGGGCACTTAATTCAGAGTATTTTACAACAATTATGCATGCACTTAGGGACGACCCTAGTTATAGAGCAGTTGTAGATGCGTTAGTTGATGTGCCGGATAAATCTGATACAAGAGATACGGAAGCAATTAAACGTATTGCTACAGCATATATGAAACTTCTGTATCCAAATGTGCGAAAACCAGAGGACATTTCAGCTAGAGAATTCAATTTATTTTGTTTGCGTCCAGCAATGGAAATGCGAGGGATAATAAAGATTCAGTTGGGTATCTTAGATCCTGAAGAATTTGGAGGTAAGTCAGTACCACAGCTGACAGTAAAAGATTTATGATGAAAAAAGATTGTATATCATGCGGTAGCGAGAATTTGTCAAAGGATGCAATTGGTATAAATCAAAAATTGTTAGGCGAAAAAATAGAATCTTATTATTGTATTGGATGTCTGGCAGAATACCTTGGAGTTACTGAGCAAGATATTATGGATAAAATAGAAGAATTTAAAGAACAAGGATGTAAGTTATTTGAGTAATATGAAAAAGATATATGCTGATCACGCTGCTACAACTAAATTATCGGATAAAGCATTAGCTGTTATGATGCCATATTTGCAGGATAGTTATAAGAACCCATCGACGTTATATTCTTCGGCACGAGTGCCCAGAAAGGCTATTGCAGATGCAAGAGAAACGATAGCAACTGCAATAGGTTCTTTTCCAAATGAGATTTTATTTACATCCGGAGGAACAGAGTCAGACAATTGGGCAATTAAAAATGTTTTGTTCCCAAGTGATACTAGTAGAAAAAAGATTATCACAAGTTGTATTGAACATCATGCAATATTAAATTCATGCAAGGTGATGGAAAAACTGGGCTTTGAAGTTATCTACTTGCCTGTTGGTAAGGATGGCTTGGTTAGTACGGACACACTTGAGAAAGAGATGGGAAATGATATTGCACTTGTGTCCATTATGTTTGCTAATAATGAAATTGGTACAATCCAAAATATAAAAGAACTTGCTTTAGTGGCTCATAAGTATGGTGCACTATTTCATACGGATGCTGTTCAGGCAGTAGGTCATATTGAAATTGATGTTAAAGAATTAGATATTGATATGTTGTCGGCTTCAGCACATAAATTTAATGGACCCAAAGGGGTAGGTTTTTTGTATGTAAAAAACGGTGTTGAAATACATTCCCTAATTACTGGGGGAAGCCAAGAATCAGGAAAAAGAGCAGGAACAGAAAATGTGGCAAGTATCGTTGGTATGGCAGAAGCTTTGAAGGAGAATGTGTCGAGTATAGAAGCGAACAGTAAATATCTTTTTTCATTAGAGAAATTGTTTTTGGATAAGTTGAAAAAAAATAACATTGATTTTATTGTAAATGGTTCGACAAATAAGAACCCAGGGAATATATCATTATCAATAGCAGATTTGGATGGCGAAGTGCTATTGCATAGATTAGATTTAAAAGGCATAGAAGTAGCGACTGGGTCTGCATGTGATTCTGTGAATACTCAAATTTCACATGTTATAAGAGCTATAAATGTTCCTAAGAAATATGCACGGGGAACAATAAGAATTAGTCTTGGTATGGATAATTCGATAGAAGATATAGAAATTATGGCGCAGGAATTGTCTGATATAGTGTATAGTTTATAGAAAGTAGGTGTTTTTGTGACGAATGATAACTCAAAATATGATGATTTAATGGATGAATTGGCTTCTATTCGTCCAAAACAGAGTGAAAGTAATCCGATTCCGGAACGGGCTGCTCAGCAACGCGAGGAAAGTAGGCAGAGAGCAATGGAAGAGAAAGAAAAGGATTATTATGCGAATAAGAAACCTACAGGAAGTGGTGTACATAAAAAACGCAACAAAGGTTTAAATAGTTCATTTGATGATATATTCGAGAGTACACCTACAGAAATATCTTCTTCACATGAAAAGTTTCCGGAAATTTATACGGATGATATATATTTGCAGCCGGGTGAAAAGTGTTATTTTTATAGTAAGGTGCAGTTGATTGATAGAAAAGTTGTAAAAGATTATTTGCGAAAATCCATTGGAGCATCTATGCCTGGATTATTTAAGGGTGATAGATGGGGAAGTGGAATTTCATGGAAAAAAGAGTTGGGAGAACACGAGGAGAGAAGTGCTTACACAGGAATGTTGTATGTAACAAGTAAAAGAACAATATTTGTTGAGAAGACCAAAGGATTTGACAAGCGACATACTTCAATATCGGCAATAATGCCGTATTCAGATGGTCTTGAAATACAATATGGTTCGAAGAC